>NZ_KQ236688.1:1001707-1301986 GCF_001183545.1 Cellvibrio sp. pealriver
TTTCCCAACCTTATATTGTTGCGCGCATGACGGAAATTTTGTTAGGCGCTGCAGGTGGCAAGCTGAATAAAGTGCTGGAAGTGGGGACGGGTTCTGGCTATCAGACTTGCGTGTTGGCTCAATTAGTGCCGCATGTATACAGTGTTGAGCGAATTAAGCCATTGCAAGACAAAGCGCGTGATCGCTTTCGCCAGATGGGGTTAAGAAATATCCAGTTGCGCCATGCAGATGGCGGTTTCGGCTGGCCAGAAGCAGGTCCGTATGATGGAATCCTAAGTACTGCGGCCCCCCAAGCTATCCCTGATGAGCTGCTGAAACAGCTTGCCCCTGGCGGTGTGCTGGTCATCCCGGTCGGAGGGCGGGAGCAGCAATTGCATCTTGTGTTGCGCGATGGTGATTCAGAAAACTACATCACGCAAATATTAGAGCCTGTAAAATTTGTTCCTTTTTTATCAGGGACTTCTCGTTAATACTTAAAGCTAAATCTAAACATTGCACAAAATAGTGGACACGGGATGGACTTTTTTTGAAAACCCGGTCTGGAAGAGGGCATTCTTAGCCTGCGAAACATGTTTTTACTGTTTTTAAAACCCGTTTTGGGGCGTTTTTTTATAAAAATATTAGATGATTTTAAAATAAATTCTAATTATTAAGATCATAATTGCATAACGATGATCAAATAATGGACATCCATCTTGAGTAGTTTTATGCCTCCAGTGCTGTTCAATAAGCTGATCGCGCCATCCAAAATGTTCATAATATTGATCGCTTTTTCTGTTTGCTCATGCATATCTCATACTCCGGCACCTGTGTCAGACAAGTCGCAGGATCTCACCAAAAGGCCCAAAGTTCATATTGTTGCTCCAGGCGATACGCTATTTTCAATTGCTTGGCGATATGGTCTGAAATACGAATCTTTGGCGAAATACAATGGTATATCAGCTCCTTATATCATTCGCCCTTCACAAGTTATCAAGCTTGATGTGAATGCGGCAGCGAATTCTGGCCGTATCAATCAGCATTCTTCGACGCCTGCTATTTTAAGAAAACCAACACCTGCCACCTTAAAAACACCCCAGCGTAATGATGCTGTTCGTAAAGAAAAAAATACGGCTCCTGTTGCCAATGCAAAGCCTAAAGCACTTGCGCAAAGCGCACCACAATGGCGCTGGCCTGCAAATGGAGTGCTGCTTTCGGTATTTCAGGGAAGCACAGGTTTGAATAAGGGTATTGATCTTGCCGGCAAATTGGGAGAGCCTGTGCTTGCAGCAGCATCTGGACAGGTTGTGTATTCTGGGAGTGGGCTGCGTGGATACGGCAAATTATTGATCGTCAAACACAATGAAAACTTTCTCAGTGCCTATGCCCATAACGATAGGTTGTTAGTTAAAGAAGGTGATTTTGTTAAAGCTGGTCAGAGAATTGCCGATATGGGTTCAAGTGGTACCGATAGAGTAAAGCTTCACTTTGAAATTCGTCGTGATGGTACACCGGTAGATCCTTTAAAGTTCTTGCCGCGACGATAAAGTGTCACACTTATGAGTTAGAACGGGAGATCATAAGTAAATACCTCGAACATATGGCATCTATGTGTAGGGTACAGCTTGAGCGAGCTGGATGACTGATAAAAAAGCCAGCCGGTTAAATAAAAAAATTGATATAAGGGGCTGAAAAATGACATTACAAAATAGGGACTCTGTAACATTTGATCGCGATGATGTGTTTGTTGCATCGGATATCGAATTAGATGATTCAGAGTTGATGTTGGCAGAAGAAGATGACGAATTGCCCAAAGCGCCCGCTTTTGGAACTAGTGACCGTATTGTTGATGAAAAATATAACAAAACGCTCGATGCTACCCAGATTTATTTGAATGAGATTGGTTTCTCTCCATTATTGAGTGCGGAAGAAGAAGTATTCTTTGCACGCAAAGCCTTGAAAGGTGACGAAGCAGCGCGCAAGCGTATGATTGAAAGTAACCTTCGCCTCGTTGTGAAAATTTCCCGCCGTTATGTGAACAGAGGTTTGGCACTTCTTGATTTGATCGAGGAAGGCAACCTTGGTTTGATTCGCGCTGTTGAAAAGTTTGATCCTGAGCGTGGCTTTCGCTTCTCCACCTATGCCACTTGGTGGATCCGCCAGACGATTGAGCGGGCGATTATGAACCAAACCCGCACCATTCGTTTGCCAATACATGTTGTAAAAGAGCTGAATATTTATCTGCGAGCTGCGCGTGAGCTTTCGCAAAAACTCGATCATGAGCCAACGCCTGAAGAAATTGCGAGCCTGCTCGAGAAGCCTGTTGCTGATGTAGAACACATGTTGAGCTTAAACGAGCGTGTTACTTCGATAGACGCTCCTATTGGCAACTCATCTGATCGCGCAATCGTCGATACCATTGCCGACACCCATGTGTCTGATCCAGCTGCTCTGCTACAAGACGCTGACTTGACTACCAGTCTTGATCATTGGTTGGATGAATTAACCGAAAAGCAACGTGAAGTATTAGCGCGCAGATTTGGTTTGCGTGGATATGAAGTAAGTACATTGGAAGAAGTGGGGCTTGAAATTGGTTTGACCCGTGAACGTGTACGTCAAATTCAGGTAGAGGCCTTGAAACGTTTGCGCGATATTATGGAAAAGCAGGGCTTGGATAGCGCAGCATTATTCAGTGCATAATTTGCTTTGTTAAAGTGATCCACTAAAACCCCCTGGTTTTTACCCGGGGGTTTTTTATTTTTCGGATTTTTTGTTTATAGATACCCAATGAACATCCCTGATATTAATAAATAGATTATTGTTTGAAATAGCGTTTCAGGGCGGAAAGTTCAGGGGTTCGTTTGATCTCCCTAGCGACCAGCGAGGCTATCACACTGGCACCATTTTCTTGAAAGTGTGTGCCATCAGGCGATTGCGGGCTTCCTGGTACTCCATTCGCATAAAAAGCGTTAATCGATGGATCGACAACCAGCCAGTAGTTTTTCCAGCCGGGTGTTCCCACCTTGTTTGCAAATTCAATACTGGCCGCTTCCAGATCGATCAGGGGTACTTTATTGGCACGCGCTGTGTCTTTGATTGTTTGTGTGTAATTGCCAGTGAAGAGATAGCCTTGATTTATGTTTTGTCGAGTGAAGTGACTGGAAATTACCAGAGTTGCCTGTTTTCCATCTTTATCTTTAATTCGTGCTGTCGGTGTAAATAACACCGGTTGTGCACCGAGTTTACGTGCAATATGAATGTATCGCTCCAGAGAGTGTTGGAATGACAGTTCAGGTGAGCCTGCAGGATATTGGGGCTTGCCTTCGGGGCTGTTAGGGTAGGTGCATAGATTTGTGACATCTGCTATGCCACGCAAAGGTTTTTTTACATCACAATTCTGGTCATTGTGGCCGTGATTAATAAAAACATAATCCCCTTGCTGGATGAGATTTTCCATTTGTGCGAACCAGCGTCCGTTGTAAAAATCACGTGAGCTGCGTCCAGCGCGAGAGCCTACAATGACTTTAATGTTTTTATCTGCATGTAATTGATTTGCAAATTGTTGTCCCCATCCCATACGCGGGTAACGCAGTTGCTCGTAGACCGCTGATGTAGAGTCACCCACAATAAATATACGTACCGACGCTTTCTGGATTTCATTTAATTCAATTCGTGCGCGCGCCAGATCAAGCGGTTCATATGCCCCTCTTGCTGTTAGCCCAACAATAGGGCGAAAGCTGATATCACTCAGTGTTGTGTGGCCTGGTTCGCCGGTGTTGTTATCATAATTGCGGTTGTGATGGATATACGAAAAAATATGGCTAAGGTTGTCATGTGGCTTGATAGGGTATGTGGCAGGATCAAAACTTTCCGGGTGAGTAACGCCGGAGTCTTTTAATGCTTGCAAAAATCCGCTGCGCATTTCTGCGCGCGCTTGTTCTAAGTGTGCTTCATCAATATTGAAAACTCTGTTTTGCATTATCCATTGTTGTGGACCAATAAAGCCCTGTGATGCAGCAATGTCAGATGTAATACGATCTGTCAGAGGGTTAATATTCCCGATAGGCGCATTTTTATTCGGGAAAGTATTGATCACCGCGGCCATGCACACAGGGCGTAGTTTGGTGTTATCCAAGCATGCGTGTTCACTTCCGTTGCTTACTGCAGACAAGGTGATTGGGAGTGTGATGCCTTGCAAGGAGAGCTGGTATTGCCCTGTGTTGTCGGTAGTTGTAGTGAGCATCTTGCCGGTTGAGTCGCGCAGAATAATATGCGCATTGGCCAGCGGTTGCTTTTCAATAACAACACCGTTGAGTGAGGGAATATTTTTATGGGAAGCGTTTTGTGGGTGAGAGCAGGATGCTGATACCAGACATAATGCGAGTGCTGGAATGAGTGCAAAAATTTTCATGTTTACCTCCTCTGCGCGCTACTTTTTAGCGGCAAATTAATAATGATATTGTTGGGGTAAAGATGACCGAGTATTGCCCGTGTTATAAATTTCTAATAAGTATTTGGTTTGAATAGTGGTTGCGAGTTATGCAGGCCTGCGTTTAGTTAATTTTGTCCAAATGCAGGCCTGTTATTCGATATTACATTTTTTCCATTACTTCGATGCCTAATAAATCCAGGCCTTGCGCGATAGTGCGTGCAACAAGATGGCACAGGCGTAAGCGGCTATCGCGTAACTCCGGCGCTATGTCTTCTTTCAGGATTGGGCAAGCTTCATAAAAACTCATATAAAGGCTGGCGATATCGTACAGATAGGTGCACAGCAAATGTGGCATGGCTTCGCGCGCAACTTGATCCAACACTTCACTGAATTGCAGTAGTTTGATTGCAAGGTTTTTTTCTTGTTCTGTCCCAATAATAATTGCGCTGTTCAATGACTCAGGTGCAATGCCCGCTTTGCGGAAAATACTTTGTACGCGCGTATACGCATATTGTAAGTACGGTGCTGTATTGCCTTCAAAGCTGAGCATGGATTCCCAGCTAAACACATAATCGTTGGTGCGTGTTTTACAAAGATCAGCGTATTTAACGGAACCAATACCCACTTTGCGGCCAATTTCTGCGACTTCGGCTGGTGTTAACTCAGTATTTTTTTCTACTACCAGTGCGCTTGCACGTTCCACCGCTTCTGTTAGCAGCTCTGCCAATTTCACTGTGCCGCCAGTCCGCGTTTTGAAAGGTTTGCCGTCACTGCCCATCATTGTGCCAAATGCCAGATGTTCAAGGCTCACAGACTCATCGACAAATTTTGCTTTACGCGAAAGGGTAAATACCTGCTGCATATGAAGCGATTGGCGCGCATCAATAAAATACATAATGCGGTTCGCTTTTAACGTGTTGACGCGATAACGCAAGGCTGCCAAATCAGTTGTGGCATATAAAAAACCACCGCCTTGTTTTTGAATAATCATGGGTGATGGATTGCCTTCTTTGTCGGCGAGCTCTTGTAAGAACACAACCTGCGCACCATCACTCTCAACTGCGAGCCCTTGCTCTTGCAATTCTTTTACAACCGGTGCGAGATCATTGTTGTAAAAGCTTTCACCGCGCACATCGCTGTCTTTTAAGGTGACATTAAGCTGCTGATAAATTTCGCTGCTGTGATGCAGGGAAATGGTTTTAAATTGCTCCCATAATTTCAGCATCTGTGCATCGCCGGATTGCAAGCGAACGACATAGTCGCGCGCTTTATTGGCGAAGGCATCGTCATCATCAAAATGCTTTTTGGCTTGTTGATAAAACACTTCCAAATCTTTGAGCGCCATGCTGCCATCGCCATTAGCGCCCAATTGTTCCTCAAGCTCAGCGATCAACATTCCAAATTGCGTACCCCAATCACCGACGTGATTCTGGCGGATCACTTTGTGCCCTTGGAATTCCAGCAGGCGCGCGAGTGCATCGCCAATAATAGTGGAACGTAAATGACCAACATGCATTTCCTTCGCGAGGTTGGGGCCGGAGTAATCAATCACCACTGTTTGTGGGTTAGTGACTTGTTCTACTTTCAAACGGCTGTCGCTTTGGGCGTTGGCGATTTGCTCACCCAGCCATTCAGGCTTGAGGTCGATATTAATGAATCCGGGGCCTGCAATTTCCAGTTTGTCGGCGATGCCATCCAGTTCCAGTGCAGCGACTATTTTGCTTGCCAGTTCGCGTGGGTTGGTTCCCATGACTTTGGCGGCTCCCATAGCACAGTTGGCTTGGTAATCGCCAAAACCGGCTTTTTTTCCGGGGGCTATCAAGGCGGGTAGGCCACTTGGCACACCAACGGCGGCCATTGCATCAAGGACTTTTTGGTTGAGAAGTTCACGGATATTCATAGGGTAATTTCGGTCATTATTGCTCAATGTAGAAGGTGGCGAATTGTACTCGCCGGGGGAGAGTGGTGCCATCTTTTATGCGCGCAATGGATGGCGTTGGCTATACTCAATCGACCCTCCAACCTCAGGAACAACAAGGATCCGATAATGATAACCAGCCCAATACCCCAGATTGTTACTCACTTTGAGGCGCGTGTACTTACCCTAAGCCTGAATCGCCCGGAGCGTAAAAATGCGCTGACATTAGCGATGTACGGCGCTTTGGCTGATTTGATCAAAAGTGCCGATGCGGATGCGGAGGTGCGTGTGGTTGTGCTCACAGGTACGGATGAGTTTTTTACCAGTGGCAATGATTTGATGGATTTTATGAATGAGCCTGAAATCCATGAGCATCACCCTGTTGTACGTTTTATGGAGGCATTGCGCGATTGTGGTAAACCGGTAGTGGCGGTGGTTCGTGGCCATGCGGTGGGGATTGGTACGACGTTGCTGCTGCATTGCGATCTTGTGTATGCCGCTGATGATGCGCGCCTGCAATTGCCCTTTGTCAATCTCGGCTTGTGCCCTGAATATGCGAGCAGTTATTTGATTCCCCGGCTGGTCGGCCAACAGAAAGCGGCTGAGCTGTTTTTTCTGGGTGAACCTTTTTCCGGTGCAGAAGCGGCTGATTTGGGCGTTGTGACCAAGGCGGTTCCGTGGGATGAGCTAACGGAATACGCAAAAACAAAAATCGCGCGTTTGGCCCAACAACCTCCGGGCGCTGTACGCCGTACGAAAGCACTTTTGCGTGCGGCGACCCGTGTTGCGGTAGATGCATCGCTCAGCACGGAATACACCGGTTTTGCGGCAGGCTTGGCATCAGAGGAATGCAAGGAATCCATCACTGCCTTTTTTGAAAAACGTGCGCCGGACTTTTCACGATTTTAGGCCACGGTTTTAAGTCACGATTTTAGGTCGTGAGTGTAGAACAGAAGCGCAGCGTTTTTTGATGCTATTTTTTGATACTAATTCGCCATGTGTTTAATGATTGCTTACTGATGAGTGGAAAATGTATGTCTTTACAATTCGATTTCAAGCACAAAAATGTTTTGGTTGTGGGTGGTACTAGCGGTATTAATCGCGGTATTGCAGAAACTTTCGCTAAAGCGGGCGCACGCGTTGCGGTGGTGAGCCGTTCACAAGAAAAAGTGGATGACACACTGCAGTCGCTTAAACAGTGTGGTGCCGTTGATGCGCGTGGTTTTGCTGCCGATGTGCGTGAAGCCGAGGCCATTAAAAACGGAATTGCTGAAATTGCAGCTGCATGGGGAAAATTGGATGTGGTGGTATCGGGTGCGGCAGGTAATTTTCCCGCGTTGGCGATGGGAATGTCGCCCAATGGATTTCGTTCGGTGATTGAAATTGATCTGCTGGGTACGTTTCATGTAATGCAGGCAATTTATCCGCATCTTAAAAAACCGGGTGCATCGATTATTAACATTTCTGCTCCCCAGGCTGATATTCCAATGGCGGGGCAAAGCCATGTATGCGCAGCGAAAGCCGGAGTCGATATGATTACGCGCACTTTGTGTCTGGAATGGGGCGCTGAGGGCGTACGTATTAATTCAGTGATCCCCGGCCCGATTGACAACACTGAAGGTATGAAGCGCCTCGCACCTACAGAGGGTTTGCGTGCTGCAGTAACAAGGTCCGTGCCTTTGCAGCGTATGGGCTCTACCGATGATATCGCCCATGCCTGTTTATTTTTAGCCTCGGACTTTGCCAGTTATATCAGCGGCGCTGTGATTCCGGTGGATGGAGGCTGGGCGCAGGGCGGTGCAGCTGTTGTAGGTGCGGGTTTGGCAGAAATGCTGCGCAAACAATAACCGTTGCGCTTAACAATATTGGCCGTTAATGGGTGATACGGATTAAAAACATTTTCGGCCATTGTTTTCCTGTTACCCAAAATGCCTGTTGTTTTTCATCCCACGCGATACCGTTCAATACCTGTTCACTGTCCTTGAGATTGAGTGTTTTTTTCAAATCGCCCAAATCGATTTTTCCTACAACATGCCCGCTATCCGGATCAATTTTTACTATTTGGTCTTGATGCCATACATTCGCCCAGATAAATCCCCGCACAAATTCCAACTCGTTTAATTGCGATACGTCAGTACCGTCATCAGTGACATTTATCGTTTTTGTAACAGTAAAATCGGTAGCGTTATGAAAATATAACCTGCTGCTGCCATCGCTGCGGATTAATTGTTCTCCATTGCTGGTCAAGCCCCAGCCTTCGCCATTGTAGGAAATACTTTTTTCGTAATTCAGGGTTGCTTTGTCATACACCAGCAAGGTTTTTTCTCGCCAGGTCAGTAAATAGAGTTTTCCATTCAGCAACGCCAGGCCTTCGGCAAAGTACTGGCTCGGAATAGATTGCTTTTGGGTAAAGGGTGCCGATATTTTTGCCCAAGTGCTGGCCGGTTCAGCAATAGGGTAAGAGACTAATAAAGATTTATTGTAGAGCCCGCTGCTTTCATAAAAGTGATCGCCATCGACCAGCAAACCTTGGGTAAAGAGTGTGGGTTTGTGGGTACGCTCGGCGATGATCTTGTAGTGTAGCGATGTGTTCTCTGTTGCTGATGTGAGGTTCGCTATCAATAACAGGCTGGTGCACAATAGTGCGTAGATAAATTGTTTCACGCGAATAGATTGTTTCACTCGGAAGTCCAACATGGTTAAAGGATTGCGGTTTTGAACGGTTTCAATTGTAAAGGGTTTTAATCATGAAGCGTTTACGCTCGTTTGTCAGCATTACCTTGATTGGCGGTTTTATGGTGATTTTGCCCATCGCCATTTTTGTATGGTTGGTAGAGTGGCTACTGGGTGTGGTGCGTTCGTTGATTCAACCTTTGAGCCATTGGTTGGTGGAGCAGACGGCATTTACCAATCATGTGGCAGATGTACTTGGTGTTCTACTGCTGTTATGTGCCTGTTTCTTGATTGGGTTATTTATCAAGACAAGCGTGGGCGAGTGGGTACATGACCAGCTTGATGCCTGGCTGACTCGCTTGGCTCCCGGTTACAAGACCATTCGCGAAGTGGTTTCGCAATTGCTTGGTGGCGAGGGAAATACATCGCTGCTCAAAGGTGAGGTATGCCGTGCTTATATTATGGGGCGTGCAGCCGGGGTCTCTGTTACTGCGATTGTGACAGCCAAGCATGCCAATGGTGATTTTACTGTCTACGCGCCTACAGCACCCATACCGACATCCGGATTTGTTTATCACTTGTCTTCAGAGTGTGTGGATATGTTGCCGCACGTGAGTGTAGAAGAGGCTATGCGTACCGTCATTGCGTGTGGCAGCGGCTCGCAGGTGATTTCAGAGATACCGGAAGGCTCTGCCAAGTTGGAATATACGCGCAGTGATAAGGGGCGTTAGCAAGCAACACATCACCAAGGTGTAACCCTTGGTGATGTAGAAGTAGCTGGATATTAAGTGGATGTATGTGAAAGCATGAAAGCGCGGATCAGGTTTTTTTCTTGGATGCTTTTTCTTTCGCTGGGCTTCTAGAGGCTTTTGCGTTGTCAGGTTTTGCAGCAGCAGTGGGTTTGCTAGCTGCTGTCGCTTTGGCTGCTTTTACCGGTTTATCCCCACGGGTAGAAATGAGTGATACCTCTACCGGCGGCAACTGTGGTGTTTCGCCTCGCTCCCGGCTTTCAACATAATTCAGCGCATCGGTCACTGCCTGGCTGACTTTGCGTTCGATCTCCACCATATCCTGCGGCGACATAAAAAACGTCATATCGACATCGTAGCGGATGTATCTGGGCGGTAAGCGGTTTAAGGCAACACAGGCGACATCGGCAAGAAAGTCGCGGTCACCTTGCTGAACCCGTTCACTTTGGTCATGTACTTCCTGCACGACAAGGCGCTCGTAGTAGTTGTGCAAAAAATCCACTTCATCATCCAGCACATAAGTACGGTTAGTCAGCATAGCGATACCTCTCTTTATGGAATGCTAAAGAGTATAGACAGGGTTTGCCGCTAGCGTTTGTTCTTGATTATGTCCCTGATTAAAAAACGGGCAGGGTTGAGCGCATTGGCCAGTTCGCGTGGTACCGGTAATATTTCCTGATTGATCTCCGCTGCCAGCAGTTCTGCACACAGGGGTGTGTAGGCAAGGCCGCGTGAGCCGTGACCGATATTGATATACAAACCGGCTAAGTAGTTCCCGGTTTGTTGGATAGCCGCGCGGGCGTTTTTACGCAGCGGGGCAAAATTTTGTTCCATCAGTGGTTCGTCAGCAACAGCACCAACCAGCGGTAAATAATCGGGCAGGGTACAGCGAAATGCAGCGCGGCCATTCAATTGGGCAAGATTCAGATGTTCCCAATCTGCCGCCAAATTCCCTAAAGGCTCCCGTAAATTGTTGAGATTGGTGCGGTGATCTTCTTCGCGCAGCTCGCGCGTTTCATCGCGCAAGTTAAACGTGGCTCCGGTGCAATGAAATCCATCGATCGCGGGGCCAATATAACCTTCACTGCAGACTACTGTTTTCAGTTTGCTGCTTGCGTCAGATTGCGGCACATAACTGATTTGCCCGCGAATCGATTTAATGGGCAAGTTCGCGCTGTGGCTAAAACGTTTTGCATCGCGCGCGTTGGCAATAATTGCTACTGGTGCATGTAATTCCGGGCGGTTGCGGATGTACCAGTGATTGTCGTTGTAATCCAGCGCTTCGGTATTGCAATTGGTGATCACATTAATGTTGGGGTGCGCAACCAGTGCAGTGCAAAGTGCGCGCGGATTTATCCAGCCCGCCTGCGGAAAATACAGCGCGCTGTGCGTGAGTGATACTCCGGCGATTGCACTTGCCCTGCTTGCATCTACAAACTCGACCAATTCATCGGCGGTTGAAAATTTATCGCGCAATAATTCATGCAATTGTTGTTCAGATTCATTGTGTGCTAATTGCAAAACGCCGGTTCTCCCGCCACAGACGCTCCAGTAAGCGCGATAAAAATGCAGTGCAAATTGCAAACAGGCTAAATTGAATTCTGCTTGCGCTTCATTTTTGTGGGAGAGTTTTGCATAAAGCACACCTTGTGGATTACCGGATGCTTCCACTGCAATCTCTGCATGGCGTTCAACCAGAGTTACTTTCCAACCGCGTATTGCCAAGGCATGGGCACTGGTGCAACCGGCAAGTCCGGCACCAATAATTAATGCCTGTTTTTCTGTGGGCGGTGAATAGTCTGCGTTAACTGTCCAAGGTACAGGGTAGGGCGAGTAGCTGCGATATTGTGATGCATCGATTGAAGCCTGCTCAGGTGCTTGCTCCATCAAAGCTTTGGTCATTTCCCGTTTGCGGCCAAATCCAGCCACTTTTTGAATGGCAAATCCTGCGCGTTTTAATCCGTTTTTGACAATCGCAGCTGCACTAAATGTCGCTGCAGTTGTGCCTTGTTTACTCAGCAAACGGATAACGTCAAATAATGCATCGCTCCACATTTGCGGGTTTTTGGCAGGCGCAAAGCCATCGAGAAACCATGCATCGACTTTTGCACAGAAGTGCGAAAAAGCCGGGTGGGTGGAAGCGAGCAGCTGCGTAAAACCTGCTGTGGCATCACCGATAATCAAGGTCAACTGGATACGCCCATCCATAAAGACCAGACGATGAAATCCCTCGCCCACAAACACGGGGTAGTGTTGTACTAGCTGATCGATTAATTCATGCAATTCAGGCCAAAGCGCCAAGGCTCGCTGCAAGTCGCTTTTAGCGAGCGGAAATTTTTCAACACTGACGAAATGCAATTGCGCAGTAGCAGGGGCTGTTTCCAGCCACAATTGCCACGCAGCTAAAAAATTCAGGCCAGAGCCAAAACCGGTTTCTGCAATGGTGAAATGATTGCCATCACCCAGTTGTTGCCAGCGCTCGCGCAGTTGGTTGTGTTGCAGAAAAACATGGCGGGTTTCTTCCAACCCATTTGCGCGCGAGAAATACACATCGCCAAACAGGCTGGATAACGGTTGGCCATCGTCATCCCAGTCTAATTGGGCGTGTTGTACCGAAAGAGTATCGGTTGAATCACTCACAAGCCGAACTCTTTCAAAATTTGTGCGCACCACTGTTGTATGCGCGCATCACTTAATTGAAATTCATTTTCATCGTCCAATGCCAATCCAACAAAATAATTGCCGTCGGCGGTAAGGGCTTTTGATGCTTCAAATTCGTAACCGGCGCGCGGCCAATAACCGAACGGCGTTGCACCGCGGTGGACTAATTTGCTGTGCAGGTATCCCATTGCATCCAAAAACCATTCAGGGTAACCCACCTGGTCGCCTAAGCCATAAATAGCGATTTTTTTGCCGGTGAAGTCCAGCTCATCCAACTCGTCCCAAATTTCTTCCCAGTGTTCCTGCAGCTCGCCGTAATCCCAAGTGGGAATGCCGAAAATCAGGTAATCGTAAAATTGGGTTTGGATAATCGGGGTATCAGCGATGTTAAAAAAATCCACGCACTCTTCGCCCATGAGGGTATGGATAACATTGCGGATTTTTTCGCCGGCCATTTCGGTGTAGCAGGTTGAGCTGCCATAAAACAGGCCGATGGTTTTGGTTTCACTCATAAGCAATCACAACATCTATTCAATTAATTTGCAGCAATCGGCGCGTTGTTTTAGAGCAGTTTCGCCCAATCCTGCACCCAATCGCGCGCAAGGGTTGCAGCGTCATCGCCGCTGCTTGCATCCAATACCAAAGGCTCGCCAATACGCACAGCACCCAGATCTTCAAAGGCGGCATCCAGCATGTGCCCCGCTTCATTGAAGGTGGTGTAGCTGCTATCGGCCAAATTCACAACCCCGTATCGGCGTCCGGCAATGCGTGGATAATCCCGGGTGAGGTGTAAATACAGAGGCTGGATATTGTCGGGCAGCTCGCCCGAGCCGGTATTGGAATGGCACAGCAGGATGATCTCGTCCGGGTCGCGCGCCAGATCTTCCGCGCGGGCATAAGTATTGAGGGTGACCTCGTGACCGAGTGCAGTGAGTTGCTCGCTGAGGATTTCACCTACTTGCTCTGCGCCGCCATAAACGCTGCCAATAAATATCTGGATTTTACTCATGGGATTGTTTCCATCCTGCGTTGCTAAAGCGCGCCAGCATACCCCAATTGACGCCAGGCTTCATAAACCATCACCGCAACGGCGTTGGATAGGTTCATGCTTCTACTATTAGCGGCCATAGGAATGCGCAATACCTGATTGGCGGGGAGTGACTCGCGGATACTGGCGGGCAAACCACGCGATTCGGGGCCAAAAAGCAAATAATCACCGGCCTGAAATTGTGCATCGCTATGGCAATACGTGCCCTTGGTACTCAGGGCAAAAATACGCGCAGGCTGTTCACTGGCTAAAAAGGATTCCCAGTCGCGATGACGACGCAGATCCTGGGTTTCGGCATAGTCCATACCGGCACGGGTTACACTTTTTTCATCAAGGCTGAAGCCCAGCGGTTCGATCAAATGTAATTGGCAACCGGTATTGGCAGCGAGCCGGATTATGTTCCCGGTATTTGGCGGAATTTCAGGCTCAAAAAGAACTATGTGCAGCATTTGGCTTTTCTACCTTTATGGTCTATGTTCTCTGTTAACGGTTATGTTTCTGGTGCCAATTATAAGCAAGAGTTATTAGCTTTCCTGTAAAAAAGTGGCGGCCAATGACCACAACACAATAGACCACACCAAAGATCGTCCTGAGAAAAGGTTGTCCCAAATCTGTGTTTGTTCCAAAGACAAACACTGGGGAATGGCGGGAACATAGAGGATGTAATCGGAGAGAGCCTCGATTTGAAGCAATTTGTGGACAAAATAGCCCGACTTTTGCGCGGCACGAGTCGCCAGAATCAGATGATAGGCGTAGATGTTTCTGCGGCGGGTATCGCTTTCGCCCATATCCAACGGCCAGCAACCCAACAACCCAGATTACTCAGCTGCGATTTTATTCCCGTAGAAGACGGCATCGATCCAGCAGACCTGCTACGCGCGCGGCTGCTTAAACTGGGTTTACAAAAAACTCCCTGCAATCTGGTGATGGGGAGCGGTAACTACCAACTTATTCTAGGCGAAGCGCCCAAAGTGCCAGCCGAAGAACTGGCTGAAGCCTTGCGTTGGCGGATCAAAGATCTCATTCAATTCCCGGTATCCGAAGCTATTGTCGATGCTTTTCTGTTGCCAGAAGACAGCGCCCGCGGCACCAGCCGTATGGCCTATGCGGTAGTCGCCCAGCGTAAACACATTGAAGCTCAGGTTGCCTTGGCGAAGGCTAGCGGTATGAGCCTGAAAAATATCGATATTCCTGAGTTGGTGTTGCGCAATTTGGCAGAAGCCTGTTGCGATACCAAACGCGGCGTCGCCATTGTTAAATTGCAGCAAGGCGGTGGCAGTTTGCAAATTATCCGCGATGGTAATTTGTATTTATCGCGGCAATTTTCGCTCTCATACAATGCAGGCCTGCTCGATGATCTGCCGGGTGATGCCTTGGTATTGGAACTGCAACGTTCACTGGATTATTTCGAGCGACAAATGCGCCAGGTTCCGCCCAGCCACATTTATCTCTGCGGTGAAAATGTGACGGCTGATAAATTAACCCCCGAAATTCGTAACGCCTTAGCGGTTTCCATCCATCTATTAGATGTAGATGCAGGCATACAAATTCCCGATTCCATTCCCGATCATATTCTTTCGCTTTCACTGCATGCGATAGGTGCAGCGTTGCGACAAGATCACGTAGGGCAGGGTTGATATGCAACAGATCAATTTATACCTGCCAGAATTCCAACCCAACCGCGAACCTTTGCGCAGTATCCATATGCTGTGGGGCGTGGTGATTTTTATTGTTCTGCTGGTGTTGGTGAGTGTATTGAGTGCTAAACATAACCGGGAACTGGCTCAATCGGTAGAGCAACAACGCGTACAGTTAGAACAAATAAAAAATCAGCTTAAGCAATTGGAACAACAGCGGCCACAAAGCAATCTGGCAGAACTGGATGCCCAAATTGTGCAATTGCAACAAGAGCAAGCGCGGCGCGAACAAATTTTTGCGGTTATCGCCAATAAAAAGCTTGGCAACAATTCAGGTTTTTCTGCGCATTTACAGGCGATGGGGCGGCAGTCGCTCGATACTGTCAGCCTAAATGTTTTTTCATTGCAAGCAGGTGGAAATTACATTGAATTTGCGGGTAAAACCCGTGCGGCTGACCAAATCCCTCTGTATATCCAGCGGTTACGTACAGAACCTGTTTTTGCGCAATCTGCTTTTGGCGTTTTGAATGTGGCACCACTCAAAAACAATCAGGGAGTATTTGAGTTTTCCCTGGCAAAACAACTGAAAAATAATGAGCCTGAAACCAAAACTGCAGTACAGATGCTGTTGGATATGAACCAAAAAGTGCGAGGTGAAAACTGATGTCACCAGCCATCACCCAACTTATGGAGAAAATCGATAGCCGCATACTGAGTGAGCGGGTATTGATTTTTTTGACCTCATTGGCCGTGATCTTTTTATTGTGGAATTTTCTGGTTCAAGCAAGGTTTGACCGTGAACGCGCTGACTTAAATAGCCAGTTAACGCAAATGACTACGGAACAAAAAAGCCAGGAAAGCCAGATCGCAACACTTACCCAAACAATGGCAAGTGATCCTGCTATCGCCAAGAAAAATGAAATCAATCGGCTCACTGGCAATATTGCCAACATTGAGTCGCAATTATCGGGCTTATCGCAGGGTTTAATCAGTGCAGAACAATTACCCAAAGTGTTGCAAGAAGTATTGCTGCGTACTAGCAGCGTGACGTTATTGCAAGTGCGCACGCTGGCTGTGACGGAATTGCAATTGGCAGAAAGTCCAGCAGTTCAAAATCCACAAAATAGTGCTGCTAGTAATATTGGTAGCAACACCGGCGGTACCGGCGTGTATAAACACGGCGTGCTGATCCGTGTAGCAGGTAGTTACCCGCAGCTTATTCAATTGATGAAAGAAATAGAAAATCTCGAATGGAAATTTTATTGGGAGTCGTTGGATTACACCGTTGAGCAATATCCTAATGCCACGATTGATATCAGGGTTTTTACTCTGAGTTCAGAGGAGGGGCTGCTCGGTGTATAACACTTTTGCTAACTATTGTATTTTTTCCATGCTGTGTGCTGCTTTATTCAGCACGCAAGAGCTCAATGCACAAGATGTTCGCGATCCTACTGCTCCATTGGGGCACGTTGCGAGTGCAAATGCTGCAAGCGGCGAAAACTGGGTTCTGGATGCGGTGTTGGTCAGCCCGGGGCGCAAGCTGGCAGTCATTAATGGTAATACGGTGCGTGAAGGCCAAACGATTCCCGGATCGAACGGGACTAAAGTGCAACGCATTTTGGCGCAGACAGTTGTGCTACAACAGGACAGCCAAACCCGGGTGTTAACGCTATCGCCCGGTGTTGTAAAAAAGAATTCATCAATTAAGCAAAATAATTGAGGCAGTGACAATGTTCACCAACCCTGAAAAACAATTTGGCAAACCATGCCACACACCTTGGGCGCGTATGCCGCTCGTGCTGGTGCTTATGTTAGTGGGTGCCTGTAGCTCCACCGATAACCAACGCCTGATCACTGAAGATGCAATGGATAAAGCCGTTGAGCAGCAGCGTGAACAAGGCACAGCAACAAAAGCTGTTCCTCCGGAAGTCAATAAAGCCTTGTTAAATAATCCGTCGTTAACCGGCGGTATGGCGAAGGTGAATAATGA
This sequence comes from Cellvibrio sp. pealriver, assembly GCF_001183545.1. Classification (NCBI taxonomy): domain Bacteria; kingdom Pseudomonadati; phylum Pseudomonadota; class Gammaproteobacteria; order Cellvibrionales; family Cellvibrionaceae; genus Cellvibrio; species Cellvibrio sp. pealriver. Next base: position 1,018,795 of record NZ_KQ236688.1, read on the forward strand.
GCGGTTCGATGTGTCGGTGCGCAATGTTGCGGCGCGTGATTTTTTTCTTGGTTTGGTGAACGGAACAGGCATCAATATCGTGGTTCACCCTGATGTTGATGGCGCAGTAACGCTCGATCTGAAAAATGTAACAGTGGAAGATGTTCTGCGCGTAACGCGCGATATATACGGCTACGAATACAAAAGAGACCGCAACATTTACACCATTTACGCCAATGCATTGCGCACTGAAGTGTTCCAGATTAATTATCTGGATGTGCAGCGCGTCGGTGTGTCCGATACCAGTGTAATGATTGGGCGCGCGCAAAGTTCTGGTGGCAATAACGGTAATAATTCTGGCGGAGGAAATAATAATTCCGCGAATGAAAATGCCAATTTATTGGGCATGATTGAAAGTGCCTCACAAAATCAACAACAAGGCAATCGCGGTGGCGGTTCAGCGCTCACACCAGGTTCTCGCGTTCAAACATTAAACCGCACCGACTTTTGGGCATCGCTGGAAAAAACCGTAGTATCGATTATCGGCGGTGTAGGTGATGATCGTTCCGTTATGGTAACGCCACAAGCAGGCATGATCGTGGTAAAAGCCATGCCACATGAATTGAGCGCGGTGCGTAATTTCCTTGAGCGCTCTGAATTGAGTATTAAACGCCAGGTTATTTTGGAGGCAAAAATTCTTGAAGTGCGTTTAAGCGAAGGATTTGAAGCAGGTGTTAATTGGGGAGCAATTAGCGGGCAGATTTCCGCAGCAAAAAATCTTGAAGATGGCTTTGCTTTGAATACTGATGGTAGTTCTCCTGTTAATGAATTCAGGGATTTGACGGTGACAGAGGTGTTTAGAAACGCTGATGGTACTCGCCAATCTGTCAGTTATGGTGATCGAGAGCGAATAGGCGGAACCGTTGCTGGTTTAATTCAAGTAACGGACATCACCAAATTATTATCATTGTTGGAAACCCAGGGCAGTGTGCAAGTACTGTCCAGTCCTCGCGTATCTACTGTGAATAACCAGAAAGCAGTTATTCGGGTGGGTTCAGATGAATATTTTGTCACGGGTATTTCCAGTAACCAAACCCAAAACGCCGCGACCACAACCAGTACACCCAATATCGAATTGTCGTCATTTTTTAGTGGCATTTCGTTGGATGTAACACCTCAAATTGCCGAAAATGGCGAAGTGATATTGCACATCCATCCGGTAGTCAGTGAAGTCACCGACCAGCAAAAAGTATTTACCGTGGGCAGTGAAGAGTTTGCATTGCCACTCGCATTGCGTGGCGTGCGTGAGTCAGACAGCATTGTAAAAGCCGCTAATGGCCAAGTGATTGTGTTGGGTGGTTTGATGACCGAATCAAACAATAATCGCGACGGCAAGCGCCCGGTGCTGGGCGATATTCCCGGTGTCAATGCGTTGTTCCGCACTAAAAATAAAGCCAAATCCAAAACCGAGTTGGTGATTTTGCTGCGTCCTATAGTAGTGGATGATAAAACTTGGGATACGCAGCTCACCGAAGCGCAAGACAGAATGCAGCGCATGGGCGATGCCTACCGGAATAATCAGAAATAAATGGTGCGCAGATAACTATCTGCGCTCGCGAGGTTCCTTATGTACCGGCAACATTTTGGATTAAAGGAGCATCCTTTTTCATTAACGCCCGATACCCAATTTTATTTTAATAGCCAAAGCCATCGCGAAGTATTGAGCACACTCTTACTTGCGTTAAAACACAGCGAAGGCTTTATCAAAATTGTGGGTGAAGTTGGTACTGGTAAAACCTTGCTTAGCCGTAAGCTGCTAGCCAGCTTGGGCGATAATTACATCACTGCGTATATTCCAAACCCGTATCTCACACCCGATGAACTGAAATGGTTTCTTGCTGAAGAAATAGGCATTCCTTATTCACCGGATGTCCCTTCGTATCAACTATTAAAAGATATTAATTTGCGCTTGGTCGAGTTGGCACAACAAAAGTGCCAAGTCGTTTTGGTAGTGGATGAAGCGCAGGCCATGCCACGCGAGACAATAGAAGCACTGCGTTTGCTGACCAATTTGGAAACTGAAAAAAGTAAATTGCTTCAAGTGGTTTTATTCGGTCAGCCGGAGTTGGATGAATTGCTTGATCGTCCTGATCTTCGCCAATTGAAGCAGCGCATTGTATTTGCTGAATACTTGCAAACAATTCCCAAAGCCAGTTTGCCGGATTATCTTGCATATCGTTTAAGTTCTGCAGGTTACCGAGGTGCGTCATTATTTTCTCGTTCGGCTATTTCCTTGTTATACAAAGCCTCTGGCGGTGTGCCACGGTTAATTAATGTGATTGCGCATAAAGCGATGCTTGCAGCCTACGGACAATCGGCTGATAAAGTCAGCCGCAGTCATATGGTGCGCGCCATTATGGATACTGCCGAAAGCCGTTCGCTTGGGCGTTGGTTGGCGCGGCGTGATTTTTGGTTATGGCCAATGCTGGCAGCCAGCGCAGCTGCCGCCATTGTTTTGGTGCCTGTGGTATTGGGTAATTTGTCGGGAGCAGTGTGATGAGTTTGCTCAATGACATGTTGCGCGATCTCTCGCACCAGCAAAAACCGGTTGATGCGTTATCGGCAGGCGCAAGCCCGACGTTGGATCTGAGCGCACAAGAGCAGCGTGAATTATTTAATCAGTCCAGTGCTGCTAAACCTTTGCCGCGCAGCTTTCTACCCAGCGTGTTGGTGTTTGTAGTTGTGTTCGCTATTGCCATTGCTTGGCAGTACATAACCGGGAAGCATATAGCCGGGAAGCAAGCGGGCAGTGAAGAAACACAACAATTGCCAGCGCAATATGCCGTTCAACCGGCGGATACGCCAATAACTGAACCCTCTGAAACACAAACGACTATCCAACAAAAAGAAATAATTGTCAGTGATGTGCCAGTGACAGCGCCCTCGCAGCCTGATCCGGAATTGGTTACACGTTTGGCGGCGCTGGAAGCCGCAGTGACTACACTGACAAATACTGTTGTTGAAAACAAAATCGCAACTGATGCGGTAATTCAAGAAGCAGATACAAACGTTGGCAGCGTAGCTTCCGCTGAAAACGTTGATGTTCGCGAATCTTCTGTTGCTCCTGAGGCTTCTGCTGCTGTTGGTGATTCTACAGCGCTTGAAACTGTCTCTGTCAGCGTAAAAGATCCATTCGGGGTGGATGAAACACCGCTACAGAATCCTTCGGAAAATATAGCAACTGAACAACGCAATAAAAAATCCCAGGTTGTACAGGCTTTATCTGATGAGCCTGCGCACTTGGATATTACTCCCAATCCCAAATGGAAAGATGAAGAGCAGGCGCGCGAAGCACGAGAGTTGGTGGCGCAAGGTCAAGTGAATTTTGCGATAGAAAGATTACAAGGGTTCATCGCGTCTGCACAGCAGCCACGTGAATCTGTAAAAACGCTACTGGATATTTTAGTTGAGCAAAATGATATTACTGCAGCCCAGCGTATATTGGCTCAAGCGGATTTTTTATCGAGCTATGAACAAGCGTATTACCAGGCAAAAATATTAGTGAACCAGCAACAAGAAGACGTGGCGATAGAATTGCTGGAAACCCATTTAACTGATGCCGATAAAGATGAAAATTACCGTGCATTGTTGGCCGGGTTGTATCAAAAAAATGGTAAGTCGTTAGAGGCGGCCAATCACTATCGCCGCTTGCTGGGAATGTTTGGCGATAAACCCGCGTATTGGTTGGGGTTTGCCTTATCGCAAGATGCACTCAACCAACCGCAAGTCGCCTTGCAGGCATATCAACGTGTTAATCAATATGCAGACTTGCCACCGCAGGTGCGTACCTATATTCAACAGCGCCTTGCTGCGCTGCAGCAGTGACTAATAACCGTAAGAACGGGTTAATTTTATTATGAGCACATTTGCACCCAAGCGTATTCGTATCGGCGATTTGCTCGTCGAAAAAAATATGATCTCTGAAACACAGCTCCAGCATGCACTGCAAGAGCAGAAGCTCACCGGCCGAAAACTGGGTGCCACTTTGGTGGAGTTGGGTTATGTAGAAGAAAATGCGTTGCTCAGTTTGTTGTCAGCGCAATTAAATATCCCGTTTGTTGAATTAAAGCAATTTCGTTTTGATCGCGATCTTGTGCAAAAACTGCCCGAGACCAGCGCTCGCCGTTATCGGGTAATGCTGCTGCGCGAAGATTTTGATGGCCTGTTATTAGGCATGGCGGACCCAACTGATATTTTCTGCTTGGATGAGCTGCAACGTATTTTGCAAAAAAATCTCAAGCCTGCGGTGGTGCGTGAATCAGAGTTACTGGATATTCTTGATATCGCCTACACACGTGCCAGTGAAATCGCAACGCTGGCGGGTGAGTTGGATGAAGAGTTGCAAGAATCTGCATTGGATTTGGCGGATTTTGCGGTCGATGCGACCGACAGCGAAGCACCGGTGGTTAAGCTGCTGCAAAAAATATTTGAAGAGGCGATCAATACCAAAGCATCGGATATCCATATCGAGCCAGACGAAAAAGTATTGCGCATCCGCAACCGTATCGACGGTGTGTTGTTAGAGCAAGTGATGAATGAAAAACGTATTGCTTCTGCATTGGTGGTGCGTTTGAAATTAATGTCGGGCATGGATATTTCAGAAAAGCGTTTGCCGCAAGACGGCCGTTTTAATTTGAAAGTCAAACATCACAATATCGATGTGCGTATTTCCACCATGCCGGTGCAATTTGGTGAATCTGTGGTTATGCGTTTGCTTGACCAGACCGATGGTGTGCGACCATTGAGTGATGTAGGAATGCCGCCGCATTTGATTGATCGCTTTCGTAAAGTCATCACTCGCCCACACGGATTGGTGTTGGTTACCGGGCCAACGGGTAGCGGTAAAACCACTACCTTGTACGGCGCGCTTTCAGAATTAAATAAGCCGGATAAAAAAATTATCACCGTAGAAGACCCTGTGGAATATCGGCTCCCCCGTATCAGCCAGGTGCAACTGCACGAAAAAATTGGTTTAAATTTTGCGAGTGTCTTGCGCGCAACCTTGCGTCAAGACCCGGATATTTTGTTAGTCGGTGAGATCCGCGATGCTGAATCAGCCGAGATTGCACTGCGTGCCTCCATGACAGGCCACATGGTGTTATCGACTTTACACACCAATGATGCGGTGACCTCAGCATTGCGTTTAATGGATATTGGTGTTGATGGCTATTTGGTAGCAACTGCATTGAAAGCTATTGTGGCGCAGCGGTTGGTGCGTCGTATTTGTAATAGCTGTATTCAGCCGCACACACCGGATGCAAACGAACGCCAGTTGCTGGCAACCATCGGCAAAGGGCGCGATTACAGCAACGTACCCTTTAAACAGGGGGCAGGTTGCCCGCATTGCCACAACACGGGTTATCGCGGTCGCATCGGTATTTTTGAAATGTTGGAATTGAACCATGCAATGGCTGATGCACTGCGTATGAACGACATTAATGCTTTCACTCATGCGGCTAATGCTGTCCCGAATTTTGTCACCCTAAGCGAAGCTGCTTTGGGTTATGCAATAGAAGGTAAAACCACACTTGAAGAAGTGATGAGTATTTCTGCACAGATAGATGAAATCTAATCCTTAACGTTGAAAGGAGTTGGATAAATACTGATTATGGCAATCTACGAATTTAAAGGCCGCAATGCAGAAGGTCGCCCCATTACGGGCCAACTGGATGCCTCCAGTCAGGATGCAGCCGTCAACCAATTATTAGGCCGCGGCATCACACCGGTTGATGTTAATGAATTTATTGAAAAATTAAGCTTGTCTGAACGTTTTACCCGTGCGACTAACCGCGGCAAAGTGGAAACGGTTGAGCTGATTATGTTTTGCCGGCAAATGCACACCATTACGCGAGCGGGAATTCCGTTGGTAAAAGGCTTGCGTGGGTTATCGGCATCGTTGCGCAATTATACGTTTCAGCAAACGCTGCTCGATGTGATCGAGCGACTGGAAGCGGGTGTGGAATTATCGACTGCCATGCGCGCGCATCCCAAAATATTCAATAATCTATTTGTCAGCTTGGTGAGCGTAGGTGAAAACTCGGGCCGCTTGGATTTGGTATTCAAGCAGCTCAGTGAATACATGGAGCGCGATTTGGCGACCATGAAAAGTATCAAAACGGCACTGCGCTATCCTTCGTTTGTATTGATTGCAATTTCTATCGCGATTGTGATTATCAACATCAAAGTGATTCCAGCATTTGCTGGAATGTTTGAAAAATTCGGCGCACAACTTCCATTGCCAACACGAATATTGATTGGCATATCGGATTTTTTTGTTAACTACTGGATGTACTTATTCGCTGTTATTGTCGCAGTCATTGCATGGGCATATCACTATGTGAACACACCGGAAGGCAGCCGTGTGTGGGGGCGTAAAAAACTCAAGCTGATTGTAGTGGGCGATATTATTGAGCGCGCCTCCCTTGCGCGTTATGCGCGTTCATTTGGGCTAATGCTCAATGCAGGCTTACCGCTTTCCAACGCATTGGAGCTAAGTGCGCGTGCAGTTGATAACCCCTATCTGGGCGACAAAATCCGCAACATTCGCACCGGCGTAGAGCGGGGTGAAGGATTGTTTCAAACCCATTTGGTAAGCGGCATGTTTACGCCCTTGGTGTTGCAGATGATTTCGGTAGGGGAAGAGAGCGGTCAGGTCGATGCGCTGCTTGCCGAAGTTGCTGCTTTTTATGAAAGCGAAGTGGAATACGATGTAAAACAACTTAGCGACCGGATCGAGCCCATCATGATCGTCATTATGGCGGGGTTCGTTACAGTGCTGGCGCTGGGTATCTTCTTGCCGATGTGGGATATGTACAGCATCCAAAAGTGAGGCGCACTTGATCCAATCCTACCATCACGGGCGGTTTGAGCTTTTTGTTAGCTTAATCGTTATTTCAATTATTGCGTTGGCGGCATTGGGCCGTTATGCCTTTATGGCAGCTGATGCACGCATATTGCGCCTGGAGGTTCTATCACACCATTTTATGACGGGCGCAGCGAATGTGCGTGTGCAGTATTTAATGGACAGTATCGCCAATAAAAATCAAGCGTCACAACAACCGTTGGCCATCGCCGATAAATTTCTCTATTTTTCACCGCAAGGCTGGCCCGCCTCTGTACAGGGAAGCGTTGCAAGCGATTACAAGCCGACCGATGAGGACTGTTACCAGTTGTGGCGGCTGCTTTTGCAAAACCCTGCGCCGATTGCCAAAGGTATGGCTGCAGAACCCAAGGGCGAATTCCGCTCACTAGCGTATGCCGGAGGGTGCCGTTATCAGTACGAGGATGGCAGTGCTTATTTTGATTACTCTCCCTTAATAGGTAGTTTGGCTTTTATGCCCGAAAGCCCTTAAGTGTTTCAACAGGCGGGTAATATTGGGGCTTAACATTAGTTAACTTATAAACTGGCATTCTTGGGAGTTTTAGCTATATTTCGGTATAAGTAACCTGAGTTTAATCCGCAAGTAGTGAGGCATGCGGCGTCATGGATGTTCAGAGTGCAACTCGGCGGTTACGAGTGCGCTATCAGTTAATTAGTTGTTATCTTTTCTTTTATCGGCGTGGAGCTTTGTTATGAAACAACAATCTGGTTTTACTTTGATTGAGTTGATTGCGGTAATTGTAATTTTGGGCATTTTGGCTGCGACAGCACTGCCTAGATTTGTGGATTTGTCCGATGCCGCCGAAGATGCTGCGGTACGTGGAGTTGCGGGTGCTCTTGGAAGTGCTGCGGCCATAAACCATGCAAACAACATCGCAATAGATGCAGGTTTAACTGCGCCAACTCCGATAGCAGTTACTACCTGTGAGGGTGTTGCCGCTGTGCTTGATGGAGGCGGATTACCTTCAACTGATTATGTGATTACAACAGGAACTGGAACACCGCTTGCTGGAGGTGGTATCGGTACTCAAGGCGGTTCTTCAACTTGTACGCTCACCTATAAAGGTAAGACAGCAACATTTGTTGGTTATGGCGTGACAAACTAATCTTTGTGTTGTGAGTAGTATAGATGTCAACTATCCATGAAACGTTGTGAACAAGGTTTTACTCTGATCGAGTTAGTCACCGTAATGATTTTGGTGGGTATTTTGTCGATCACTTTGTTTTCACGGATAGGTTCAGCTGGAACAGCCCCAGTACAATCAGGCCGCGATGATCTCATCGCGGCTTTGTTTTTTGCGCAGCAGCAAGCCATGATGCGGCCAAATATCACATTAGTACTTACAGCAAATTCGGTCAGTGTTAATGAAGATGGAAACCCGATACCAGTCGGTAGCGATTTTTATCCTTTGGATATGCCCAAAGGTGTAACCCTTCCTGCGCTGACGTTAAGCTATGACAAATTAGGCCGCACAACGGCTACAACAATAACCCTGACCGGTTCAGGCAATAGCAGTGGTGTGAGTGCCACTGTGCAAGTGGATGCCAGCGGCTATGCTTATGTGCCCTAACTACACACTGCATTGCGAACGTGAATCAGGCGTGAGCTTGATTGAGATGATTGTGTTTATTGTGGTGGTCAGCATTGCGCTATTGGCATTGGTGGGGGTTTATCGTCAGGCGACGATCACCAATGTTGATCCAATTGTCCGCACACAAGCGTTGGAAGCGGCGCAGTCCAAACTCGATGAAATTCTTGCATTGAAATATGATGCACAAACTCCAACGGGTGGTATTCCAGCGTGCAATAGTGCACAAGCGGGTTCGGTTGCATGTGACAACATTACCGAGGATAACTACAACGATGTGGACGATTACCATAACCGTACCGAACTTAATACCCCGGCTGCGGGCTATACACGCAGTGTGAATGTAACCACCAACACAAACATTAAAGTGATTACTGTCAGTGTCACAACACCCACTGGCGAAACAATTTTGCTTGCAGCAGAGCGAGCGAATTTTTAGTGAAGCACTATTCACTGGAAGCAAAAGGACTTTCACTCATCACAGGAAATCGTTCATCAGGTTTTACGCTGATTGAATTAATCACGGTTATTGTCCTGCTCTCTATCCTTGCCACTATCGGCACTGGCTTCGTTGTTAAAACAACGGAGGCTTATCAGCGAACACAAACACGAGCCTTGTTAGTCAATACGTCGCGTCAAGCGCTTGAGCGCATGACGCGGCAATTGCGTGTTGCGCTACCGTATTCTGTTCGCACAACTAACGGCGGTAGTTGTTTGGAATTTATGCCAATTGCGGCGGGTGGAAATTATTTTAATCCTGTCCCTGATACTGAAAATCTTGCACCGCCAACTGCAACAATTGCTGCATCGCCTGTATCAATCGATTTTGGTTCTGCTGTGCATGTCACGATTGGTGCGATGAGCGCTGATGAAATTTACGGTGCAGCGGCTGTTTCAAGGGCGGGTTACGCGGGTGGAAATATCACCTTAACGGCAGCCACGCGATGGCAACGTAATTCCGTTAACCGGCGTTATTATTTGCTGGATAATCCGCAAGCATTTTGTGTTGTGGGGAATGAATTGCACTTTTATCAGGGCATTGATGTGAATAGTGCGAATGTAACAGTTGGCGGTGCCCATGACATTATTGCGCGCAATATCAGTGCCACCACACCTTTTACACTATTGGCTGGCAGTGAGAATCGAAATACGGCAATAGAGATATCGTTGAATTTTTCCAGCGGTGGCGAAACCATTAATTTCACGCAGAGGGTGCTCATCCGCAATGTGCCCTGATCAATTTTCTATTGCATGCCATCGCCACCAGCGCGGATTTTTATTGCCGCTGGCGTTATTTATTCTGGTAGTAATGGGGGTTTTAGCCCTAACGATTTCGCGCACAGCCACACAAACTAATACGGCAACTATTCAGGAGTTAACCAATATCCAATCATTTTATGCGGCAGAGAGTGGTGCGCAGCGTGGTATGCAAGGATTGTTTTTAACAACAACCACACGTAACGCTACAGATGCAGCTTGTGCAAATATGGCAATTAATCACAATTTTGCAAGCGTGAATGGGTTGCGGATGTGTTCCGTCGTAGTGAGTTGTTCTTGTCGATATCAGGATGGTAGTGCATGTGCTCATGGCACAGCAGCTAACTATTTACCGACATCACCCGTTGGTGTGACAAAAAGTTTTTATACGATTAGAAGTGTTGGCACTTGTGGCCCGGCCGATCATTTTCGTGCCCAGCGTATTATCGAAGTTGGCGCATATCGGGAGCAGTGATAAATGCAAACTTTATTTCATTTTTTCTGTTGTTCACCGCTAAAAAAATCGCATCATCTGCTGCTTTTCATGTTGATTGGATTTTGCTGTTTTGCAAATGCTGCCACTTACAATCTCACCAGTGGTTCCTATCCTCCTTGTAATACCAGTTGGAGTGTTTCAGGCACAACTTACACCTGTAATGGTAATGGGCGAGTGACATTAGCATCGGGTGATATTCTTACCGCCAATACGACGATTACGATTTCAGCGAACAATGGTTTTTCACTGAACAACAATACTGTTGGCTCCTCCAGTAACCGTATAAACCTGACATCTACCTATGGAAATGTAGATGCTTCTGGCACTAATACCGTGTTTGGCAATATCACTTCTTCGAGCGGCAATGTGACATTAGTTGGCACCGCGCTCACAGGAACTATTACCACAGGTGGAGCCATTAATTTAACGGGGGGTAGTGTTTCCGGTTTGGTGACCAGTCAAAACCAAACGATTATCACCAATGGTGCTAATCTCAGCGGGGGAGCAAGAGGTCATTCTGGAATGAATTTTACAGGTGGCACGCTCTCTGGCAATTTTGTTATGACATCTAATAACCCGCTAACAATGTCTGCAGTAACAATGACCAGCGGCAGTATTTCGGGTTCAAGTAATGCTGTGATTCAAAATGGAAGCCAATTGGGTTCTGCATCATCCCCAATCACGATTACTACAAATACAGATCCTATTATCATTATTAATTCAACGGTGTACGGTAATTTAACGGCACCAAATTATTCTACAGTGGATCTTACCAATGGCGGCACTGTTTATGGCACATGCTTGCCTAATTCCACACCAGCGAATGCATGTGGTCCTGCACCGCTCCCACCAACACCTATGAATTGTACTGATGGTACATCAAGCGGAATCACAGGATATTATTACAATAACCGCACACTAACAGAACCCTCTACAGGAACGCGTTCCGATGCACCAATCGATTTTAGCTGGGGCGGTGCAGCACCAGGAGCAAGCGGAATTAATGCGGATAATTTTTCGGTTCGTTGGAACGGATTTATACGTGCAACCCAAACAGGCGCTTATCGTTTTCAAACAGAATCCGATGATGGCGTGCGTTTGTATATCAATGACACCTTGATTATTGATCGCTGGAATGACCATTCTGCAACTACAGATACCTCCACTGATATCAATCTTGTCGCAGGAAATACTTACAAAATCCGTTTGGAATATTATGAAAATGGCGGTGATGCCGTTATTCGTTTGCGTTGGCGCTTACCCGGTTCAGCAACCTATGTTGCTATTCCTGGTGGCCCTTTACCGACAATGGGGGCAGGGTTATATGAATGTACACCTGCGCCAAAACCGCCGGTAAGTTCTTGCTCAACCAATTTATCAGCAGGCATTACCGGAAATTATTTCAATAATCAAACGCTGACAAATCCAGTCACTCGCACAAGATTGGATGGCCCAATTAATTTTGATTGGGGAACTGGAGTGCCAGGCCCAGCCGGAGTTGGCGACAATAATTTTTCAGTGAGATGGGAAGGGTACATACACGTAACCCAATCAGGTGTGCACCGTTTTCAAACCAATTCTGATGATGGTGTACGTCTGACAGTGAATGGTGATTTATTAATTGATCAATGGAATGACCATTCTGTTACTACTCATACTTCTGCAGCCGTGAATTTAATTGCGGGCAACAGATACCCCATTAAATTGGAATACTATGAAAACGGTGGTTTTGCAGTTGCACAATTGCGCTGGCAAACACCGGGTAGTGCGTCTTACGTTGCTATTCCTTCGGGTGTTAATGCATCGCCTATTACTGCACCGGGGTTGTATGAATGTGTGACAACACCTGCTGGGTATTTAATTACTCATAGTGCAACGGGTATTACCTGCGCAGCAGAATCAGTGACTGTCACTGCACTGAATTCGTCGGGTGTTGCTTACAATCCTCCTGCAGGTACCGTGGTTACAATGAGCACCGCCCCAGCTACCGGTGTTTGGGTTGGTGGTACCACATTTACTTTCACAGGCAGTGAATCTTCTTTTACAAAATATTTGCGACAAACTACACCTGGCAATTTAACCATTAGGGCTGAGAGTGCAACGGCTTCAGCCACATCGCCCATTACATTTTTAGATACTGCGCTGAGAATTCAGCACAGTGCATCAGTAATTCCTATTCCCACCCAGATTGCCGGTGTGGAAGGAAATGTTGGGAATAGTAAAAACGCAATTGCAAAAGTGATTAGTACTAATCCTAAAACAGGCGTGTGTGAAGCTGTAGTCGCGTCAAGAACATTGCAAATGGGAATAGGGTTTACTTGTAACAATCCCACAACTTGTGCGGGTGGCCAGTTTTTGGTGAATGGCGCAGTCATCGCTCCAAACAACAATGGTGCTTCAGTTAATTACAATAATGTGAATGTGACGTTCAATGCCAGCGGCGAAGCGCCAATGACTTTGAATTATTCTGATGTCGGTCAAGTGACATTGCATGGCCGTTTAAAAATCGACGCATTAGGGAATAATCCAGAGCTAACCATATTCGCTAGTAGTAGTCCATTTGTTGTGAAGCCGAACAGCTTTGTTGTTGCGGCAGTACAAAGAACCAATGGTACGCCAAATCCTGGTGGTAGTAACGCCCCTGGAATTGCTGCCCAATTTGTCGCGGCTGGTGAACAATTTAAGGTGTTTGTTGCGTCGATGAACGGTGCAACACCTGCAGCAGTTACTCCAAATTTTGGAAGAGAGATTACACCTGAAACGCAATTTTTGAAGATAAAAACTCAATCGATAGTTCATCCAGCAGGTGGAGTACCTACCGAATTAACAGTGAGTGGTTCCATTACGGCAGCCACGCCGCAAGGTGTATTTTCATATGACGATGTACGTTGGAACCAAGTAGGCAGCATTACCATTATTCCTGAGTATGACAATCCAGCAACGACGACTATACCGAATGATCGTGATTATTTAGGTGGAGGTGTTGTTTCTAATTTTATTTCTACTGGTACAGTCGGTCGTTTTTATCCAAATCATTTCACTTTAGCTAATTCTACACTTACGAATAGCTGCACTGGATTTTCTTATATGCAGCAGCCATTGAATTTATCGTATTCAATAGAGGCAAAGGGCGTTGCTGGTAATACATTAACGAATTACATCCCCGCTTACGGCACTATGCCAACGATTAGTTACGTCACCGAAAATGCAGATGCCGGAGTGAATTTGTCGCGCTTCTCAGATGGTGCAACGCATACATGGGCTGCCGGAGTATTGCCGGTCAATTCAGCTGCAGCCACTTTCAGTCGTTCATCGCCAAACCAGACTCCTGATGGTCCATATACTAATCTGCAAGTTGGTCTGCAATTAACAGACTCGTTCGATTCACGCAGTTTGCAAGGACTGAATATGAATGCATCTACAACAGGTGCATGCAGTGGCGCAGGATGTACAGCTATTAGATTGGGCTCAGCATTGAATATGCGTTACGGACGCTTGCGATTAGACGATGCTTTTGGCCCTGAAACTGCGCCACTTCCTGTAAATTTTTCAACAGAATATTGGGGTGGAGGTTTTTTTGTGCCTAATACGGATGACAGCAATTGCACAAAAATTTTACGCAGTGCAATCACCTATCCAGCAGGAAGTATCCTGACTCCTGCAAACTTACAGGTTTCGTTAGGCAGTGGAACCACAACGGGGTCTTACGCATCTATAACTGCTACTGAAATAGTGTTTTCGAGTGGTAGCGCGCAGCATTCGTTTTCTGCACCCACCGGAAATGCCCAGGGTCAATTTAATGTTGATGTTGATCTTACAGCATATCCTTGGTTGCGCTTCGATTGGAATCAAGATGGTAATTATTCTGATACCAGCTTGCCAACAGCACGATTCGGCTTTGGCAGCTACCGCGGCCATGACCGTGTCATTTATTGGCGTGAGCGTTTTAACTAAACACTTTTTGTGTAACCAAAAGATAATTTTATGGAAATGACCATTACCACTCCCAGTTTATTGTTTCCGGCAATTTCACTATTGATGCTGGCCTACACCAATCGTTTTGTCACATTGGCAAATGTGATTCGCCAGTTAAGTAATTTAGAGAATGCCCCCAGTCGTGACATTGTTATCCGTCAGATTGAAAATTTGCGTACACGCATGACAGTGATACGGCTCATGCAGGCATTTGGGGTTTTATCATTTGTATTTTGTACACTGTCGATGTTTTCGTTATTGCTGGGTTTTTATGTGGCAGGTATGTATTTGTTTGCGGCGAGTTTGTTGTTGCTGGTTTTATCACTGCTGTTTTCATTTTATGAAGTCAATATTTCAACAACAGCCATTAATATTGAGTTGGAAAAATTTGATGAGGAATTGAAAAAGCGTAAACCTTGATCGACCAGTAAAGGTTTGCTGATATAAAAGAGTATTAAACGAAAAGAGCCACCTAAGTGGCTCTTTTTGTTTGAACGGTAGGTTAATTACTACGTTCTGTTGATGACTCCAGCCGAATATCCACGGCCAGTTCATCAGCAATTATGTCCAAGTGATCATAGAGCTCGTTCATATCAACCGATTTGGGCACTTCGATAATCCCTGTTGCTTCAAAAAGTGGCTCACCTGACCAAGGCATACTGGAGCACGCCGTTTCCAGCTCGCCCATGTTAATATGACGGGCAGCAAAGGCTTGGGCGATTTCCCGTACAATGCCTGGCCGGTCATTGCCTACCACACTAAAACTAAACTCACGGCATTCTGGTTTGTTTATAGTGGTGGCAGTATCCACAACGATCTTAAAGCCCAGCGTGGTGAGGTTAGACAGGGCATTGCGCAGTTCCTGTTGATGTTCATCAGCTACGGCTACCTGAAGGATTCCAGCAAATTTACCTGCAAGTTGCGCCATGCGGCTTTCCAACCAGTTGCCATGGTGTGTGCTGATTGTTTGTGCAAGTTGTTCTACGACACCCGGACGGTCGTCACAGAGGACAGTTAAAACCAATTGTGTATTCACGGCAGATCCTTATTGTAAGAAACGGTATTAAATACCTGTTAATAGCGAAGGTTGATGGGATAAAGATACTCCGCTTGCAACACTACGACAAGCGAAGCTGATGTGCTTTTTAACCTTAGTGAAACCAGTGAGAATTTTCATGATTGTTCCCTATGATCAAATATCAGAGGACGCATTGCAGGGATTGATTGAAGAGTTTATTACTCGTGATGGAACTGATTATGGCTTTGAAGAAGTGCCGCTCAGCATCAAAGTTGAGCAAGTCAAACTATTATTAAAGCGCCGCGAAGTGGTTGTTGTATTTGATCCTGCTTATGAATCGGTGACTTTATTGCCCAGACGCGATGCGGAATTGCTGGAGCAGGGCGCATCAAGCTAACTTCTTACTACATTCAATATTTATTCGATTAAAGAGAACATCGTGAATCATTTATTTTTACATTGCCGCGCGGGTTTTGAAAAAGAATGCGCTGCTGAAATTACCGATTTAGCCGGTGAACTTGGTATCTATGGTTACAGTAAAACCAAAGATAACAGTGCCTATGTTGTCTTTATCACGCAAATACCCAATGGCGCTGAAGTGTTGACCAAACAACTGCGGTTTACGCAACTGATTTTCGCGCGCCAATGGTTTGCAAGCGATGGTTTGGTTGATGATTTGCCTGTTGCTGACCGTGTAACTCCTTTACTTGCTGCGACAGAAAAGTTACCGCGCACACGTGAGCTGGTTATTGAAACTGTTGATACCAATGAAGGTAAAGAGTTATCAGGATTAGGTAAAAAATTTACTGCGCCCTTTGAAAAAGCATTGAAGGCAAATAAATTATTTCAACCGAGTAGCCAGTTGCGGTTACATCTGGTTTTTATTTCAGGAACTCAGGCTTACTTGGGGGTTAGTCCAATACAAAACTCATCGCCATGGCCAATGGGGATCGCACGCTTGCGTTTGCCAAAAGAAGCACCGAGCCGGGCGACTTTGAAGTTGGAAGAGGCATGGCATCATTTTATCCCTGCAGCTGATTGGGATATACGTTTGGCATCAGGCATGCGTGCAGTAGATTTAGGCGCAGCACCTGGCGGTTGGACATGGCAATTGGTTCAGCGCGGTATGTATGTAGAGGCTGTTGATAATGGCCCGATGGATAAAAATTTACTGGAGACAGGCCAGGTACTGCATATTCTTACCGATGGTTTTTTGTATGAGTCAAAAAAACCTGTGCATTGGTTGGTATGCGATATTGTTGATAAACCCGCGCGCGTGACCAGTATGGTCATTCGTTGGTTTACCAAAAAATATTGCCGTGAAGCCATTTTTAATTTGAAATTACCAATGAAACAGCGCTACCTCGAAGTTAAGAAATGCGAAGAGCGCATACGTGCAGAATTGGAAAAAGCAGGGTTTGGAGTTGAAATTCAATTCAAGCAACTCTTCCACGACCGTGAGGAAGTCACGGGGCATTTGCGTGTTTTTCAAAACGGGAACTAATTTTTTGAGACGATAAAACCGCCTAGTGATAAGCGGTTTTATCGTTATGGTCACTCGCGCTGTGTTGCAATACCCATTCGGTGAGTTGCACCCAATCTTCAATCAGCGTGCGCATCAGTGCCATATGATTCGGCGGCAAATCATTTTGACGTAATGCCGCTTCGCCAATATCGGTTAATGCAGACACTATTTTTCCAATTGTGTGTGCTTTGAGTGATGCCAATACATCAGTGTTGAGTAGCATTTCGCCTGTATAGGCTGATTGCAGTTCTTCATAAGAAACCGCTGTAGTGTTGTCGATAGTTTGTTTTATTGCATGCGCCAGTAGAGGATGGTTATTTCGAAGCAGGCGAAAGCTGAGCTCCAATGCTTGGCGACTAAAAAAATCAGAAGGCATATAATCGCTTATCGGTATCCGAGACATCAACGGGATTCCTCGGGAGGTTAAATCTTCTCCAGGATGTTTTTTCCATTGAGCTAAGAATAGCAATCTTGTAGCTATTTGCTGAAAAGTTTATAGACGATTTAAAACTATGAATGAAAGAATTGATAAAAGTTTGGATGCATCCGGTTTAATGTGTCCAGAGCCTGTGATGATGCTGCATAAAATTATGCGTGAAGCAAGTGCGGGAAATTTGATCGAAGTGATTGCAACTGATCCATCGACATTAAGGGATATCCCTAAATTTTGTTTATTTCTTGGTCACGAATTGGTGAGCCAGAAAGAACAGGGCGATCAGTATTTTTTTTATATCAGGAAAAACTAGGGTTTTATTTTTTTGAAGCTTTTAGTTATACAGCTGATTAAAAATAACGCCGCAATAGCGGCGTTATTTTTTGTCCAAACACGTATAGAGCTTATTGAATACCATCCACCAGCATTGATATCGCAGCCATAGCTTCAGGATCTTCGGCTTTGATTTTGTTGGCAATTTGATGCTGAAAGAAATACCGGAAGTTTTCGTTCGCTTGCGCTTCATACAAGGAGTCGTCACCAGGCAATACTGGCGTGCTGACCACTTTGGCGGGGTCGCTAATCATCGCGTAGACACTGCCATCAAAATGCAGGCTCCAACTAACCACTTCTACCAGTGACAGGCGTTTGCTGTCAGGTATGGCCAATACGGCATGGGTGCCGATGGTATCAGGCAACTCCTGAATTACATCATCGCCGCTGTCGCATTGCACTTCGTAATATTCCGCCGCTGTTTCAAGTTCGATAACCTTGTGCATTGGCGCTTCAAAAAAGAGCTCATCGATGCCCGGGTCGTAATAACCTTCCCAGTGCCCATTGAGAGGGTCACACAAATCGGGGCAGGGAACTATATCGTTCAGCCAGGGCACCAAGCCGACGACATCGCCGTTAGCGCGAAGACCCCAGCAGAGAATCTTGAGGCTGTAGAGTTTGTCGGAGCTGGTATCGTTGGAGTAGAGCATTTCCAGCCCGTCCAATTCTGGAGCCAGGCGAATAAAGCGCTCATCGTGAAGGGCCGAATAGGTTTTCCTGGTGAAGAGATCAACCACATTATCCATGTTGTGGCCAGTATCCGAGATCTTCATAATACCACCCCCTTTATTTGAGGTAGATCCCGCAGGAGCATAAGTTCCAGCGGGCTCCGACTGATGGTTTTAACGTCACCATCACTATATAAAGTATATGCTAATTCCAAAAAGCACAACTGCTATGGTTGATTTTTATTCCGCATGCACATTGAGTGCTTAATTTTACGGCAAATAGAACATATACAATCCTTAGCGCACAAGAGAGTCTTATATGAAGATAGTTGCGGATGAAAACATCCCACTGGTAGAGGCATTTTTTAGTCGATTGGGCGAGGTTGTGCGCATTCCTGGTCGGGCGATGACGGCTGAAGATGTCCAGGATGCAGATGCCTTGATTGTTCGTTCAGTGACCAAAGTGAACCCGGCTCTATTGGATGGTAGTAACGTGAAGTTTGTCGGTACCTGTACTATCGGTGTCGATCACCTTGATCAGCATTATCTGGATTCAAAGTCCATCCGCTGGGCGAGCGCGCCGGGTTGCAATGCGAATTCGGTAGTCGAGTATGTCTATGCAGCGCTCTGTCATCTAAACATTAACTGGCTGCCGGTGAAATTCGGGATTATCGGTTGCGGTAACGTTGGGGGCTTGTTGTACAAGCGTCTCAAAGCACAGGGGGTCGATGTCCGCTGCTATGACCCTAATTTGACGTCGGCACAAAATCCTGACCTCACCTCGTTGGACGATGTATTGGCATGTGATGTCATCAGTATGCATACACCGCTGGTTACGACAGGCGATCATCCCAGTTTTCATTTGATTAGCCACCGTGAACTACACCAATTGAAAAAAGGTGCTGTGCTAATTAACTGTGGGCGCGGTGCCGTTATCGATAACCAAGCCTTGCTTGAGGTGCTGCAGTCGCGCACTGATTTACGTGTGGTGTTGGATGTGTGGGAGCCTGAGCCTGATATTTCATTAGAACTGTTGGATAAAGTATTGCTCGGTAGCCCACATATCGCCGGCTACAGTTACGATGGAAAACTCAACGGTACGGAGATGATTTATCAATCGTTCTGTCAGCATATGAATATTGCTCCACAGGCATCGCTCACAGAGTTGGTGCCGTCTCTTGAAAACAATCAATTGCGAATCGATGAAAAAAAATCAGCGGGCGATATTTTTGAAATTGCAAAACAATTAATCCGTCAGGTATACGATATCGAAGCTGATGATGCGCGCTTGCGCGATATTGCAAGGGATGCGATGGCAGGCCGAATTCATTTTGGTGAAGGCTTTGATGGGCTACGAAAATTTTATCCAAAGCGCCGCGAGTTCCATAATTATCAGGTGCATCTGGAATCGGTAACGCAAGCCGATAAGCAATGGCTGCAAGTATTGGGTTTTTGCTGTGTTTAAATTGGGCTTGATTATTAACCCCTATGCAGGTTTGGGCGGCAGTGTCGGTTTAAAAGGTTCGGATGGTGAATCCATTCGTACCGAAGCGCTTGCGCGCGGTGGTGAAATGCGCGCGCCTCAACGTATGGCTCGCGCACTTCAATTTTTAGTGGGGTTCGCCGATCACATTGAGATTTATTGCTTTGCTGGCGATATGGGTGAATCCGTTGCCCGCGAGCTGGGCTTCATAACTCACGTGATTGGCGCTGCACAACAACTTCCCAGTGAAGCATCCGATACATGTGCAGCGGCAGCTGCGCTGATAGATCAATCAGTGGATTTAATTTTGTTTGCAGGCGGCGATGGCACTGCGCGCCTGATCGCAGATATTGTTGGCGTTCGCCAGCCCGTTCTGGGTGTTCCTTCCGGTGTAAAAATGCATTCGGGTGTTTACGCTATATCGCCGGAAGCAGCAGGTGAAATCGTCAAACAATTACTAACGGGACAATTGGTAAACATTGCTGAGCGCGATGTTAAAGATATAGATGAAGACGCATTTCGTAATGGTCAGGTGCGTGCGCGCTTTTACGGCACTTTACTGGTGCCGGAGGATTCGCAATTTCTGCAGCAAGTCAAAAATGCGGGCACAGAGCGCGATGAATTGGCGCAATTGGACGTTGCACAAGAAATTATACAACAGTTACAGCCAGACACGCTTCATCTGGTTGGTCCCGGATCAACGACGCATTTATTTTTACAAGAGTTAGGTCTTGAAGGCAGCTTGCTCGGTGTAGATATTTTATTGAATAACGAGTTGATCGCTATTGATGTAACAGCATCACAAATTCGTGAGCAGCTTGATCAATTTAGCGGGCCGGTAAAAATGATCATTACTGCAATTGGTGGTCAAGGGCATATTCTTGGACGTGGCAATCAGCAATTTACGCCGGATATTGTAAAGCGCGTTGGTAAAGAGAATATTGTTATTATCGCCGCGCGCGGAAAAATACTGGCGCTGAACGGCAGGCCTTTATTGGTAGACACTAATGATCCCTCACTGGATCAATCTTTCTGCGGTTATATGCGTGTGATTACTGGATACAACGAATCGATTATGTATCAAGTAGGTTATGCCTCCATGGGCAGCCACATATGAATGCGATTATTGAACGCCTTGAGCTGCTGGCAGAAAAAATAGCGGCGAGTGAGTTGATCGATAGTTATCGTGTATTTCATGGCCGTGGACACACATTTCCCGGATTGGAATTTGTAACGGTTGATTTTTTTCAACCAGTCATACTGGTGACCTTGTTTGCTGAGCCACCACATAATTTTCTAACGCAGTTGATAAATAAATCGCGCTTCTTATTCGATACAAAAAAAACAGTGCTGTTGATTCAGCGCCGCTATATTGCGGGTGCACCCAGTGAATGTATTTGGGGTGTTTTGCCCGAGCACTGCGTAGCGCGCCGCGGTAATTTACAATTTGCGTTACATTTAGCACAGCAACAAAACAGTGGTTTCTTTTTGGATATGGAGCCGGGCAGGGCGTGGATTGAACAAAATGCCCGGAACAAGCGCATACTTAATTTATTTGCTTATACCTGTGCATTCTCGGTCGTTGCTGTTGCAGCAGGCGCAGAATGTGTGGTGAATGTGGATATGAGCAGTGCCGCGCTTAATTTGGGGCGGAGCAATCACATTCGCAATAGTCTGGATAAATCCCGTAGCGAATTTCTTGCCGAAAATATCCTTAAATCCTGGAGTCGAATTAAAAAGCGCGGCCCTTACGATGTGGTGGTAATTGATCCTCCCTCTTATCAAAAAGGCAGTTTTATTGCAGAAAAAGATTATGCCAAAGTGATCCGTCGTTTACCTGAATTAATGCCAGAGGGTGGAATGGTGCTCGCTTGCTTAAATGCACCGGAACTAAGCGATGTTTTTTTGCGAAAACTATTTTTGGAAAATTGTACTTCTGCAGAATTTGTCGAACGCTTGCGTCCGCATAGTGACTTTCCTGATATCGACCCCGAGCAACAATTAAAATTGCTGGTATACCGTTTACCACCGGCAGTCTCTCAGGTGTCTCAAGTGCCGGAGCAGATATAAAGAAACAGATATAAAAAAAGAAGATATAAAAAAAGAAGATATAAAAAAACCAGCACGAAGCTGGTTTTTTTATATGGCAATCAAAGTGGGCTTATTGTGAATAGCGCGACAAGAAGTTGCCAAAACGTTGAATGGCTTTGGTCAAATCATCTTCGCGTGGCAAAAACACAATGCGGAAATGATCGCGGTTAGGCCAATTAAACGCAGTGCCTTGAACCAGTAACACTTTCTCTTGCAGCAAGAAATCCAGAATCATCTGCTGGTCATCTTTAATTTTGTACATGTTCAAATCCAATTTGGGGAACAAGTACAAAGCACCTTTGGGTTTTACACAAGAAAGACCCGGAATTTCTGCGATAGCTTTTAACGCAGTATCGCGCTGATCGCGCAGGCGGCCGCCAGGTACAATCAGCTCATTGATACTTTGGTAGCCACCCAATGCGGTCTGGACTGCATACATAGCCGGCACGTTTGCACACAGGCGCATAGACGACAACATTTCCAGACCTTCGATGTAACTGCGCGCGCGATGTTTTGCACCACTGATGACCATCCAGCCAGAGCGGAAGCCTGCTAAACGGTAAGCCTTTGACAGACCGTTAAAGCTCACGCACAACACATCTTGCGCGAGGCGGCCCATCGGAATGAATTGCGCATCGTCGTACAAAATTTTGCTGTAAATTTCATCGGCAAAAATAATCAGGTTATGGCGACGGGCGAGTTCAACAATCGCTTCCAACAATTCCTCGCTGTAGACAGCGCCGGTAGGATTATTCGGATTGATAACCACAATGCCGCGGGTTCTATCGGTAATTTTGCTTTCAATATCAGCAAGGTCAGGAAACCAGTCTGATTGCTCGTCACACAGATAATGGTGAGCCTTGCCTCCGGCCAAATTGACCGCTGCCGTCCACAGCGGATAATCCGGTGCAGGAACCAATACTTCATCGCCATTGTTCAAGAGCGCTTGCATGGCCATCACGATTAGCTCGCTGGCACCGTTTCCGAGGAAAATATCTTCAATTTCAACGCCAGGAATGTCCAGACGTTGGCATTCGTGCATGATGGCTTTGCGTGCGGCAAACAAACCTTTGGATGCGGTATAACCTTCGGCATTGGCGAGGTTATGGATGACGTCCTGGATGATTTCATCCGGCGCCGAAAAACCAAACGGGGCAGGGTTGCCGATGTTCAGTTTAAGAATACGATGGCCTTCTTCTTCGAGGCGGTTAGCATGCTCGAGTACCGGGCCGCGAATGTCATAGCAAACTCCATTGAGTTTGTCGGATTTCTTAATCGGGTTCATTTGCAGTAAGATGCCTTGATTGCGGTAACGCGTGATTGCGGTTGAAAAACACTCGAATAATCGACCTTAACTAGTTGATCTGTCAAGGAAATCCTTATGGCTGATAACGAAAAATTGAACGATGCCTATTGGCGTGAAAAACTGACACCCGAGCAGTACCGGATTTGCCGGGAAAAGGGCACCGAGCGCCCCTTCACAGGTGAATATTGGCAGGAGTTTAGTGCGGGTGATTATCGCTGCCGCTGCTGCGGTGAATTATTATTTGATGCGGATACCAAGTTTGATGCCGGTTGTGGTTGGCCAAGTTTTTATGCTCCCGCTGTGAAAGCGGCGATTAAAGAGCAGTTGGATACCAGCCATGGTATGTATCGGACCGAGGTGCTCTGTCGCAAGTGTGATTGTCACTTGGGGCATGTATTTACCGATGGCCCTGAACCCACCGGTCTGCGTTATTGCATTAACTCAGCGTCCATTTTATTTGATAAAAAATAGGCCATGCCGGTTAGCTACCGGCATACTTTTTCATCATGGTTTGCCTTCTGGATTACCTCTTCTTTTTTACACAATTGCAGGGTTAAGTTGGAATTTGTAAACAAGTGTTAAATATTCTCTGCTAGCAGGCAATGCCTGACCTTAAATGCGTTTACTCGCGTAATCTCTTATTCATAAATTTTATTTGGTATCTGTAGCTAGCGCCGATACCTGTTTAACTGTTGCCAATTTCCAGGGAGAAGCCTATGTCGTTGTTACCGTACTTTGTCCGAAGTGGCATTGTTCAAGGTGGTGTTGTTCGACACAAAATTATCCAAAGCAGTATTTTAATAGGTTGTGTATTGATCGGAGGATTTTCCTGTATTGCCAATGCGCAAGCGCCTGCCGCAGTTGAGGTTATCGTACAGGGGGTGAGTGTTAAAAGTTTGACCACAAACATAGAAGCCTTGGGAACCCTGAAAGCAAACGAGTCCATTTCATTAACATCCAACGAAACCAAAAAAGTAACGCGGATTAATTTTGAAGACGGGCAGCGTGTGGATAAAGGACAGGTGTTGGTAGAAATGACCAGCAGGGAAGAGTCTGCTTTGTTGGAAGAGGCTCGTTTTAATGCCGATGAAGCAAAAAAGCAGTTGGATCGTGTGCGCGAGTTGGCCAAGCGTGGCGCTGCAGCCCAATCATTACTTGATCAGCGGATACGAGAATTTGAAGCAGCGCGGGCGCGTTATAACGCGACTGAATCCCGTTTGAAAGATTTAATTTTACTCGCGCCTTTTTCAGGCGTTGTCGGTTTGCGTGAGGTGAGCGTTGGCGCATTGGTGTCTCCCGGTGACCAAATAACCACGCTGAATGACGATTCAAAAATGAAATTGGATTTCACTGTGCCAGCGGTTTATTTGCGCAGTCTTTCGGTGGGATTGCCTATTGTGGCGAAGAGTCGCGATTTGGGTGACAAACTATTTCATGGCGAAGTATTCAGTATTGATAACCAGATTGATGATGTAACGCGTTCAATAAAGGTTCGCGCACTGTTAAATAATGAGGAGCATGAATTAAAGCAGGGCATGTTGATGTTGGTGGATTTAAAAGCAGGCGCGCGCGATGCGCTTGTTATCTCCGAATCGGCATTGGTGCCTTTGGGCAGCAATAATTTTGTATTCGTGCTCAAACAAGATCAAGGCAGCAGTGTTGTTGAACGTCGCCAAATTTCAATTGGCGAGCGTTTACCCGGCGCTGTAGAGGTGCTGAAAGGTTTGGATATTGGGGACAAAGTGGTTACGCACGGATTGCAGAAAATCCGCCCCGGGCAAAAAGTATCGGTGATGGCAGAAGAAAAGCCCGTTGCTGAACATGCTCAGGGTGAAAAACATTTGTCTGATTTGATTACATCTAAAAATAACTGAGGGTATGACCAATGATGCTCTCGGATTTGTCCATCAAACGGCCGGTGTTTGCATCGGTTATTTCTATTTTGTTAATTGCATTTGGTCTTGTCGCGTTTGAACGTTTGACCTTGCGTGAATACCCCAATATCGATCCTCCTGTGGTTTCCATTCGCACTAACTATCCTGGTGCAGCGGCAACTATTGTTGAAACCCGCATTACCAAAGTAATTGAAGATCGTATTTCCGGTGTTGAAGGTATCCGCTTTATTGAATCCTCCAGTGAAAATGGCATTTCCAATATTGTGGTGCAATTTGATACTGGTCACGACATGGATTCTGCTGCAAATGATATTCGTGACCGCGTTAATGGTGCGGTGGGGAATTTACCGATAGAAGCAGAACCGCCGGAAGTACAAAAAGTTAGCTCCGATGAAGATGTCATTCTTTGGTTTAACCTGGCTGGCGAAAATATGACGATGCCGGAGCTGTCCGACTACGCGCAACGTTATTTAATTGATCGCTTCTCGGTAATTGATGGAGTTGCACGCGTACGTATCGGAGGTGAGCAGCGCTATGCCATGCGTATCTGGTTGGACAGGCGTGAATTGGCTGCGCGGGATCTCACCGTAAATGATGTTGAGTCTGCTTTGCGCGCAGAAAATATTGAATTGCCAGCGGGTAGCATTGAATCGCTTGAGCGGCAATTTACTGTGCGTATGGCGCGCACGTATCGAACCGTCGAACAATTCAATCAATTAGTTGTTAAGCGCGGATCTGATGGGCATCTAATTCGTTTGGGTGATATTGCAAAAGTAGAAAAAGGCACTGAGGAGGATCGCAACTTATTTCGTGGTAATGGCGTCACTCAGGTAGGCATAGGCATTGTTAAACAATCAACCGCAAATACAATTGATGTGGCGCGCGGCGCAAAACTGGAACGCGATAAAATCAATGCAATTTTGCCCAAAGGCATGAAGCTGGAAGACAGTTACGATAGCTCGGTATTTGTCGAACGCGCTATTCACGAAGTGTATATCACCTTGGGTATTGCGATTGCGTTGGTTGTATTAGTCATTTATTTATTCCTTGGCAGCATTCGCGCAATGTTGGTACCGGCAGTGGCAGTACCCGTTTCAATTATTGCAACTTTTACTGTTCTGGCGGTGCTCGGTTTTTCAGTCAACATGCTGACATTGTTGGCGTTGGTGCTGGCAATTGGTTTGGTTGTGGATGATGCGATTGTCGTACTTGAAAATATTGTCCGGCACATCGAAGAGAAAGGGAAGTCGCCTTTGCTTGCCGCATTTGATGGTACACGTGAGGTTGGTTTTGCCGTGATCGCGACCACCTTGGTGTTGATTGCGATTTTTGTGCCTATCGTATTTTTGAAAGGTGATGTTGGTAGATTGTTCTCTGAGTTTGCCATTACGATGGCGGCTGCCGTAGGCTTTTCATCGCTGATTGCGTTAACGTTATCACCCATGCTTGCTTCAAAAGTATTGGTGCGCAATGAAAATAAAAACAGTTTTGTTGAGCATATTAATCGCTGGATGTTGCGCCTGCGCGTGAAATACCAAAATGGAATTCGCGCGTGTTTGCGTCGCTCAAAGTTGGTCATTGCAAGCTTTTCATTATTGCTGCTGGGATGTTTTTTTCTTGCACAGCAAATTCCGTCTGAATATGCACCGCGTGAAGACAGGGGAACATTCTTTGTCATGGTAAATGGCCCTGAAGGTGCCAGTTACGCTTATATGGAAGAATACATGACGGAAATTGAAAGCCGCATGATGCAATATGTAGACAAGGGTGAGATCAGCCGCTTAATGGTGCGTGCTCCGCGTGGTTTTGGCGCAATTGAAAGTTTTAACTCCGGCATGATTATCGCCGTGATGAATGACTGGAGCGAACGCCGTGGAGCATTTGTGGTGATGGATGAGATCCGCCAGAAACTTGCTGATTTACCAGGTGTTACTGCTGCGCCAGTTATGCGTCAGGGTTTTGGCTCACAAGCGACCAAACCAGTGCAGTTTGTTTTGGGTGGCGGCACCTACGAAGAACTGGCGCAGTGGCGCGATATTCTGTTGGAAAAATTGGAGCAGAATAATCCTGGTTTGGTAGGTATCGATTGGGATTACAAAGAAACCAAGCCACAAGTTGAAGTGATGATTGATACCAATCGCGCCGCTGATTTGGGTGTGAGCGTTAACAATATTGGTCGTACACTTGAAGCAATGCTCGGTTCCCGTCGTGCAACAACCTATATTGATGATGGTGAAGAGTACGATGTCATTTTGCAAGGGGAGCGCGATGAGCAACGTACCACAACCAGTTTGCAGAATATGTACGTGCGCTCCGAGCGCTCCGGCGAATTAATTCCTTTGTCTAATTTGGTTACATTAAAAGAAGTAGCCGATGCGAGCCGCTTGAATCGCTACAACCGTATGCGTTCATTAACCATTGAAGCAAACCTTGCTGACAACCTTGCGCTGGGTGATGCGCTTGCGCATTTAAATGGTCTTGTGCGTGAGCATTTGCCGCCGACAGCGATGGTAGATTACAAAGGGCTTTCACGCGATTTCCAATCCGCAGGCAGCTCGGTCATGTTTATTTTCCTGCTCGGGATTTTAATTACTTTTCTGGTATTGGCTGCGCAGTTTGAAAGTTATATTCATCCATTCGTTATCATGCTGACCGTACCTCTAGCAATTCTAGGTGGAATGTTAGGTCTATATTTGACTGGTAGTAGTTTTAATCTCTACTCGCAGATTGGTTTGATTATGTTGATTGGATTAGCGGCTAAAAACGGAATTTTAATTGTCGAGTTTGCCAATCAGTTGCGTGACCGTGGAGTGGAATTTACGGATGCGTTACTGGAGGCATCGTCTGCACGTTTACGCCCCATTTTGATGACTAGCCTGACTGCCGTAGCGGGTGCTATACCATTGGTGATTTCATCGGGTGCAGGCGCAGAAACGCGGTTCGTTATCGGTATTGTTGTTATTTCCGGCGTATTGGTTGCTACTGTGTTAACGCTATTTTTAGTGCCTGTTGCCTACAGTTTATTGGCTCGTAATACAGGTTCACCAGGTGATGTAGAGCGTAGATTGTTGCAAGAACAAGCGCGATACGCGGGGGATGAAGATTAATATCGTTCTTCATGCCAAAGTAAGTGGAAATATTTAACGTCTTGAAGTTTCCACTTACTTTGATGTGAGGCCTGATGTGTAATTTAATGCGTGTGGTCACTGTGCTGATTTGGGTGTTGAGTTTGATAGTTAGGATCAACATCTGCAGGATGAATTGCATCAGTTACCGATGTGTCTTGTTTAAATAATAATTGGCTCGACGCAACCCAGCCTTTATCTCCGTGTGCCTGAATAACAAAGTGCCCATCAGGTGTATCCATTCCACCAACCGTTAAATTTTCTCCGCGCGTAAAGCTCACCTGATAGCGTTGTCCATCATCGCCTTCAATATGTCCATACCAACTAATACTGTTGTAATCGTGTTTTTCTATCCTGTCGATAGTGACTTTATACTCGTTGGATTTTTCATCGACACGCACACTAACTTGATCTCCCGGCATCAAGGTTTCAATTTTTAAACTATCCAGTTCAATAAATTGTCTGCCGTCATTAAATTCTTCTTCTGCCAAGGGCAGTTCACGATGGATGGTATCGGTCGCAGTCCAGGTGGTTGTGCGTTTAGCTGCCGCGGCAACATCTTCAGAATTAAAGTGTTGATCAGGGCGGCGTGCTTGCATTGCAGTTAAACGGTCTTGAAGTTCTGCACTTAATTCTGGTTGATTGTTCGGCGCACTGCCGATTTTTTCAGAACTCATATGTTGCGGTGAGGTATTGGTAGCTTGAGTGGTGGTAATGGTGCGTTCATTTTTTATCGATGACGGCTCAACTTTTACGGAGGCAATTTTTTGCTCGGGTTTGGTAAGAAAATAAAAGATGGTGATAACCAAGGTACCGATCATGATTATTTTTAGCCATAAGTGCTGCTGGGTTTTCATAGGCATCTCGTTATTATCAGTGTGGTGTTTTTACATCGCAGTATTTTTTACATCGCAGTATTTTTTATAGTGCAATTCAATAGATGAATGTTGGCGAACAGGAGCCTGTTCTTGCATTGTTAACAGCAGGCTCCTGTGCGTACTACACATTAACGCTTGATGCGTACCCAGTTAATATTCCAGCCACCAGCTTTGGCGAAAACACCAAAATTATAAGTGCCTGCATTAATTTGCACGTTGTGGGAAATGGTTGTCCAGGTTTGCCAGCCGCCCGTTGCAGGAATAGCGAGCTCCCCCAACAAAATGCCACCACCATTTAAATCGGCTGAGAGCCTTCCGCCACTGGGGCTCGCAACACGGTATTCAATTGTGTAAGTACCAGATGTTGGAATTACAACATTGTTGTACGCCATCCAATCATTGGTTTCGATCCAGCCAACATTCAACCCGCCACCGGTGTCTGTGGTGGCTTCAGTTTGTACGCCATTGTTGGCGAAATAATTTTCTGCCTGGATCAGGGTATTAAAACTTCCCGTACTTTCGATCACAATTGAGCTGGCGCTATCATTAAAACCTTCATTGACAAGGCAATTATCATCGCCGGTCTTGGTTAACGCATTACCAGTGAAATTGTCATGCTGATAGAGAGTGACGCTGTGGCCTGCTTGTACTCGCAGAGATGAAATATCGTCGTTGGCGATTCCTCGGGCTTGCAATTGACTCAGGGTATAGCGACCTACCGGAAGGCCAACAGTGTAGCCGCCGTAATCACAGTGTTGTGAAACTCTTACTGGGCCAGATGAACCCGCCGTAGGCCTGAATGCAGCGATTTCATCGCGCACGTTGTGAATTGCGAGTGCGCCATAAGCTTCATTTGCTTGACCCACAGGTATTCCGCATGGAAGCCCGCGGCAAGTAAGGTTGGGGTTAGAGAAACGATTAACGCGCGTTGTGTTAAACACGCCCTCATAGGCCATGATGTCTACAAATACATTATCGACACCATAACCAACACCGTAGCGGAAACGAGCACCAGAGGTGTCGCCTTGTTTGCGTGAGTGGTTCAGACCCATGTTATGTCCGAGTTCATGCGCAACTACCATAGGGCCGCACCCTGGAGCACTGACATTCCATGTCCAGTTTTTATCCACCGCAACATATCCAACACCGCAAGCCCCTTTTTGGTGGAGCTGGGTAACAAAGTCAGCACCTAGTTGGTCGCGTAATGCAATCGCTGCGTTGTTAACACGTAAATTGCCAAGCACTGCGCCCATGTCTGCGCCTGCCTGCTCCATTTCACGTACACCCACCAGACGCAACTGCACATCTATTTGGCTGTCAGCATACGCGGCATTAATTTGGTTGACCCAGTTGTTCATAGCGGTTTGGGGATCACCGCCAAAATAGTTTTTAGTGAAGTTGTCATAGAGCACAAGTAAATCGACAGTAGCTGCTTGTGCTGTGGTGCTGAGTGTGCAGCTGGTGATTCCTGCCAGCAGCAAGTGTCTGGCTGCTCTTTTAGCGCGCTGAAGGTTCATTGCATTTCCTCTCAATTATTGTGTGATGAGTCTGTGAATGCGAAGGGAAGGCGATTCCAACCGCCCAAGGATTGGATGCCGTTTGTGCGAGGGACAACAGGCAACACTTGTCGATTTCGTTTATGGCAAATCGATTAGTGTTGCTAACCAAGCGGATGACAACGTTATCATTCGGTGAACTTGATAATTGCAGGCTGCGTCACAGGCTTTAAAAGGTGCCAGTGGTTTGCGTAAAGTGGGAATTTTATGACGACACAGTTTGGATAATTATTCTGAGCAAGACAGTCCCATTTTTATGGGTGATATGAAACGTCAAGGTGGAGAATTGTTCGACTTTTGGAAATGCAGCGAGCATTTAATTGCAGTTATAACTTGCGAGTTGAATAGTCAGGTTCTTTCATAAACTAAAAAGGCGATTGCTATTGGCAATCGCCTTTTTATTGTTCGGAATTATTGTTCTGAAAAATTGATTGGGTTACACCGTAATACGATCACGCAAGAAAGTTATGATGTCGCCAATTGCAATTTCTTGTTTTTCTGCATCGCGGCGGCCTTTATATTCAATCGTTCCCGCCTCAAGGCCACGATCACCAATCACGATGCGATGTGGGATACCCATGAGGTCTGTGTCAGCCAGCATTCCGCCCAAGCGTGCTTTTTCATCGTCCATAAACAGAACGTCGAAACCTGCCTTAGTCAGCTCGGTATAAAGCTCCTCGCTTTTACTCGCAACCGCTTCAGACTTACCGATGTTGATCGGCACAATCGCGACATGGAAAGGTGCAATTGAATCTGGCCAGATAATGCCGTTTTCATCAAAGTTTTGTTCTATCGCAGACGCGACGACGCGAGTAACGCCGATACCATAGCAACCCATGATCATGGTTTGTTCTTTGCCATTCTCATCCAGCACTCTGGCTTTCATAGCTTCAGAATATTTGGTTCCCAATTGGAAAATATGACCGACCTCAATGCCACGTTTGATTTCCAATGAGCCTTTGCCGCAAGGGCTTGGGTCACCGGTAACAACATTGCGGATATCCGCTACCAATGGTGCCTGTACATCGCGCTCCCAATTAACACCGGTTAAATGGAAACCATCTTTGTTGGCTCCGCAAACGAAATCGGCAAGGTGCGCCGCGGAATGGTCAACAATCACAGAAATTGTGAGGCCGACAGGACCAATAGATCCTATGCCAACTCCCAGTTCTGCTTTGATACGAGCCTCGGGAGCGAGTGTCAGTGGCGATGCAATGCCGGTTAATTTTTCTGCCTTGATTTCATTAAGTTCGTGGTCGCCGCGTAAGACTAATGCCACCAACGGTTGGGTTTTGTCTTCGCGTATTTCGCCCAGCACAATCAGTGTTTTCACCGTTTGTTGCGGGGACACTTTCAGGAATTCAGCAACCTCATCAATAGAATGTTTACCAGGCGTTGCAACCTCTTGCATCAGATGTTGCGGCGCAGGGCGTGGTGTCGTTGGTGGCAATGCCTCGGCTTTTTCAATGTTGGCTGCATAGTCGCTGCCGTTACTGAAAGCAATGTCATCTTCACCGCTCTCGGCCAGTACATGGAACTCATGAGAGAATGCGCCACCGATGGAGCCTGTATCGGCCAGTACCGGACGGAACTGCAAGCCCAAACGCGTGAAAATACTGCAATAGGTTGCGTGCATTACATCGTAAGTTTGTTGCAGTGATTCGTGACTTGTGTGAAAGGAATAGGCATCTTTCATGATAAATTCACGTGAGCGCATTACCCCAAAACGTGGGCGGATTTCATCGCGGAATTTAGTTTGGATTTGATAAAAATTAGCCGGTAGTTGTTTGTAGCTTTTGATTTCGTTGCGAATCAAATCAGTAATCACTTCTTCATGGGTTGGTCCCAAGCAAAAAGGGCGCTCATGGCGATCACTCATACGCAATAGTTCCGGGCCATATTGCTGCCAGCGGCCAGATTCTTCCCACAATTCTGCAGGTTGCACTACTGGCATCAATACTTCCTGAGCACCGGATTTATCCATTTCCTCGCGCACGATTTTTTCTACCTTACGCAACACGCGAAGACCAAGCGGTAGCCAGTTATAAAGGCCGGAGGCCATCTTGCGGATCATGCCCGCACGTAACATCAATTTATGGCTGATAACTTCCGCATCTGCGGGGGTTTCCTTGAGGGTAGCAATTAAAAATCGGCTGGAACGCATAGTGATAACTTCTTGGTGGCTATAATGGTTGAAAGCCGCCTATTCTACGGTGGTTAAGGGTATTGGTATAGCATCGAGAAAGTGAATTTCCTGTGTGTTTTTGAGTCCCAGTACTGGTAAGTTTGCGTTAACCAAAAGGATAACAACTATGTTTGAACTACATCCACGCCTCGCCCAAGATTCCATTGTTATCGGTGAATTTGATCTCTCGTTGTTATTACTTAGCCGGGATGCCAATTACCCTTGGTGCATTCTGGTGCCCAAGCGCGAGGATATCTACGAAATTCACCATTTAACTGAAGATGAGCAGTTGCAATTAATCCGTGAGTCGTGCCGTTTGTCGGAGGTTATGACGAGCTTGTTTGATGCGGACAAAATGAACGTCGCCGCTCTGGGAAATGTAGTGCGTCAGTTGCATGTGCATCATATTGCTCGGTTTACCGATGACCCTGCTTGGCCACAGCCGATATGGGGTAAGTTGCCAGCGAAGGATTATGATTCTGAAGAGCTTTCCGAGCGCATCAAGCGTTTACAAAATGCATTGGTAGGGGAGGGTTTTGCAATTTTATAGATGAGATTAATACATATAAAAAAGCCCCGCTGTGCGGGGCTTTTTATCTGAATAGCTAGCTGTTTAATTACACAGCAAATTCTTTCAGTTTTTTCAGTGGGCGCACTTTTACAGAAGTGCTGGCTGGTTTAGCTTTGAACATCACTTCTTCACCAGTGAAAGGATTGATACCTTTACGTGCCTTGGTGGCAGGTTTTTTCACGGTAGTAATTTTCAACAGGCCTGGGAATACGAACTCGCCAACACCTTTCTTTTTGATGTGGCCTTCAATGATATTGGTCAATTCATCCAAAACTGCCTGAACTTGCTTTTTGCTCAGTTCAGTCGCATCAGAGATTTGCTGCAACATTTGGGTTTTGTTTTGACGCTCTGCGATTGGTTTAACAACAGCAGGAGCAGCTTTAAGGGCAGGTGCTTTTTTAGCAGCAGCTTTTGGTGCAGGCGCTTTTTTAGCAACTGCTTTTGGTGCAGCTTTAGCAGCAGGCGCTTTTTTAGGAGCGGCTTTTGGAGCGGCAGGTTTTTTGGCGGCCATTTTGGATTCCTTCTTTATTAATTAACTGTGGGTATGTTTATCTTTTAAACAAAGATGCTCGTGTAACAATTTATGCAGGCTATCTGTAAGGACAGCAACGAACATTAACGCAGGTGCATGTACCACTTACAAACTTCTGAAATATCAAAAAAGCCCTGTATTTATAGGTTCAAAGACCTTCAAATACGGATTGACGCTATATATATAGGATAAAAAACCAATCGGCAACAAAAAACAGTGTGGCTTCCGGGGAAAAAACGCTTTTTTTGCGTCTTGTGAAGTTTCGCAACCGTTTTTAAGCGGCATTTGATACTTAGATATGCAGAATCTGGAATTCTGGCTCTGGTTCACCGTACTGCCATAGATAATTAAATTCTTCACGCAATGGCTTAACTTCGCGGCCAGCTGCGTAATTAGCAAAGCCGCGATGTAACAAGTCATCATTTTTATAAAGTAATTTATCAGTATCTGCGAGTAAAAACCCCATCTCTTTATTGTTGGGCTCTACGGTCATTTTGCGCACAACGATTTTGGATGAGAGTCGCTGTGCCAAGCGTATTAGTGGATGGCCTGTTTCTATTGCTATTTTGGTATCTCTTACCAGTATTTGCACCTGGGCGTTGCGGCTTGAGCGGGCAAATGCTGACAGGGTGTGGACAAAATCATTGGTGCCATAGATTTGTGCGTCTAGATCACAAGTCAGTATGGCAATGCTGCGCCTGCTTTGTTCAACAATTTTCAAGCTGTGTTCGCGAAAATCTGCGATCCCTTCCAATAGCCAGAGTTGATCACTGACTGTAGATTGTTCAGCCATATCCAAGCATCCCATTACGATGAAGATTCAGAGGTCGGCAGGGTGGGTATGTGTAAAAACATACTGACATGCGGGATTCCTGCATCCATGAATATATCGCCTTGTGCAACAAAGCCAAGATGTTGATAAAAAGTGCAGCGCTCAAGTTGAGCATTTAAATGAATAGGATGAGGCGCTGTTTTAACGCAGTGCGCAACAATAAATTCCATTAATTGATGTCCAATTCCCTGTTTCCGAAACGATTTTAATACGGCTACGCGCCCTATGTGAAAGCAAGGTTGTTCATTGTGCTCATCAACAAACAGGCGAGCACAGGCTACAGGGGTGGAATCTTTGTAAACTAGAAAATGGGTGGCTGTTTCATCCAACTCGTCCCATTCATCTGCAACTGGTATTTGTTGCTCTTTTATAAAAACGTTAATGCGTATATCCGCCAGTTCCCTTGAATGTGTATGCCAGTCGGTAACTATTATTTGATGCATAAATGTATGGCCATATTCAGGGATTGGTGGGGATGCGGACGCGTTCCCCACCCTGGAAACCTTATTCGTCAACTAATAGGGTTTCCTGATTGATCAGCTGGGTAATCGCAGCACGGTCAACAGGATCTTGTACTAGTGCTTTGATATCGCGCCAGCTAATTTCCACCTCTTTACACACCAGCTCAGCCAGTTGACGCGAACAGCAAATTGCCTCGCCATCGGCAAACAGCAAGGTGCCTTTTTCATCACTGTGAAACGCAAGTCGTGCAGATGGATGGCGCCAAAGCAATTCGCCATCAGCCAGTGCAGCCTGCCATTCATCGGCATCTATATCCAACGGCTCTTCCTGAGTTTGCTCAAGGTATTTGCGTTCGGTCATAAACTTCCCAAACCAGAACGCAATTTTTTCTTGGGTGAGATGCTGAAGAACAATATCACGTACTTGATCAATCGCTTTTGCGTTGATTTCTCCGGGATTATCTTGCAGTGTTAAATCGGGGTCGGCATAGCGCAAATCGTCTTCAACAGACAGCGCAATTTCCTGACCGATTTCGGAAATAATATCGGCATGGCTGGGCGCGCGAAAGCCGATAGAGTAGGTCATGCAATCGTCTCCCTGCGCGTTACCCCAGTGAGCAATGCCAGGGGGGATATAAAGCATATCGCCCGGTTCCAATACCCATTCATCGGTGGTTTGGAATTCGCTGAGAATTTTCAGGCGTGTGCCTTCAACACGCGGTGAATTGCTGTCGCACATCTGGCCGATTCTCCAATGGCGTTTGCCCAAACCTTGAAGCAAAAATACATCATAGTAATCGAAGTGTGGACCTACACCGCCTTTGTCCGGCGCGTAGCTGATCATTAAGTCGTCCAGTCGCCAATTGGGGATGAAGCGAAAATGATCCAGCAGTTGATTGACTTCTGGCACCCATTGATCGACAGCTTGAACTAATAAAGTCCAATGGGTTTCGGGCAATTGTTCAAAGGTTTTTTCATCAAATGGGCCATTGCGTAATTCCCAAGGTGTAGTACCGTTTTCCAAAACAATACGCGATTCAACTTCTTCCTCAAGTGCGAGACCTGCAAGCTCATCCGGAGAGAGTGGAGATTCAAAACCAGGAAATGCATTGCGAATCAATAGTGGCTTTTTTTGCCAATAATCGCGTAGAAATTCTTCGATAGGCATATCGCCAAGATGGGTGAGTGGTGTTGTCATTTTCAATACCTACGGAGTGATATGTAGGTTGGGGTGAGCTTACAAACCCCAACACGACCATCTCAAGATTTCACGATGGTGTCAGATATGGATAAACAAAATACATCTCAAAAATAAGGGCTCTATAGAGCCCTTATTTTTTCACAATTCAGATTGCTTTCGCTTGATCTATCGCATTGCCGATGTAATTAGCTGGGGTGAGATCGCGCATAGTTTGTTTGGCATGTTCCGGAATATCCAGAGTTTCCACAAAGGCGGCCAATACTTCGCGGGTGATGGCCTGGCCGCGAGTCAGTGCTTTTAGTTTTTCGTATGGCTCAGGTACGTTGTAACGGCGCATAATCGTTTGGATAGGTTCTGCCAATACTTCCCACGAATTGTCCAGATCTTCCGCAAGACGCGTGCGGTTAATCTCCAATTTGCTTATACCTTTAAGGGTAGATGCGTAAGCAATCATGCCGTAACCAAAACCCACGCCCATATTGCGAAGCACAGTGGAGTCGGTCAGATCGCGTTGCCAGCGTGAAATCGGTAATTTTTGTGCAAGGTGAGTGAAAATGGCATTTGCAATTCCGAGGTTACCTTCGGAGTTTTCAAAATCAATGGGATTCACTTTGTGTGGCATCGTAGATGAGCCTACTTCACCAGCGATCGTTTTTTGTTTGAAATAACCAAGAGAGATGTAGCCCCAAATGTCGCGGTCAAAGTCGATTACGATAGTGTTGAAACGCGCGATTGCATCAAATAATTCGGCGATGTAATCATGAGGCTCAATTTGGGTTGTGTAAGGATTCCATGCCAACCCGAGGCTTTCAACAAACTCTTTGGCATTGGTTTGCCAATCGACTTGTGGATAGGCAGATAAGTGGGCATTGTAGTTGCCAACTGCACCATTTATTTTACCTAACAGTTCAACGTCTTTAACTGCTTTTAACTGGCGGCGCAAACGGGCTGCTACGTTGGCCATTTCTTTACCAACGGTAGTGGGCGAAGCGGTTTGGCCGTGTGTGCGAGATAACATGGAATCTGCTGCGTAATCGTGTGCGAGTTTTACAATGCCATCGATAATCGCTTCTGCATCTTTAATGAATACTGTACGGCCTTCGCGTAGCATCAATGCGTGGGAGAGGTTATTAATATCCTCTGAAGTGCAAGCAAAGTGCACAAACTCCAACACAGCTTCCAGCTCAGCGTTGCCTTTGAATTTGTTTTTCAAAAAATATTCAACCGCTTTCACGTCGTGGTTGGTGGTGCGCTCAATATCTTTAACAGCTTGTGCATCAGCCTCGTTGAAATTGGTGATAATCGAATCCAGTAATGCATTGGTTGCAGAGCTGAATGCGGGTACTTCGGGGATGCCTGCATGTTTGCTCAATTGCTGCAGCCAGCGTACCTCTACTTCAACACGAAAACGAATCAAACCGAATTCGCTGAAAATGCTGCGCAAGGCAATAGTTTTACTGCCATAGCGGCCATCAACAGGAGAGACAGCGTTGAGCGTGCTAAGTGAGTTAAATGAATTATCCATGGTAGATCTCTGTTAAAAATAGAATAGAAAATTAAATCTGGTTGCTGTGTTGTAGATTCCGCGTTTGATAAATCAGATGCGGCGCAAAAGGTCATCTACCTGTTGCGCAATATGCTTGCGGTAAAATAACAGTTGCAAACGATTGCCGCCTACTTGCCGCCACAGAATCGCTGAACGCACGGCAGAAAGTAAAAGCGCACGTATTTGATTGGCAATGCGCTGCTGTTGTAGATAATTGTAGTCGCCATTGACTTGGATGCGGAATTGGAAGGTACTTAAGGTTTCGCTGTAGAGTGTTCCGAGATTGGCGATAACATTATCGTGTGTTGATGAGAAGTGTTGGGCTTGCTGCTTGACCTGTTCCAAGCGGCTGCCGATTACTTTCAGCATGTCCGGGCGACCAGCAAGCTTCTTCTGCAAATGAAGCACACCGAGTCCATAACGCAACGTTTCGCGATACTTCTGGGTTCCAGGGCGAAGTAACTCACGCATAACTTCTAGCCCGCTACGCAGATTTTCAATATTGCCGCCGTAGACAGCCAGAGTTGATTCAGGATTGAGATCCAGCACACTTTCAATGCTGCATTTGAAGATGTCCGGTGGTACGTAACCGGTTTTGGCAACTTGCTCTACCATAGCCGTTGCCTGAAATATGCCCGCAAGGGCGATGGTAATATCTTGCCAATTTTTGCTCACGCGAAACTCTCTTTGTGTATATCCGGGTGTTTGACCCTGTGATTTAAAACAATAAGCGGATTAGCGATTATCAGCCGATTCGATAACGGCTCCACCCAAGCAAACGTCCTCTTTGTAAAAAACGACAGATTGGCCGGGTGTGACAGCGCGCTGTGGCTGGTCGAAATGCACATCGAGCGAACCATTTTCCTGTACTTGTACGGTACAGGCTTGATCCGGTTGGCGATAACGGGTTTTGGCCATGCACCTGAAGTCAGATGAGGGCGGTGTACCATTAATCCAATGGGCTTGCTGGGCAATTAAGTGATTTGTGAAGAGCAACGGGTGATCAGTGCCTTGTACAACGACTAAAACATTTCGGTCCAGATCTTTTTGGGCAACGAACCACGGCTCTTCATTGGCACCTTTCACGCCGCCGATCCCCAGCCCTTGGCGTTGGCCGATGGTGTGATACATCAAACCCATGTGTTCGCCAATAACGTTGCCATCCGGTGTTTGGATTTCACCGGGTTGTGCAGGCAGGTATTGCTGCAAAAAATCTTTAAAGCGGCGCTCCCCAATAAAACAGATCCCGGTACTGTCTTTTTTATTGTGGGTAACCAGCCCATATTCTTCTGCAATACGGCGCACCTCAGGCTTTTCCAGTTCACCCACCGGAAACAAGGATTTGGCAAATTCAGCTTCGCCCACAGCATGCAAGAAATAACTTTGATCTTTGTTAGGGTCTAGTCCTTTCAATAGATGGGCGCGGCCATCAAAATCAGCCCGACGTACGTAGTGACCGGTGGCAATCAGTTCGCCCCCCAGCATGCGTGCATACTCCATGAATACTTTGAACTTGATTTCACGATTGCACAGGATATCAGGGTTGGGCGTGCGGCCTGCTTTGTATTCTTCTAGAAAGTGTTCGAACACATTATCCCAGTATTCGGCAGCGAAATTGGCCGTGTGCAGCTTTATGCCGATGCGCTCGCAGACCATTTCGGCATCGGCAAGGTCTGCTTTTGCAGTGCAATATTCAGTGCCGTCATCTTCATCCCAGTTTTTCATGAACAGCCCTTCGACTTGATAGCCTTGCTGCTTCAGGAGTAGGGCGGAGACGGAAGAATCCACACCGCCAGACATTCCGACGATGACTCTTTTGCCTGAGTTGGCGGGGAGATTTGTTTCTGGCATAAGGAGCAACTGCTGGGATAAGGAAAGGCGGGCATTTTACCCGCCTAATCAGCTCGCTGCCACCTTGGCAGACAAACGCGTGTGATCCCTAGCCGACTACACCCAATGGAAAGCGCCGCCCTGTGCGGTATTCGTCGATGATTTGGAGTGTCATTGGGCTGCGTAGTTGGTCTTTTCGTTCAAGAATTTCCTCATAGCTCAACCAAACAGCCTCAATAATCCCGGTATCGAGCGTGCGTGTTTGGTCATGACTGATCGGATGCGCGATAAATGTGGTGCGGAAGTAAGTGATGCCATTACTGGGTGCGGTATATAAATTTACCCCAACCACTCCGGTCAACTCCACAGTCCAGCCGGTCTCCTCCAGCGTCTCGCGAATTGCTGCTTGCGTTAAGGTTTCATTGGGGTCTAAATGACCCGCAGGCTGGTTGTAGACTTTTTTGCCATCAGCCTCTTCATAGACCATAAGAAAACGATTGTCGCGTTCAATAATAGTGGCGACGGTTACATGGGGGGCCCAGGTCATATTCGGATCCTGCTTAAATTGGAAAAAGATAAAAGTGAGAAGTAAATAGTAGAAGCGCAGATGCTAGCAGACCTACTTCAAAGAACAGCAGTACTCGCGTTGATTTCTGATGGATTGTTTGTTTGAATCGGAATTGAAAACTCAGGAAGATCATTACCCACAGCAGCAGGGACGCATATGGCATCTACATCGATTATTTTTTACCCTCAAAACTATGTCGGCTTTAACAAAACTCGTCTCCTGGAGCGAAGATTGTTAGCTGAAGGTATTTTGGGTGCAAAAACGGAATCTTCATCGGCATTTTATGCTGGCCCGCAATTTCGGCGTTTTATTCCCAAAGACATCAATTTGCAAAAATCTTCCTTTACATTCCCCAGGATTTCCATCCAGTCAGTGAGCGTGTGGATGCAATCTGATCGGCTGGCCATTTTAGAGCGGACGAATACCCTGACAATAGAAGGTGATATGCCCGCTGCTTCTGATAAGTCTCTCGATGCGATGTGTGCAATGCTGAGGCGCATCACCGGGGATGTGTATTTGGTTGCGTCGCTTCCGGCATTTGGCTCAAGTTCGGGTATTGCTGAAGCCCGGATGGTTTACGCTATTGAAAGCTAGTAGCGTGCAAATCTCCTGACATCGGTTGACATAACAATAAGCAAAATAGCACTGAGTGATGAATGTCATCACTTTGTGCTCCATCTAACAATTCGTTGGACAATCATCAAAAAGGGAATATTATTTGCCAACCGACCAGATGGTCGGCTGGTTTTGTTGGGTCTCCAGAGCGAACGTTTGAGCTTTACACTTTGTGACATTTGTTCGTTTTGGTTTTAGTGATGGCTATGCAAGAATCTTCGGCTGAAAAGCCGCAGTTTTGGTTGGGATACCGACGGTTTATCGACTCCCTCCCGCATAATGTTGCGTAGCTCCGTGTTAGTGATACTTCCCCCTCTATATTGGTTCCTCTTTATGAACAATGTGAAATCAATCGGCATTGCTGCTGCAAGCCTACTCGGAATAGTGTTGGTTGTTGGTGGCATTAAAGGTGGCCAAATTGCCGCTATGGTAAATGCAGGCGAAAACACACCGCCGCCCTCAGAAACAGTCAGTACCTTCACTGCTGAAGTTCAGCAATGGCCAAATACA
The DNA here is from genome assembly GCF_001183545.1 of Cellvibrio sp. pealriver. Classification (NCBI taxonomy): domain Bacteria; kingdom Pseudomonadati; phylum Pseudomonadota; class Gammaproteobacteria; order Cellvibrionales; family Cellvibrionaceae; genus Cellvibrio; species Cellvibrio sp. pealriver. Next base: position 1,060,193 of record NZ_KQ236688.1, read on the forward strand.
TACAAAGCGATGGGTACCGTAGAGGCATCTGAGGGGATTGTCATTTCAGCTGAAGTGGCAGGCAAGGTGAAAGAGATCCGCTTTAAATCTGGTGAGCAAGTCAAGAAAGGCACTGTGATTCTGGTACAAGAGTCTGGCAATGAGCAGGCTCAATTGAGCGCCGCAGAAGCGCGCTTGCGTTTGGCTAAATCCAACCATGAGCGCCTGGTTGAATTGCGCAAGCGCAATACTGTTTCGCAAAGTGAGTTGGATACCGCTGTTCAGCAAATGGAGTCAGCTCAAGGTGATGTGGCGGATTTAAAAACAACGCTTGATAAAAAAGTGGTTCGAGCTCCGTTTGATGGCCGTCTAGGTATCCGCAAAGTAGATTTGGGTGAAGACTTATTAGTGGGTACGGAAATTGTTTCGCTGCAAGCAACCAACAGTGTGCGAGTGAATTTTCCTGTCCCGCAATTTTGGCTGGTTCAAATGAACCGTGGCTTACCTGTTGAGGTGAATGTGGGCGATGGTTCTGATGCAACAATCAGCGGTGAAATAACCGCAATCGGTGCAGAAATTAGTCCTGTCACTCGCAACGCAATCGTGCAGTCGTATCTCAACAATGAAAAAAGTCTGCTGATTCCAGGTATGGCAGTTGAAACCCAAGTCACTCTCTCTGACCCGCGGGATGTATTAGCCGTTCCTAGCACAGCGGTGATTTATGCTCCCTTCGGCGATACGGTTTTTGTAATCGAAGAAGGAGAAAAGGCAGGAACCTTTAAGGCACGCCAACAATTTGTTCGCTTGGGTAAGGCACGTGGTGATTTTGTTGAAATTGTAGATGGCATTAAAGCTGGTGATGTGGTGGCCAGTGCGGGCGCATTTAAATTGTTGAATGGTCAGGCGGTTACTGTAAGTACGTTGCCTACACCAGAGTTCAAGCTCGAACCTACTCCATCAGATAGTTAATTTTTCTAATCCCTGTTTCGATTTTTACTCTCCCCTCGGTAGAGGGGAGATATTGATCAAATTGATTTACTCCATAAGCCACAAAGCCAATTGAGCCTAACTTATGAAATTTACCGATATTTTTATTAAGCGTCCGGTTGTCTCTATTGTTGTCAGCCTGCTTATTTTGATTTTGGGGATACAGGCAGGGTCAAACCTGACTGTGCGCCAATATCCCCGTAGTGACATCTCTGTAATCATTATTAACACAGTATATGTTGGTGCAAACGCGGAATTAGTACGCGGATTTATTACAACACCAATTGAGCGTGCAATTGCTTCAGCTGGCGGCATTGATTACATCGAATCGCAAAGTGCGATGGGTATGTCTACCGTTACTGCACATTTACGTTTGAATTACGATCCGCTGAAAGCCATGACTGAAATTTCGGCCAAGGTAAATCAGGTGCGCGGTGATTTGCCACCTGAAGCAGAGGTGCCTGCCATTCGTATTGAAGCGGCTGATTCACAATTCGCGGCCGCCTACCTAAGCTTTAGTTCAGAAATTCTGGAGCAGAACCAAATTACGGATTTTTTAACGCGTTCTATCCAGCCGCGTTTAACTGCTGTTGCAGGTGTGCAAAAAGCGGATGTTCTCGGTGGTAGGACGTTCGCAATGCGCATCTGGTTAAAACCAGAGCGTATGGCAGCATTAAATGTAACACCCGTGCAAGTGCGTGCCGCCCTGGCAGCGAATAACGTTCAGGCAGCGGTCGGTCAAACGCGTGGTTCTTACACGCAGGTGAATTTGCGTGCAGATACGGATTTAAAAAGTGTCGATGAATTTAAACAACTCGTGATTCGCAATTCAGCCGATGGGATTATCCGCTTAAGCGATATTGCTGATGTTGTGCTCGGCGCGGAAAATTACGATACCGTTGTTAACTACTCTGGGGATACTGCTGTATTTATGGGTGTCTGGGTTGCGCCCAATGCCAACGCCCTTGATGTTATGAAAGCAGTAAATAAAGAGATGGAGGCAATCAAGGCTGAATTGCCAACAGGTTTGTCAGGCACCGTTGCTTATGACTCAACAGAGTATATTGATGCTGCAATCCACGAAGTAGTTAAAACGCTCACTGAAACCTTGTTAATTATTGTCATCGTTATTTTCTTGTTCCTTGGGTTCAGTCGTTCGGTAATTATTCCCGTTCTGGCAATCCCGCTGTCATTGATCGGTGCACTATTCATTATGCAAGTTTGTGGATTCTCATTGAACTTGCTAACACTGCTTTCGATCGTATTGTGTGTTGGTCTCGTTGTTGATGATGCCATTGTTATGGTGGAAAACATCGAGCGTCATATTCAAGATGGCATGAAGCCTTTTGCAGCGGCAATTATTTCTGCTCGTGAACTTGCAGGGCCGATTTTGGCAATGACAGTGACCTTGGCTTCTGTCTACATTCCTATTGGTTTGCAAGGTGGTTTGATTGGTTCATTGTTCCGTGAGTTTGCTATTACGCTTGCAGGTGCAGTAACAATTTCAGCAATTGTTGCAATTACATTGTCGCCCATGCTGGGGTCGCGCATGTTGAAACCTCACGCGGGTTTGAAGGCTCCGCTGGAAAAACCGTTTGAGCGTTTCCGTGATTGGTATGGCAATAAATTGAAAGCTAGTTTGCAAAATCGTATGGGTGTATACGTCTTTTGGATTGGCATCACTGTGTTGTGTTTTCCGCTTTACAGTATGTCACCAAAAGAGTTGGCTCCAACAGAAGATCAGGGTGTAATTTTCGGTATTGTTGATGCTCAAGCCAACTCAACTGTTGATCAGTCTTCTCACTACGGTAAACAGGTTAATGAAGCGTTTATGAGTGTCCCAGAAACGGATTTTACTTTTCAGTTGACGCTGCCGACGGGTGGGTTCTCAGGCATGGTAACAAAGCCTTGGGAAGAGCGTGATCGCGATGTATTTGAAATCATGCCTGAGGTGCAGCAGAAATTGTCGGCTATAGCAGGTGTGAAAATTCTTCCGATCACGCCGCCTGCACTGCCTGGTGGAGGTCAATTTCCTTTTGAAATTGTGATTGCATCTACGGCAGATATTAAAGAAATTTATGAGCATGCGCTGAAAGTACAAGAAATCATGACCAAATCCGGCATGTTCTATTTCTCGACGTTGGATGTGAAAGTGGATCAACCGGACTACAAATTAAGCATTGATCGTGAAAAAGTAGCTGACCTTGGTTTGGATTTGCAAACGGTGACTAATGATGTAGGCACCTTGTTAGGCGGTGGCTATGTAAATCGTTTTAACATGGCAGGACAAAGTTACAAAGTAATCCCCCAGGTTAAGCGTACAGAACGTTTGAATCCCGATGATCTGTCAAATCTTTATGTTACTGGACCTGATGGTGAATTGATTCGATTGGATCAGGTAGCTAGCATCAGTCATACAACCGAGCCGCGTACCATCAACCGTATGCAGCAATTAAATGCAGTTAAAATCAGCGGTGTTTCTGGAAAGCCTTTGGGCGAAACGTTGGCTTATGTAGAATCCGAAGCAAGAAAAATTTTGCCAACCAGTTACACAATTGATTACACGGGTGAGTCGCGTCAGCTGATTCGCGAGGGAAATACTTTTTTGCCGGCGTTCTTGATGGCAATTGTGATGATCTTTTTGGTATTGGCTGCACAGTACAATAGCTTCCGCGATCCATTGGTTATTTTGGCTGGTTCGGTACCTCTGGCGATGTTTGGTGCATTGTTATTTACCTTTTGGAAAATACCAATGCCAATACCATTTTTTACCAACGGATTTACCACCACTCTCAACATTTATTCGCAAGTGGGGTTGGTAACGCTAATGGGGTTGATTGCTCGTAACGGTATTTTGGTTGTTGAATTCGCCAATAAATTACAGGAAGAAGGCAAAGCTAAATTGGATGCGATCAGCGAAGCGTCTCTGCTGCGTTTGCGTCCAGTGATGATGACCAGTGTTGCAACAATTGCTGGCCATACGCCGCTGATTTTTGCCGCTGGTGCAGGAGCCGAAGCGCGTAATGCAATTGGTATTGTGTTGGTTTTGGGGATGACAATCGGAACCTTCTTTACCTTGTTTGTATTGCCTTCAGTTTATATGCTGCTCGCCAAAGACCATCAACACGATCGGGATGAGCAAGAAGAAATGGCTGAAGCCATTTAAATGATGTGTGTCCAGTCCTGAAATAAGTTGACACTGATTTATCCAAACGCCCGATGCACCTCATCGGGCGTTTTGTATTCTAGGGATAGATGCGGACGACGTTCGTTGTAGATCCGAATCGACTCGGCCACCATCACTTTTGCTTCTGCAAGATCCCTGGGTTTCCTTATCAAAAACTCACTTTTCAAAATACCATTCACACGCTCTGCCAGCGCATTTTGATAGCAGTCGTAACCATCCGTCATCGAACAATGAACACCGTATTGATAATGCAATTTCTGGTATTGCGCTGAACAATACTGAATACCCCGATCTGAATGGTGGATGAGCTCATCACCACTGCGTCGCTGCTGTAGTGCTTGTTTATACGCACCGATTACTGACTCAGCCTTCAGATTGTCATGGACGCAATGCCCCACAATCTTGCGCGAATAGGCATCGGTCACCAAACTCAAATAGGCCTCGCCCTGATGCACGGGTAAATAGGTAATGTCAGCCACCCAAACATGTTCTGGTCGTTGCGGAATCACTTGATGTTCACCAGGCTTCAGAAGATTGGGATGTTTGCGAAAGCGATGATGGCTGTGCGTTGTTTTGTGATAAGCCCGCTTGGTGGGAACCAGCAGGCGATGTTCGCGCAGCAAAGCAAACAGTCGATCTCGCCCCACAACCAATGCGGATTGTTGTAACAAGCGCTGTAGTTTGCGCGTTCCGATGCAGGGTTGTAATGCACGTTCACGCTGCACCGCATCAAGGAGTATCTGCGTGTGCACTTCTCGTTGTCGCACCCGCTTACATTGTTGATACCAGGCTTGCCGACTGATGCCGAGTAGCTGGCAACCACGGACAACGGATAAACCCGCTAACGTTTTCGTTTGGATGATGTTCCGTGCGGCTTTTTTACCACGCTGACTCCATAGTCGCGCTTGAGTACATCAACCACCGCTTCGAAAAAATCCGCTTTTTGTTGGGTTAGAGCGAGCTGCTGTTCCAGTTCTTTGATGCGCTGTTCTGGCGTTTGAGGGCGAGGATTATCGGACATGAGGAGGCCTTTTGCTGGTAAACCTAATGACCAATCCAGTTGACCATGCTTGCGCAGCCAACACAAGACTGTAGATCTGCCTTGTATACCGTAGCGAGACTGGGCTTGTTTATAAGTCATCTCTCCTTTTTCGATTTGATCGACAAGAGCCAATTTAAAGGCGAGAGAGTAATCACGCTGGGTGCGTTTAATAACGGGATTCATAACACTTTCCTCAGTAGAGAGTAGAAAAGTGTCAACTTTATTCAGGACGAGTCAGTGCGATGAAAAAGGGTGCCAATAGGCACCCTTTTTTGTTAGGGTGCGCCCCATTTAGAGTGCGTTTTATAAGTGACACGAAGAGGTTTATTGTATGGCTACTGCACAAATGGCACATTCCCAAGCGATACCTAATGTTAAAAATATTATCGCTGTTGCATCAGGCAAGGGTGGGGTAGGTAAATCCACAACATCAGTCAATTTGGCTTTGGCATTAGCGATAGAGGGCGCGCGCGTAGGGATTTTGGATGCAGACATCTATGGTCCAAGCCAGCCGCAGATGTTAGGTGTTGGGCAGCGCCGTCCGGATGTGGTTGGTGAGCAGGGTAAACAACAAATGTTGCCTATTGTCGCTTACGGTATCCAGTCTATATCGATGGGTTATTTGGTCACCGAAGATACCCCCATGCTGTGGCGCGGGCCAATGGCTACCGGAGCCTTACAGCAATTGCTTATGCAGACTCGCTGGGATGATCTGGATTATCTAATCATCGATATGCCGCCGGGTACGGGTGATATCCAGATTACGCTAGCCCAAAAAGTGCCGGTAACTGGCGCGGTCATTGTTACAACACCCCAAGATATCGCTTTGCTGGATGCAAAAAAAGCCATAGAAATGTTCAACAAAGTGAGTGTGCCCGTGTTGGGGGTAATTGAAAATATGGCAATTCATGTATGTTCTAACTGTGGTCATGAGGAACATATTTTTGGTGAGGGTGGTGGTGAGCGTATTGCCCGCAGTTACCAGTCAGAGCTCTTGGGTGCATTACCTCTGGATTTATCAATCCGCATGGGTACAGATGAAGGTAAGCCTTCCGTGGCTGCTGATCCTGAATCAGTGATTAGCCAAAAATATCGTTCTATTGCTCGCAAACTGATAGAGAAAGTCCAGCAAAACACCCAGTCTATGCCAAATATTGAGATTTCCGACGACTGATCAGCAAGGCGTTTTTGCTCTATAGCTGATTTGGCCTCATGCGCTATCTCATGTAGAATGCGCGCCTCGCTTTTTCCGGCTTTTTGGCCCCCATTACAGAGAAAACTGCGCTGATTTATGGAAATTAATCCTTTATTAAATAGCCTCAAAGACCTCACCGAGCGCACCGATGTGCTCAGGGGGTATCTTTGACTACGATCTAAAAAAAGAGCGTTTGGCCGAAGTTGAGCTGGATCTGGCTGAACCCAGCGTGTGGGAAAACCCCGAGCGAGCCCAAGCCTTGGGTAGAGAGCGCTCATCGTTAGAGATGGTCGTAAAAACTATCGACGATCTGGATAATGGCGTCGCTGATTCGCGCGAGCTGCTGGATATGGCAGTGGAAGAAGATGACGAGTCTATGGTGGCTGATGTACAAGCCGAACTTGATCGTCTGGAAAAGCAGCTCGCTGTACTTGAGTTCCGCCGTATGTTCTCTGGCGAGACAGATCCCAATAATGCTTACCTGGATATTCAATCGGGTTCCGGTGGAACAGAAGCTCAGGATTGGGCTGAGATTGTACTGCGTATGTATTTGCGCTGGGGTGAAGCCAAAGGTTTCAAGGTAACACTTGAAGAGGTCTCCGCTGGCGATGTGGCCGGTATTAAAAGTGCCACCATCTATTTTGAAGGTGAATATGCTTTCGGTTGGTTGCGCACAGAAACTGGCGTACATCGTTTAGTCCGTAAATCACCTTTCGATTCCGGTAATCGTCGCCACACATCTTTTTGTTCCGTTTTTGTATCGCCTGAAATCGACGATAACATTGAAATTGAAATCAACCCGGCTGATTTGCGTATTGATACTTACCGTGCAAGTGGCGCTGGTGGTCAGCACGTTAACAAAACAGACTCTGCGATTCGTATCACCCATATCCCAACAGGGATTGTAGTGCAGTGTCAGAACGAGCGCTCACAACACGCCAACCGCGATAAAGCTTACAAAATGCTGCGTGCAAAAATGTACGAGCAGGAAATGCAAAAGCGCAATGCCGAAAAACAAGCGATGGAAGATAACAAATCCGATATCGGTTGGGGCAGCCAAATTCGCTCTTATGTATTGGATGATTCGCGTATCAAAGATCTACGGACCGGCGTACAGACCTCTAATACCCAAGCGGTCTTGGATGGCGATTTGGATCAATTTATTGTCGAAAGTTTAAAAGCGGGCCTTTAATTTTTTGATGGCCTTAACCTTCTATTTTTAATTCAACTTCAGTGAACACTATGAGCAACGAAACCCAATCACCACAAGTAGAAGCACAGGATGAAAACAAACTGATTGCCGAGCGCCGTCATAAGTTGGCTGCTATTCGCGAGAAAGGTAATGCCTTTCCAAATGATTTTCGTCGTGCTGATAAAAGTGTGGATTTGCAGGCTGCTTTTGGTGAAAAAACCAAAGAAGAGTTGGAAGCATTGAATCACATGGTGAGTGTTGCTGGCCGTATTATGGCTAAGCGCGGCCCATTTATGGTGCTGCAAGATGGCGATGGTTCTATCCAGCTTTATGCGGACAAAGCCGCGCAAGAAGTGATTAAAGATAAATGGGGCTTGTGGGACATTGGCGATATCGTTGGTGTAAAAGGTGCGTTGCATAAATCAGGGAAAGGTGATTTGTATGTAAACCTTGAAGAGTATCAGTTGCTCACCAAATCACTGCGGCCGTTACCGGATAAATATCATGGTTTGAGCGATCAGGAAATTCGTTATCGTCAACGTTATGTCGATTTGATTGTGAACCCTGAAGTGCGTGACACTTTCCGTTTGCGTTCGCAATGTATCAGTTTTATCCGTAATTACATGAGTGGTTGTGGTTTCATGGAAGTGGAAACGCCGATGCTGCATGTTATTCCTGGTGGCGCTTCCGCTAAACCATTTATTACGCATCACAACGCGTTAGATATGGATATGTTTTTGCGTATCGCGCCAGAGTTATATTTGAAGCGTTTGGTTGTTGGCGGTTTCGAGCGCGTATTTGAAATTAATCGTAATTTCCGTAACGAAGGAGTTTCCACTCGACACAATCCTGAATTCACCATGATGGAATTCTATCAAGCCTATGCAGATTACAAAGACTTGATGGACTTGACCGAAGACTTGTTGCGTAAATTATGTATTGAAGTGACTGGCGGAACAGTATTGAAATACCAAACCAGTGAGTACGATTTTGGTAAACCATTTGCGCGCATGTCAGTGTTTGATTCGGTGCTTCATTACAACCCACAAATTACCCGGGAACAATTAAGTACTATTGAAGGTGCGACGAAAGCAGCTAAAGATTTAGGTATTGAAGTTAAAGAATCTTATGGGTTGGGTAAAATCCACATCGAGATTTTTGAAGAAACAGTTGAGCACAAATTGGATCAGCCAACATTTATCACTGAATACCCAATTGAAGTGTCGCCATTGGCGCGTCGCAATGATGAAAATCCTGCAGTCACTGATCGCTTTGAATTTTTTATCGGTGGCCGTGAATTGGCGAATGGATTCTCGGAATTGAATGATGCAGAAGATCAGGCAGAGCGCTTCATGCAACAAGTGCGTGAGAAGGATGCGGGCGATGATGAAGCTATGCACTATGATGCAGACTTTGTGCGTGCACTGGAGTACGGTTTACCGCCGACGGCAGGTGAGGGAATCGGTATTGACCGATTGATTATGCTGTTTGCCAATGCTCCCTCCATAAGAGATGTGTTGCTATTCCCTCATATGCGCCCAGAGTAAACCCTGTCTTCAGAAAACACCCCGCACAGCGGGGTGTTTTTTTATCTATTGTTGATTGCGTGGCACTTAAAATAACTAAAAAGCTGATTTTTCTGTTTTTATATATTAAAAGTACTTGTTTGGATCAAAAGATGTACTTATTCTCTGGCAACGTTGTCTTGTGCTGTCTTCTTCATTCTTTCCAATAATCATCTAATTAGAGTTACGTACGTTATTTTCGTTTAAATATCCGGTGTGGTTTTGCGTGCATATTAGACAACGTTGACATTTGTGGTCTGGCGAAGTGTGTAGCAAGTGTCGGGTATTTAGATGATTTGTCTGCAGTAAGAATGATGAAGCGATAAATTGCATTCGCCGGTGTTTATTTCCTCAACTAACGATAATGAACGGATAGGTAACGTCGATGAAATCTTTATTTCTTACAGGTGCTTTACTCGGGGCATCGTTTATATCCAGTGATGTGCTGGCAGTAAGCTGTGCTGGTTTGTCTACTTGGGCGAGTAGTACTGTTTATACCCAAGGCAACAAAGTCCAACATTCTGGACGAGCGTATACAGCAAATTATTGGACACAGGGTAATAACCCTACGACTTCATCAGGCCAATGGCAGCATTGGACTGATAATGGTGCTTGCGATACTGCAGCATCAAGTGTTACTCCAAGTTCAAGTGTTGCGCCAAGTTCCCGCTCATCAAGCTCGCGCTCTTCTGCCAGCAGCTTTGGTTTTACTTGTTCGGAAGGTAATACTGCTGTCTGTTCAAGTCGATCATCCAGTTCAATGTCAAGCAGTTCGATTGGCTTCTGTCCGACTTATGTGGCCGGCACCAATTACAGTTTGGGTACTGTAGTCACAAATGTGGGTGGAACATACACTTGTAAGATTCCAGGTTGGTGCGCGTCAACAGCGACTTGGGCTTATGCTCCTGGCACGGGTACCTACTGGCAAGATGCGTGGACTGCGGGCGGAAATTGCCCGGGAACAAGCGCGTCCAGTGTTTCCAGTTCTTCTATACGACCATCAAGCTCTTCTATCGCGCCATCAAGCTCTTCTCGTTCCAGTCTGTCATCTTCCAGTGTGAGTTCTGTGGTCACTAATAATGGTCGGGATTTGGTTGGTTATTGGGAAAACTGGCACTGGCCATTGGAAGAGATGACGTCAATTCCTAACTACACTGTGCTGAACATTTCGTTCCCGCGTATCAATGCAGATGGATCTCTCTTCCTTGGTAATGAAGGTGGTTACCAAAACAATCCAACCGCACAGCAAATTACTGCAGCGAAAGCGCAAGGCAAAAAAGTGTTGTTGTCGATTGGTGGCGCTAACGCAACGTTTGTATTGACTACACAAGCGCACGAAGACAATTTTGTAAATTCTTTCATTGCGATTAAAGATCAATTTGGTTTGGACGGTATTGATATCGATACTGAAAAAGGTTTACACACCAATCCTAATGCGCAAATCAATCTCACTAATCCGCAATATTCTGCTGATTATTTAGCGCGTGCAATCAAGCGCTTGAAAGCGCGTTACGGCTCCAGCTTCTTGTTGACTATGGCTCCAGAAACAGCACACACCATTGGTGCGAATTTACCGGGCAACTGGTTAGGGCAATACAACTGGGGTGTTTATTTGCCATTAATCAACGCATTGCGCGATGACATCAGCTGGATCCAAATGCAGTACTACAACACAGGTTCAATGCCTGGTAAAAATGGTCAGTTCTACAACTCGGCAACACAAGATGGTTTGGTTGCATGGACTGAGGCGTTGATTGAAGGTTTCCAAATCGGAAGCACAGGTGTGAGCTACCTTGGTTTGCCTGCAAATAAAGTGATTATCGGGTTGCCTGCATCGACTGCACCTACAGCAGCGGGTAGTGGTTATACCAATCCTGCAGTTGTGAAGGCAGCAATGCGTTGCTTGCGTTCAGGTGATTGCGGTGTCGGTTACAAACCAGCAAAAACCTATCCCGATTTGCGTGGGATTATGGCGTGGTCCACCTGGGAAGATTATGTTACAGGTTACGCATTCTCTAATGCAGTTAGAGCATGTGCGTTGAATAATCAGTGTAATTAACATCATAGCGGTGTAAATAAAAAAATCCCCGTTGAGTCTATCAACGGGGATTTTTTATTGGGTGGGCTTAACTTATCTGGCCATGTCTTTATTCGGTTTTTAATCCAGGTAATTGCTGTTTTATTAGTGGTTTCCATTTTAGATCTGTTGCTGATCGCCATAGCCATTCTACCGGGCCATAATTAAAGTGTTTCAACCACCAGCGGCAAATAAAAATATGTAACGTAAATATAACAATGCATAAAAGTGCATTTTGACCTGGGCTTGTGAGCGTGAATAAGCCGAAACCAACATTAAAAAACAGGAAGACACCGATAACTGACTGGGTTAGATAAGTGCTTAATGCCATTTTTCCCACGCTGGCTAGTGGCTTTAATCGGCTCTCCCATTTTGGTTTTAGCATCAGCAAGCTAATTCCCGTGATATAAATAAGGGTCAGAGAGGCATTAAAGAATTCCAAAATGAAGCCTCCGGTCCAGCCTGCAAGCGGTGCTTTTTCGAAATCTATCTTCAATATAAAACTGCTTGCGCTAAATGCTAAGCCGACCAAAAGGGCTGTCAATAATACCCAGGCACTTCTTTTTAACACTGAGACAAACAGTGGGCGATGCTGTTCTATGTGTGAAAAATACTGCATGCGTCCGGCGAGCATTCCCAGTAAAAAGAAACCAAACGTAATAAATCCGCGGCCGCTATTGATTTGATAATTAAACTTCTCCGATGCGGCATGGATATTGTGTTGGAACATTTGCGAAAAACTGCCGTGTTTGATGATTTCATAATAAGCTGCACCTGCAGCTTTGTGGTCTTCTTGAATAAGTTGTAATTGGTCGCGCACAACAATAGAAATTAATTCTGCGCATTTGGTTGGAATATTTAATACCAAAAGCGAACCAACGATAAGCAGCGTCTTGTTGCTCATGTTGCGAAAGAACAACAATAGAAAGCCAAGGGGTACATAAATTGTTAAAATATCGGCGCGCCAAAAAATGTGATGCAAAATACCGATAACTCCCAGGATAGTGAGCCGCCAGGCAAAGCGTGTGACGATCGGTTGGTGACGTTGTGCCAGTTTGTCTATTTGGATGTAAAAACTCAGGCCAAATAGAAATGAAAAGATGGCAAAAAATTTACTGATTATAAAAATCATGTAGGTGCCAATGGCAATACCGCTGCCAATGTCTTTATAAAGTTGATACGTTTCTTCAGGCAATGGGCCGCCGGCGTACCAAAAAATCATATGGGCGTAGAGGATGCCAAACAATGCAAATCCTCTGAGCACATCCAGTGTGATGATTCGGTCTGAATCAGGGGTGAAAGGTAAGCTCATAGATAATCCCTTGATCAATGGTGGAAGTAGTGACGAGTCGTTATTGTTAGTTTCGATTCAATAATCCGCTTATTGGATCCAGCCCAGCCTATATTTTTTTAACAACCAGGTCTTGTTACAAATGTAAGTGCTTGGGGAGTTCTAATTGAATGGGCTGTTTGCTGATTGGGCAGCAAAATTCGAGTTTATAGGCGAGAAGTTGCAAAGGGGTTTTGCTTGCGCTGCCGTACAGTCGGTCACCTGTGATCGGATGGCCTATACCTGATAGGTGACGGCGTATTTGGTGTTTGCGACCGGTTTCAATTAATACTTCTACTAGCGTCGATAGGTGATTGTCGTTCACTCTAAGCGTATTTACGATACTGATGGATTCTTTGCCATCGAGCGGTTGGTTGATATGTAAGTTTGTGGCGTTGAGTTCGCCTGTGACTTGTGCAAGGTAATATTTTTTTAAATCGCGGCTTTGAAACAATTGGGATAGCAGTGCAGCTGCTTTAGAGTCGTGTGCAATCATCATCAAGCCAGCAGCATCAGCATCAAGTCGATGGATTAAAAAGCATTCGCGTTTGTATTCGACCTCCACCCAGCGCAATAAGCTGCAATGGTCCCCCCATTGCGACCCTTGTGCCAGCATTCCATGAGGTTTGTACCAAATACTGTAGCGGCCTTTATCAAGCATCAATTGCCCGGCTGGAGGAGTGCGGCTGAGAACTTGCTCGTCATAGTAAAGTTGTATGCGGGTTCCTGCGGGTAAGTCTTTGCTGGCACGGCGTAAACGCAGCAATTTGCCTTTTTGCTTCCACCAGCAAGCACCTTTATTCATTGCATCTTTAATGCGTGCTTTGGGTAATCCGGTTTTTTCGGCAAGAAAATCCACTGCGGTTTGGCTGGACGTGGTGGTGAAATCAAAAATGTTTGGCATTTTGGTAAACTGCGTGCTCATTTAAGGCTGGATTAAAAAATCAGGTTAACAACCTGGGTATTGAAACGAGGTATCTGTGGCTGAAAAAGCAACTATTTATAAAGCGAATCTGGCGTTGTCAGATGTCGATCGCTCAGTGTTTAGTGATTTTAATTTAACCGTTGCTCTGCATCCGTCAGAAACCATCGAACGTATGATGGTGCGTATTCTAGCCTTTTGTTTTCGGGCTGCGGAAAATTTAACCTTTACCAAGGGGTTGTCTTCTATGGATGAGCCGGATTTGTGGTTAAAACACGATAACGGCACTATTCTCGAGTGGATCGAAGTAGGGCAGCCATCCCCGGATCGTTTGAAAAAAGCATCCAGCCAAGCGCAGAAAGTAAAAGTATTCAGCTATGGGCGCGGTATGGACGTGTGGTGGAAAACCAATTCCGCTGCTATCGGCGCATTACCCAAAGTGGAAATACATTGTTTTTCCCCTGATGAGTTGCAACAGATGGTCGCTCTGGTTGATAAAACTATGAACCTCAGCGTCACTATTACTGAATCTATCGCTTATGTTTCAAACGCAACAACTGCTGTGACGATCAGCTTGCGTGAACTGGAGTAAATGACATGACTATGCCGTTAACGGTTGTCGATATCACGCTGGATAATGCCCAGCAATATCTTATTGATGAGTCTTTTCAGCGCCCTGTTGTGATTGATTTTTGGGCTGAATGGTGTGGTCCCTGTAAAAATTTAATGCCGATATTGGAGAAACTTGCCACTGAATATGCGGGGGCGTTTTTACTTGCCAAAGTCAATGCGGATGACCAACAAATGATTTCTTCACAGTTTGGTGTGCGCAGTTTGCCTACAGTAATGATTATGCAAAATGGTCAGCCTGTTGATGGTTTTACCGGTGCGCTGCCTGAAGTGCAGGTGCGGGAAGTGTTGGCAAAATATTTGCCTAAACCTTGGGAGGCACCGCTTCAGCAAGCTCAGGAATTAATGGCGATAGCGCAGTTTGCTGAGGCTTTGCCATTGTTGCGCAACGCTTATGATGCATCAAAACAGTTACCGTCAATCGCGTTACTCATTGCTCAGTGCCATATCGAGTTAAATCGGTTTGATGAAGCAGAAACGCTGTTATCTAACATCAAAATGGCCGATCAGGATGCCCGGTATGAACAACTGATAGCGCAGATTATGCTGAAAAAACAGGCGGCTAAAACACCTGAGTTGGCGGCGCTTGAGGCCGCCTATGCCGAGGCTCCTCATGATTTATCGGTGCGTTACCAGCTTGCGTTGCAATACCATCAGGAGTCCCAATACCGCCCTGCATTGGAGCACTTATTAGAGGTGTTGCGCAAAGATCGCAACTTCGCGGAGGGTGAAGCGCGCAAAACCTTCACTTCGATTATTGCTGCATTGGGTAAGGCTGATCTGTTGGCAATTGAATACCAGCGCAAGTTATTTACCTTGCTTTACTAGGCTTTACCCGATGTTAAATAGTCGATGCGAACAAAAGTGGGTACACTTAAAGACCTGTAAAAAAACCGTAACAAGCGCCCGTAAGGGCTTGGCCTTAATGGCGGCGTAACGCTGCTAGAGGATTATGATAGACAATGAGTAAACGCTATTCCCTGATCGCATTCCTGGCCATTGTGATGATGTTGTCCGGATGTGGCAAAAGCAGTCAGGATGCGGCTTCGTTGCCTGAGTTTTGCAAACAGGACGGTTCGCGGATTTATATCAAACAGGGCAAAATCCGTATGGAAATTATGCCCAAAGTCGCTGGACGTGTTTCTTCGCTCAAATATGATGGTCATGAGCTTTTAGTGCAAATTGCAGATCTTGATCGGATTACCGATTGGGGGACTGTCTTTTGGTCAAGCCCTCAAACCGAGTGGGGTTGGCCACCCATAGATGTTCTTGATAGCAAACCTTATAAATTGAGCGCTGATGATGACCGCATTGTCCTCACCAGCGAGGTTGATCCAAAAACCGGCTATCAATTTACCAAAACCTATTTGCCCAGCGGCGTTGATCGTATCGCGGTAACCTATCGCATTACCAATCACGGCACAAAAGCAAAGCATGTAGCTCCTTTGGAGGTCACTCGCTTACCGCCATCGGGTAGCTTGTTTTATCCTAGCGGTGAGACGGATGTTGTCAGTGGGATTTTTTATCCTTTGGATGTGCAAAGCATCGGCGATTTGACCTGGTATGACTACGATGCAAAAAAGATCCGTACCGACCATCACAAAGCGATGCAAGATGGCAAAGAAGGATGGGTGGCATACATCGATGACGGTTATTTATTGGTAAAAGAATTTGCGGATAATCCTCCTGCTGCGATTGCGGACGGTGAGCGCGAAGTGGAAATATTTACTCACGTTGAACATATTTTTATCGAGATGAAGCAACAAGGTGCGTCAGTGTCTTTAGCGCCCGGTGAGTATTTGGATTGGACTGTGATCTGGCATGTGAAAAAATTGCCGGAGGAGCTAGCCGGCAATCCTAATCCTCAGGCGCTAGCGGCTTATGTACGAGGATTGTTGTAACGAATTTGTTCGCACTGCATGAAAAGAATCGCCGCTTAACGGCGATTTTTTTTGGTCTTTAACCGGCGAATCCGGTCAGCTTCTTCTTTTTCGATCCGCTTTTTTTCGTCTTCTATTCTGGCAGTTTCAACTTCATGTTGGGTCATCTCTGGTGTTTCCCAGCTAATTTGCCCCAGTAAACCTGCGCGCAACTCGGTAATTAAAATCGATGCAACTTTCTGGATCTCCACACCACCACCTTTGCGGGTGCAGCCGCGTTTTATCCCGATTGCGTCCAACAATTCCAAATCGGTTTCGGGCAGTTCATCTAATCCATAACGATTTTTTAATGCATCCGGATAGGCTTTCAGCAAATATTCCGCTGCATAAAGAGCGATGTCCGCATAATCAAAAACCGTATCTTTTATCGCGCCGGTAATGGCCAGACGGTATCCGCAAGAAGGGGGAGATAATTTGGGCCACAAAAATCCCGGTGTATCGGTCAGTAAAATGCCATTGTCCAATTTAATTTTTTGTTGTGCTTTGGTAACACCGGCTTCATTACCGGTTTTTGCAATGACGCGGCCTGCCAGTGTGTTGATGATAGTGGATTTACCGACATTGGGGATTCCCATAATCATCGCGCGTGCAGGACGAACTTCACGTTGGCGTTCGCTGACAAGGCTGGTGCAGACGTTGAGTAGATTGCGTATCTGCTCAGGCCGTTGCTGGCTGACGGGTAGGGCTTTTACGCCTTTCTCCTGTTCCATTTTTTCAACCCACAGCGCTGTGATGTTTGGGTCGGCCAAATCGGCTTTGTTCAGTAATTTAATCAGTGGCGTGTCGCCGCGCAAACTTGGTACCAGTGGGTTTTCACTGGAAAAAGGAATGCGCGCATCAATCACTTCGATAACAACATCCACATGAGGCATAACTTCCGCAATTTCTTTGCGCGCCTTGTGCATGTGACCGGGGAACCAATTAATGGTAGACATGAGGGCTCTCAATTTTGTAGGGCGATATTAAAAACTATCCAGGGGTTCGCTGGTGTCAAAATGATGCAGCAATAGGCAGGCTTCGTCTTCTTCGCTTTCGCAAATAGCAACTGATACCGGTGCAATTACGCTGGTGTAATGGGTATCTTTGTAAAGGCACTTTTGCAGTTCTTCCCACAATTGTGCAGGGAATTCGGTAAAGAAATTAAAACTCAAATAGAGTTTGCCCTTTTCTTCGATGGCATCGATTTCGGGTGAGCGAATATCGCGCACACGCTGTAAAAAAGCAGCACGGTCAAAATCACGGCTGTTTTTGGGTTGTATTTGGATACTGATGCAGTGCATGGCGTATATCCTCAAGGTCAGGGAGTGCGATTATACAGAAACTGGTATTTCCAAGCCTGATGTTGGAGATTCGGGGGGTATTGAGTTTGGTGGGGAGATGCCTGCCGGCTGTAACCGGTTTCGGTTATTATGTTCGTCCATTTTTTCCATGTGGTCGTACTTGTGTCTTCACCATTATTTCGCCCCATTGCCCTTGGCATGTATTTGTTGTTTTTTATTGCCGGATTGGTGGGCGCTTTGGTATTGCCAACGTTCAGTCTATTCCTCGCGTCTGAAATTGGTGCCCGGCCATTGTTGGTTGGGTTGGCATTTGCAGGGATTGCTGTAGCAAGTATTGTTTATAACCATTGGCTCGGTCATTGGTCCGATAAACTTAAAGACCGTCGCCCGTTAATTGTTCTGTGCTGTGTGTTGGGTGTACTAGCCTGTGCGGTTTTTGCGGTATCACGTGATTATCTTGTTGTGGCACTGACGGCGGTGTTTTTGCTGAGTTTGTCGATGGTATCTTTTTCGCAAATTATGGCGTTTAGCCTTGATTATGCCGAAGCGGAAATTCCTCTTGAACGCATCCCATTATTCAATGCGATTATGCGTGCGCAAATTGCCTTTGCGTGGGTTGCCGGGCCGCCGCTAGGATTTTTTCTGGCGACCTATTGGAGTTTTGCGGTGAATTATACGGTGGCGGGTGGTTTGTATTTTGTGGTGGCGCTTGCCTCTCTGAAATTGCTTCCGCGCTTATCCAAAAAACAGGTTTCGCTTGATGATAATCCCGCGCAATTACCCTCGTTAACACCTGCCATTAAGCAATCACTTGTGTTGTGTGCAATTGCATTTTCATTGATGTGGGGTGTGAATAACGCCTACCTGATCAGCCTGCCTATTCACCTGAAAGATAATTTGCAGTTTGCACCGCAGTGGATGGGCTGGGTGATGGGAACAACGGCAGCGTTGGAGGTGCCTTTTATGTTATTGGCCGGTTATTACGCAAGCCGTTTTCGATTGATTAATTTGATCCGCTGCGCTGCTGTTGCCGCCTTGTTGCTGTATGTCGGTGTCTATCTTGCGAGTGAGTTGTGGCATCTGTTCATACTGCAAATTTTCAATGCCATTTTTATTGGCGTGCTGGCGGGGTTGGGTGTGTCTGTCATTCAGGATTTGATGCCAGGTCGATCTGGTGGTGCTTCTGCGCTTTACACCAACACCACACATGCCGGTAATTTACTGAGTAGTTTGATGGTAGGGCTGGTCGCCGATTTTTACGGTTATCATCAGGTGTTTTTAGTTAATATCCTATTGGTTGTAATTGCATTGTGGGTGTTCGGCAAAGTCAAAAGTTCTCGCGATTTAACCCCGGCTGTTACACCATAGTTTTATAAGTCTTCATCTTCGTTAAGCAGTTTTTCCAGATCCTCGACGCTCATTGCAAACAACCGGTGGCGCAATTCAGATTCGATTTGCGGCATCATTGCGGTTATTACCTCATCGATTAAATGCTGGCGTGGCTTGTTAGTTTTATGTGCGATATTTTTTGTCGCGCTGATAATTTTTTTAGCTGTCTCATATTCAAACAAGGGCGGTGGATTATTGCCGTGTAAACGCTCGCGAATATGCTGGGGTAAAAACGGGTTTTCGCCGCTCGCTTTGGCTAGCGGTTTGGTTGTTATCGCGTTTTGTGCAGGTTTTGTATTCTGATGTTGTGGGTGTAAATGAGATGCAAAACCGTGCCTTTTCTGCTCTTGAAAATTGCTGTGTTCTTGATGACTGTGGTGTGAGTGCGCGCTAGTGTGCACTGTATTTTTTGCTGCCGCATCGGTGTCATCGAATAATGATCCTTGGCCAGGTAAAACCGATTCGTGTTGAGTAAAAGAATGGGATGGTGGTGCAAAGGGGTTTTCTGGAAGCTGCGCGTCTGCTTGCCATTCATCTGCCTCCAGTTCTTGCAAAATGGGGATGTCATCCTCCTCCAGCAATAACCCTTTGATGGATTCCAGCTCCTGCAAAATTTCAGCTTTGGTTTTATGTGTATTGGTCATCTGATTTGCCTTCCATCACATTTTTCGCGCGAGGGTATTTCGTTATTGCTCGCCCAGTTTGCGTCGCATGGCTAGATTACAGTTTTCTGGTTTCAATCGGGTAGCCGCGGCTTTTATAAAAGCTGAAGCGTTCACGGCTGGCAGCCAACATAGCTGGTTCCTGTATAACAACCTCTGCCAGACGAGCAAAGCGGCTGAAATAGGTTGGTATTGTCTTGCTCAAGTTAAGCAACAAACCTTGATGATCGCCAGCTTCAGCGTTGTAGGTGATCTCTACCGGTGAGGGTTTACCTGAATTAATCAGCTGATGAGGGATAAAACTTTCAGGTTTGAACGTCCACAGCAGCTCATCAAACTGGCGCGCCTCCGCTTCAGTATCCATGGCCACCAATACCCGCATTCCCATGCGGTGGGCTTTGTCGGTCAAACGGCAGGCGAACAACCAGCGTGCATCGCTGGTTGTTTCCGGCAGGATATAAAAATCAACTTGCGTCACAGTCAAACCTGATTCAATAAATATTGCACAAGCATGGAAACCGGGCGGCCAGTCGCACCTTTGGCACCACCGGAGCGCCAGGCTGTGCCTGCGATATCCAGATGCGCCCAAGGAAACTTTTTGGCGAAGCGCGAAAGGAAGCAAGCAGCAGTCACGCTACCAGCCTCGCGGCCGCCGATGTTAGCCATGTCGGCAAAATTGCTGTCGAGTTGTTTTTGATAGTCGTCCCACAATGGCATATGCCATGCGCGGTCGGCTGCTTCATCGCCCGCTTTCAGAAGGGCTTTGGCGAGCTCATCATTGTTACTGAAGAGGCCGGTTGCGTGATTGCCGAGTGCAATCACGCAAGCACCTGTGAGTGTTGCGATATCAACCACTGCTTTGGGTTTGAAGCGCTCGGTGTAGGTGAGCGCATCGCACAGCACCAAGCGGCCTTCGGCATCGGTGTTCAGAATTTCAATGGTTTGGCCCGACATAGAGGTCACTATGTCACCGGGTTTGGTTGCACTGCCGTTCGGCATATTTTCAGATGCTGCAATAACACCAACAACGTTGATGGGTAATTGCAGCTCCAGCAGTGTTTGGATGGTGCCCAGTACGCTGGCTGCACCGCACATATCGTATTTCATTTCATCCATGCCTGCGCCAGGCTTGAGGCTGATGCCGCCGGTATCAAAAGTGATGCCTTTTCCTACCAGGGCGATAGGTGCTTGCTTCTTGGTGCCGCCTTTGTATTCCAATACGATGAGTTTGGCAGGTTGGTCGCTACCGGCTGCAACGGACAAGAGTGAGCCCATGCCAAGCTCTTTCATTTGTTTTTCTTCAAGTACATTCACACTCAGCTTTGCTTGCTTGTGAGCGAGCCGTTTGGCTTCATTGGCAAGATAGGTTGGGGTACAGATATTGCCGGGTAAATCGCCTAATTCACGCGCAAGATTAACGCCTTTGGCGATGGCTTGGCCGAGTAGCAATCCTTTCGTTGCTCCTGTTGCTTGTGCTTTGGTCGCACCAAAGATGACTTTTTTCAGCTTCAGGCTGATATCGGCTGGTTTGCTTTTTAATTTGTCAGCACGGTAATCCAAAAGGCTCAGGCTCTCTGCGACCTGCCGCGCTTGCCATTCAACCGACTGATCGGCGACGCTGATTTCAGCGAGTGCCAAGGTAATCTCGGTGCAAGGTGTTGGGCGCAATGCTTCGCTTATTTTTTGAATCGCTTTGCGGAAATTGTCGGCGCTGATATTGCCATCTTTAGGCGTTCCTACTCCCAGCACTAGCAAGCGTTCCGCAGCAATGCCTTGCGGGTTTAATAGCAACAGGCTTTGCCCGGTTTTACCCTGAAAACCTTCGCGCTTGAGTAGAGCTTCTACCTGTTGGGCATCGGCAGCATTCACTGCGCTGGCTGAGGCTGAAAGTTTTATGCCCTCATAGCACCCTACAACCAGACATTGGGTAGCGTGTTTCACCGGGTCAAGTACTTTGGTAGAAAACTGGATAAGATTGTTGTTGGTATTGGCAGACTTGGCTGGCTTCTCTGAGGCTTTTTTGGTGGTGGCTTTGGCGGCAGTCATAAGTAATCCTTGGTGAAGAATACAGGGAAAAATTCGCTCAAGACAAAACGGGCGCTGTACGTGATAATGCCACAATTCGCGTGGGGTATGGCGGCAAAATTCAATCTGAACCGGAACCATGTCATTTGGTTTGTGTCACTTACCCCGTATGTTTTTATCTCGATTGATCGTTTTCACAAGCTGTGTTGTGCTGTTGGATAAGTTTTGAGCATGGCAGGGTTTCAGGTCTCATATCAGGATTATTATTTTGATTATTTTTCGATATCTCTCGCGTGATTTATTGATCACCAGTCTGGCAGTGACGGCTGTGTTACTCACCATCTTCCTGTCAGGAAAATTCAGTGATTATCTTGATGATGCAGCACAGGGAAAACTCGCAGTGGATGTGCTGTTTACAATCATTGCCTACCGTATGCCCAACTTGCTGGAGTTGATTTTGCCTTTGGGATTTTATCTGGCAATTCTGCTGACCTATGGAAGAATGTACATCGAAAGTGAAATGGTAGTGCTATCGGCGACCGGCATGAGTCAATGGCAGTTGATCGGTGTTACGTTAATCCCCGCGGCACTTGTTGCACTTATTGTTGCTGCGTTCAGCTTTTGGTTAAGCCCGTTGGGCGCTCAACTTACCGAACAGACATTAGCAGAGCAGCGCAATCGCAGTGAATTTGAAAGCTTGCAAGAAGGGCGCTTTCAGGCGATTGGACAAGGGCGAATCATGACGTATGTGGAACAGGTAAGTGATGACAATAAGCGTCTTGAAAAAGTATTCGTTGCCCAGCAAGACGGTCAGGCAAATTCCACAATTGTTATCGCAGAAACTGGTGAGCAAGCCTACAGAGCGGATTATGGCCAGCGTTATCTGGTATTGCACAATGGACACCGTTACGAAGGTCGGCCTGGTACCAGTGAATTTAAGATAACCCGGTTTAGTGAATGGGGTAGATATTTGCCACCAACAACCAGCGTGGCGGAGTTTGAAAGTGAGGCAGATGCCAAAACAACGGCCCAACTATTGGCGGCTGACGATACCGAAAGCAAAGCGACCTTGCAGTGGCGGATATCGATGCCGCTGATGGTATTGATTGCCACTTTACTCGCGGTGCCACTGAGTAAAACCAATCCACGTCAGGGGCGTTATTTAAAAATGCTGCCTGCTATTTTGATTTATGTTTTTTATCTCTCGTTTTTAATCAATGCGCGCGGAGCAATTGCCGAGGGCGATTTGCCTGTGTGGTTAGGCGTTTGGGTTGTGCATATTCCATTTTTACTGATCGCATTATTAATGCTTAATTGGCAGGTGTTATTGCAGCCTCGCACCAAAACAATGAGGGTTGCCCATGCGTAAAATTACGGCTTATATCTCGCGCACAGTTTTTTTTGCAATTGCGCTAACACTCTTGGTATTTATTTCGCTGGATTTTGTGTTTGGCTTGATTGGCCAACTGGAAAAAGTCACTGAAACCTATACAGCATTGGAAGCGTTTTATTACATGGCATTAACAGTGCCACGCCGGTTGTATGACCTGATTCCTTATTCATGCCTGATTGGTTGTTTGGCGGGATTAGGGTTGCTTGCCAGCACCAGTGAGCTTGTCATAGTGCGAGCTGCTGGCGTATCGGTAAAGCGCATTGCCTGGATTGCACTGCGTCCGGCGTTGGTGTTTATTGTGATTGCATTAATGCTGGGTGAATTTGTTGCGCCTTATACCGAGCAAATGGCGGATAACCGTCGGCATTTTTTAAAATACAATGTGACCCAACAAGCGCCACAAAAAATGTGGAACCGTGAAGGCAATGAATTTATGTATGTGAGTGCGGTACTGCCTAATGGTGTTATTTATGGTTTGACGCGTTATCACTTTAATGATCAACACCAATTGGAATCAGCAAGTTTTACAAAAGAGGCGGTTTATCATCAGGGATATTGGCAAGAAAAAGACATATCTATTACCCATCTTGAACAAGATTCTATGCGGATTGAAAAAATTCCCGAACGTCGCTGGGAAACGCCATTGACACCCAACTTATTCAATATTTTGGTGTTGGCACCGGAAGATATTTCCATGCGCAACCTGCACTACTATACCAATTACCTGAATGAGCAAAATCTTAAATCCAGTAATTACAGTTTGGCATTCTGGCAAAAATTCTTACAGCCGATTGCCACAGCCAGTTTGGTGTTAATTGCTATTTCGTTCGTATTCGGTCCTTTGCGCAGCGTGACAATGGGGCAGCGTATTTTTACTGGTGTGGTGTTTGGAATTGTTTTTGTGCTGTTGCAAAAATTGTTGGGGCCGTCGAGTCTGGTATTTGGTTTCCCTCCGTTAATTGCTGTGATGATTCCTATATTGCTGTGCATTACGCTCGGGATTTATTTGCTCAATAGGGCGCGTTGATTTTATGCAAGGTCGGGAATTATCGGATAGCCGCTTCCAGATAGATGCGTTGGACGGTTTGCGCGGATTGGCGGTATTGATGGTGTTTGTCAGTCACGCCAGTAAAAACAATATGGATTTGTTTCCCAGGCTGGATTTGTCAGGTATTGGTAAGAGCGGGGTGTATTTATTTTTCTTGCTGAGTGCTTTTTTACTGACCTTGCCATTTTTAGAAAACAGGCAAGCTGCTTTCAAACCTCGTGCACTTGCTAACTATTTTACGCGCCGTTTTTTTCGCATTTATCCGTTATTCTTCTTTTATTTACTGACCTGCTTGTTGGCAACATGGTTAGTTGTTCGCTTTCATATATCAACTCCGCTTGGCGGAATTCCATTTGCACTGACATGGTCTGAGCTTGTTGATCATTTGCTGCTGCAAAAAGGCTACTCTGTTACATGGAGTATTCCGGTTGAATTTCGTTATTACTTTGTTTTGCCATTTGTAGCAGCACTTTATGTTTATGTTTTAAAAGACCGTATATGGCTTTCATTGGTTGTGTCAGTCGCATTAATTGCAGGAACGCAGCTGTTGTGGCCGCAGGCGAGCGTGCCACTGAACTCCCCGCATCTGGGGCCTTATCTGTGTGTCTTTTTAATAGGATCGACATTGGCTGTCGTGTTTCATCATTGGAAACATTCTGTCTGGAGTAATGTGCCTGCTATTCAAAAAATAGCTGAATGGAGCGGTTGGTTTTCACTTGCGATAATTGTGTTGATGACACCATTGCTGGCTGAAGTGTGGTTGAGGAAAGAAATATCGATTACTTATTTTCATCGCCAATTTTTATTATATGGCGTGTTATGGGGATTGGTATTGCTAGCTTGTGTATGTGGTACGGGGGTAATGGCTCGCCTTTTTTCGCTGAAAGGGATGCGTTATTTTGGTTTTATCAGCTTTAGCTTGTATCTTTTTCATATCACAGCGATAAAAGCATTAGTGACTTTTTGGCCGGGATTGTTAGGCAGTGCCTGGATTGCCTTGGCGGTAGCGGTGGCGATATCCCACATCACCTGGTTGTTGATTGAAAAGCCTTCAGCAAAAATCCGGATCCGTTAATTATTTTTTGGGATCTTTCTCTAACAGTACGGTGCGGGTTTTACTGATTTTGTCGTGTAATGTTTGGCGCTCCGGATTGGCATAGAGTAGCCAATAACCAATACCGAATAACAGCAGCGAGAATGGAGCAATAACACAGCGAATGATGCACTTGCTGTAATCGGGCGTGTTGAGATCGGAATCATTTACAATTTTCATTCGCCAGGTTTTCATTCCTAACGTTTGGCCGGACTTGTGCCAGAAATAACAAAAAAAGAATCCGATTGTCACAATCCAACCTGCAAACACGATCCAACCCCACATTCCCCAGCTGATGCGCGCTCCCATTGTGGGTGTTCCATTAATCGCAACATTAATCCCGGTAGTGACTGCACCGTATAAAATGCTGACGGCCATCAATAGTAATGAGTCATAAACCATTGCAGCAAAACGGCGGAGTAGGCTGGGTGTGGCGTATTGCGGTGTTGAATTCATAAAATAGATTCGCTGGGAGAGCAACATTACAACGTGAAGTGCAAAGCCCAAGGGCTATCTGCGGTAACAGTTTGGCCAAGGCCGATATAACCACTGCCTTGTAGTGGTAATTCTTCGCGGCGCAAATAGATGGGCGGTTGCTCATCGCTATAAACGTAGGTGCCGTTGGTGGAGTGATCAATCAGCACATATTTGCCGCGCCGGAATTCAATATGACAGTGCTCGCGCGATGCCAGATCGTTTTCAATTAACAATTGTGATTTGTTTGGATCGCGGCCAATTTGAAATGGCGTTTGTTCGGGCAGAAGCGCAATTTTTTTATCGTTTACAGATAATTCCAATTGGAATTTATCAACAAAACGGGTGACGTCATGTATAGGCATCACCATGGTTGCACGATTTTCTTTACCTGAATGTTGCCATTCAAGGCGATAGATCAGCGTCTTTTCGGTCTCACCTTTGATGTTGATACGATCAAACATTTGGCAGTCGCGGCGCAGTGAATCTTCCAGCGTATCGACAACGGCTTGCGTAACGACAATTTGGTTGGCACGTGCGATGTGTGCGACATAGGCTGCATCGTTGACAATATCGCCAAATACGTCATCGCTGGTGATCAGTACCTCGCCGCAGGCGATGCCAATACGTATACCAAGATCTTTAAGGCGGGGCTCTTTGATTGCGCGTTGTTGAATGGCAATAGCTGCTTCGCAAGCCTGCGTGCTCTCATTAAAGCGCGCCATAATTTCATCGCCAATGGTTTTAACGACTGTACCTTCATGGACGATGGTAATGGCCGTCATGAATTGCACGGTTTCATCGATAATGGCTTTGGCTTGTGTGTTGCCAAGCCTTTTATAAAGGGCAGAGCTGCCGGAGACATCGGCAAACATAATTGCTTGGTGTTGGCTGCGCTGGCTCATGCAATCTATGGCCTATGACGATGGAAGGGTAAGGTTGCGTATGATAAGCACTTTGCCTGCATGTGCCTATAGCTCATATTGTCCTTTCACAAGACTTCACAAGTTGTTAAATTTGCGCACTTATTTTTGCGGCAATGAGTGTCTCACCGATGTTGACCCCACACCAAATTCTTGAATTTAAAACCAACGGCTATTTGGTTTTACCTGCGTTTTCTACAGCGCAGTTTTGCGATGAGGTAGTGGCTTTTGCCCTTGGTGAGTTACATAAGCAAGTAATGCCAATAGAATTTGAGGCGGATGTTCAGTATCCGGGGGCACCTGCATCACGCGCTGCAGAAGGTGGTGCAACTGCACGGCGGTTGTTGATGGCAACAGCGCGAAATCCGGATTTGCGCGCTTGGGCAACAGGTCAGCCACTCAGTGTGGTGTTGCATCAATTATTGGGCGCAACCGTGTATTTATCGCAAGCGCACCACAACTGCATCATGACAAAGCAACCCGCGTTTTCCAGTATAACCGGATGGCATCGCGATAGCCGTTACTGGAATTTTGCCCGCGCTGATCTGGTGTCGGCATGGTTGGCGCTGGGTAATGAACAGGCTGAAAATGGTTGTTTGTGGGTGATTCCCGGATCGCATAAGGTAGAGATAGACGCAGACCAGCTTGATGAAAAGCAATTCCTTAAAACTGATATTCAAAAAAATGAAAGCATATTGCAGCAAGCGATTGCGGTGCCGCTGAGGCAGGGCGATTTGTTGTTATTCCACAGCAATCTTTTCCATGCAGCAGGCAAAAATACGACGGATAACACCAAGTTTTCGATGGTGTTTACCTATCGCTCGGCAGACAATCCCCCAAAACCGGGCACGCGCTCTACATCGCAACCAGAGCTGTTGATAGATTAGTTTTCCCCTTTCCCAAAGCGGCAAGCAGAACACAAAAAAGCGTAATCAGGTGATTGCGCTTTTTTTGTTTTTGTCCACCTGGATCTCTTGAACACTATTGCTGCTGAAAAAACATCCACAATTCACTTGCAATTACTTACTGTGTGGTGCATAGTAATTACTGTGTATTGCATAGTATGTGGAGCACAGTATGTCAGATGAACAGTTTGAGAAGCTTCGGCAGGAGCTGCGGCGGGGGATTTTGGTGTTGGCGGTATTGGGCTCTTTGCGGCAGCCGCATTACGGATATTCGCTACGCAAGCAACTACAGGATGCTGGATTGGATATAGATGAAGGAACACTTTACCCCTTGGTGCGCCGCTTGGCGGATCAGGGTTTGTTGACCAGCGAATGGCAGCAAGGTGAAGGGCGGGAGCGGCGTTATTACCAGCTCTCACCGGAGGGGAGCTCGTTATTGGAAAGTTTGAGTAATGAGTGGCAGGCACTGAATCAACATGTAGGCAAAATTTTGGAGGTGAATGATGGAACTCATTGATCGCTATATAAATGCAGTGGCACAAGCACTGCCGGAAAGCCGTCGCGATGAAATTACCCGCGAGTTGCGCTCCAATATTCTCGACAAGCTTGAAGCGGTTGCAGAAGAGCAGGGGCGTGAAGCGACAGAGGCGGAAGTATCTGCTGTGTTGAAAGATCTTGGGCATCCGCAAAAAGTAGCGGGGAGCTTTTTGACAGGGCAACAATTGGTCAGCACGGAGTTGTTTCCGCTGTATAAACAAGCACTGCATTACGGATTGATACTGGTGTTTATTCTTGCCCTTATCCAATTCGGTGCGCACTTTCTAAGCAGTGGGAATGTCGCGATCGCAGGGTTTATCTTCGAGATATTTAGCAAAGCACTGGTGATGTTTGCGTCGGTGACGGGTGTGTTTTATCTGTTGAGCAATCCTATTGGTGGTAAGCCTTATTTTGATCCCTACCAATGCTGGGCTCCCGAAAAACTGCCACCGGTAACACGCCCTTGGCAGAGAATCAGTGCATGCGAGCAAAGTGTCGATTTCACAACGGATTTATTTTTCTTGTTACTGCTCAACTATGCGTTATGGATGCCTTCTGCCAAACAGGCCGATCTGGTGGTGAGGTTTACTCCTGAGGTGGAGCATTGGATTCCCTGGTTGTCTGTCATTCTGATTATTTCACTGCTGTCAGGGTTATGGAACCTTGTGTATCGCTATTGGACGGTACCCAAGTTGGTGTTGGATGCGCTGATTAATCTGGCGAGTGCGGTAATTCTTTTAATCCTGAGCAGAGCCCCGCAAATTATTGTGGATACCGGCAACCCTTTGTCAGAGCGAGTGGATCTTCCGGGTATTGGCAATCAAGTCATAGGCGTAGGCCTTTTCTGGGTGGGCATGTGGTTGTTGTTTATGACTGGCTGGAGGCTATATCGCGCTTGGCAGTTGTCGCGTTAATTTGCATTTAGACAATATGGCGCGATAAAGCTGACTAAAAACAAAAGTGGGACTGATTTTGTAATAAGAACGTAAGTGAGTGTGAACTGGTTTGCGGTGTTCGGATGCCGCAAACCAGCCAAACCAAAAATTTTTAGCAAACCGATACCAAGCGAACGCTCGCGGTATTGTTTCTGTAGAAACTAAACCTGTCTTAATCGGCCACCGCAATGCGGATTCATTGCGGACTCTTCACAGAGTTGAGACAGAGAACTACTTAATCGCTAATAAGAATAATTAGCAGCTGGTCACTACAGTAATCAATAACCATAACGATGCAGGTATCCACCATGAAAACTCCTTTACGGTGCTTAAGCCTTGGTGCTTTGGCTCTGGGTGTCAATCTCGCGATGACTGTCCCCGCCTCAGCCCAATCAACCCCTATCTGGTCGGACGAATTCAACGGGACGCGAATCGATAACACCATTTGGTCCTACAAAGTGGGCGGCGATGGGAATGGCAACGGCGAGTTGCAGCATTACACCGCACGCAGCCAGAACTCTTACATTGAAGATGGCAAGCTCGTCATTGAAGCCAAACGCGAAGCCTATGAGGGCAAACAATTTACCTCAGCGCGTTTGCACACCAACGGCCGTATGTCATTTAAATACGGCACTCTGGAAGCGCGTATTAAATTACCTCGTGTCGATAACGGTTTGTGGCCCGCATTCTGGATGCTGGGTACCAACTTTGGTTTGGATGGTTGGCCAAAATCCGGCGAGTGGGACATCCTTGAAGCGGGTTATAAATCTGCACTGACCGATGGCACTGCCAATAAATCCGTATCAGCTGCGCTGCACTGGTGGCATGAAAGCGGTACCTGGAGTGATTGGTTGCAAGCAGATCATGCGCAATCAACGCAACTGCCAACGAATTTTTACGATGACTACCACACCTATAAATTGGATTGGACTCCCTCCAATGTCACCATCAGTGTGGATGGCAACCCTTACTTCACAATGGACATTACCGACCCGAACATGTCGGAATTCCGTGACAATCCCGCGTCGATTATTTTGAATCTTGCCGTCGGTGGTTGGAATTTTGTTGAGATCACTGACCCCGCACAAATTACCGCACCTTTCCCCGCAAAAATGTACGTGGATTATGTACGTCTCTATGCGAATGACAGCACTGAGCTGCATGTGGCCAACGATAATTTGCCGACGGGTAATTTTGGTATCAGCACAGAAACAACTCCAGTGTTGAACGAACTGAATTGGGGTGATCGCACCAATTTATATATTTGGAACAACATGACCAATATCGCGACCACGCCATCTGAAGGCAGTGGTGCATTGGCGTATTCCATTGCAGCGGGAAATTGGTGGGGTATGGGCTTGGTGCACAAAGACCAAAACCTGCGCAATTACAAACATGGCTATTTGCATTTGGATATTAAAACCAATTCCACCAGCAGTTTTAGTATCGGCCTTGCCAGTACATCCGGTGGTGATGGCAAAGTGGATTTCAATGAAGGCGGTGACCAATATGGTTTAGTGCGTGATGGTGAATGGCATCATGTTGCAATTCCATTAAGCAAATTTGGCAACCTCGATTTTGAAACCATCAAAACCTTGTTCAGCGTATTCGGTCCTGGCCCTTCAGCGACGATGGAAATTGCGTTCGACAATATTTATTTAACCGAAAGCATTGCACTGCAAGCGCCAGAGTTTGGCAATTTTGGTATTTACACTGAAACCCCGGAGCACAAGAATGCGGGTGAATTTGCATTTGGTGTGAGTGGCGATTTATTCCTGTGGGATAACACACTCACATTAGAAAGCGGTGCAAATAAAGAAGGCAATTCGGCGTTGCATTTGAAATCAACCGGCAAAGGTTGGTACGGCATGGGCTTGACCGCGCGTGATGGTTTTAATCTCACCGCGTTTGATAATGCCGATGCGAAATTGCATTTCTCCATGAAAACCACGCACACCGGTGATTTCCAAATTGGTTTCAAAAGTGGTGCGTTAAATGAAATTGGCCAGAAGTGGATTAACTTCAAAGCGGGCAGTGACCCTTACGGTTTTGTACGCGATGGCCAATGGCATGAAATTCAGATCCCGATGAGTGAACTCGCAAAAGATTTGGATTTGTTTGATGTACGTCAGTTGCTGCAAGTATTGGGTGGTGGTGAGACTGCCGGTATCAGCATTGATGACGTATACATCTCAGGTGGTCAGCAAGCAAAAGATCCCGGCACTAACGGCACTGTGGTCAACCGCGCGCCTTCTGCCGCAATCAAAACATCCATCCTCGGTGGAATTGCACCGGCGGTTATTACGTTTGATGGCACCAAATCAGTCGATGTGAATGGTGATGCCTTAACTTACACCTGGGACTTTGGTGATGGCACAACCGGTACCGGCGCAACGCTTAACCACACTTACACCAATGAAGGTTCTTATCACGTCACTCTCACCGTAAGCGATGGCGAATTAACTTCTACTGCAAGAACGTTTATTTTTGTCGATAAAGATTTTAGCAGCGCAAAAAGTGCGAAGCGCGGTTTGGGTTATGGCACACACTCAGTTGATGATATGACAGTCATGTCCAAAGGTATTAGCTGGTGGTACAACTGGAGTATCAAGCCGGATCTTTCCATCCAAAATATCTACCAACAATTTGGTGTTGAATTTGTGCCTATGGCATGGAATGGAAATTTCAATGATGCAGAATTGCGTGCGTACATTGCATCGCATCCGGATGTGAAATATATCCTCGCGTTTAACGAACCTAACTTTATTGACCAAGCGAACATGACGCCATCGCAAGCTGTTGCGCAGTGGCCGCGCTTGGAAGCCATCGCCAATGAATTTGGTTTGAAAATTGTCAGCGTGGCGATGAACTACTGTGGTAACTGCGTGACAGAAAACGGAACCACTTATTACAGTCCATTTGATTACTTTGATGATTTCTTTGAACTCTGCCCAACCTGTAAAGTAGATGCACTGTCAATTCACGCCTACATGCCAGATGTAAATGGTATTGAGTGGTACGTGAATGAATTCAAAAAATACGGCAAACCCATCTGGATGACCGAGTTCTCTGCATGGGAAACCGTAAAAACACTTGAAGACCAAAAACGCATGTTGATTCAGGTAGTGGATTCATTTGAAAACAACCCTGATATGCAACGCTATGCATGGTTCACTGGTCGTCGCAATGGCCATCCGTTCAACGGTTTGTTTGATTATCGTCAATCCGGTGTGCTTACTGAACTCGGTAGTATTTATGTGAATATGCCGCTGCATGGCGATGCGAGCAAACATACCTTGCCGAAGTTAGTGCAAGCTGAAAATTATGCTGCGCGCAATGCATTGCGTGTTGAAGAAACCAAAGACGTTTCCGGTTTCCTGAACTTGAGTGATGTTGGTGCCGGTGCCTGGGTTGAGTACAACGTAAATGGTGCTGCCAATACTTACGATATTAATTTGCGTGTAGCGAGTGCAGCAGCGGGTACTATTAATGTGTTGGTCGATGGCGTACAGCGCACCACAATTAACGTTCCCTCAACCGGTGGATTGCAAACCTGGGGCAATGCAACTGCACAACTTGCACTGACCAGCGGCGCGCACCAAATCCGTTTGGTGTTCAATCAGGCAATTAACCTGAACTGGATGAAGTTTACTATCGCAGGTGCTGGCAGCTCGTCATCAAGCAGCGTTGCTCCATCGTCTTCATCCAGAAGTTCAAGCAGCATTGCGCCTTCATCGTCATCAAGAAGTTCAAGCAGTGTGGCAACAACATCGTCAGTTGCAACATCTTCTTCATCTAGCACCAGCAGTGCGATTGTGAATCCGGTTGGTAACCTTGCACTGAATCGTCCGGCTGTTGCTTCAACAACAGAAGGTCAAGCATGGGCGGCAAGTAATGCGGTAGATGCAAGTGCAACAACCCGTTGGGCAAGTAATGCAGTTGATCCTACCTGGATTATGGTGGACTTGGGTGCGAGCTACAGTTTCAATCAGGTAGTGTTGCATTGGGAAGCGGCTTACGGAAAATCCTATGCGATCCAAACATCAACCAACGGTACAAGTTGGACAACCGTTTATGAAACAACAACGGGTGCGGGTGGTCGTGAAGTATTGAATGTGAATGGAACTGGCCGCTATGTGCGTATGTACGGAACGGCGCGCGGCACTGGCTACGGATATTCGTTGTTTGATTTCCAGGTAAACAACAACCCAGTGGCATCAAGTTCTGTTGCATCTTCAATTGCGAGTTCAACTCCAAGCTCTGTTGCTAGCTCTATTAAAAGTTCGGTAGCAAGTTCAGTTGCAAGCTCGGTTGCGCCATCGACAAACCTTGCGCTGAATCGCCCTGCAGTTGCATCAACAACACAAGCGGGACTGCCAATTGTTAACGCATTTGATGGCAATGCCGGCACCCGTTGGGGTAGTGAGTGGAGCGATGCACAATGGATTTATGTTGACCTTGGTGCAGCCTATGACATCAACAAAGTGGTGTTGAGCTGGGAAGGTGCCTACGGCAAAAGTTATGAAATCCAAACCTCTAACGATGCAGTAACCTGGACCAGAATTTACAGCACGACAAATGGCAATGGTGGTGTGGAAACACTCAACATTACCGGTACCGGTCGTTATGTGCGTATGTTCGGTATTGCGCGTGGTACAGGCTACGGTTATTCATTGTATGAGTTTGCGGTTCACGGCACTCCTGCTGTAGTGGGTAATAAAGCACTAAACAAAACCGCTGTAGCGTCCACCATTGAAGGCGCGAGCACTGCTGCCAATTTTGCAGTCGATGGCAACACCAACACCCGTTGGAGTAGTCAATTTTTGGATGGGCAGTGGATTTATGTCGATCTGGGCAGCACCATGAGTGTGAATGGTGTAACGCTGAAATGGGAAGGTGCTTACGCAAAAGCCTACAACATTCAGGTATCTAACGATGCTACCAACTGGACTACCGTAAAAGCGGAAACCAATAGTGATGGCGGTTTTGATGATCACTTGCTATCGGCAAGTGGCCGCTATGTGCGTATCCTGAGTGTGACCCGCTCAAGTGGTTATGGTATTTCGTTGTGGGATTTTGAGGTTTACTAATCGATAGTTGACCACACTGGAAAATGTAAACCGCGTGCAAGCAATTGCACGCGGTTTTTTTATTCCTTCATCCTGAGTGAAAAACGCTGTTATTACTGCTAACCTCCGCCTGCATTCAAAACTGAATATCAATAAAAGTAGGAAGGAGCTATGCAAGTGTTATTAAAAAGAACAACGTTTATTCAATGGGTGACAGTGACGGCAGTACTTTTTTCAGGGCAGTTTTTTTCAGGAGAAGTGTTTTCAGCAGAGGTGTTGTCAGAAGAAAGGTTTTCAAAAGAGCCGCTTTCCAATGTTGCTACTGCGCAAACAGACAAGTATGTGTTACCCGTGCACTACAGTGGTCGTGTATTGGTTGAAAAACAGGATCAGTTAACAACCTATACTTATTCGTGGCCCGGTGTTTATTTTGAAGCAGAATTTAATGGGCCAGCGCTGGACGTCAGGTTAAACGATACTAACAATATTCTTAATATCATCATTGATGATAAAGAACCCATAGTGTTGAACCGGCCTGGCAAGACAACGTATTCACTCAACAACCTCGGTGAAGGGCGACACAAAGTTCGTCTTGAAAAACGGACTGAAACTCACGTCGGGACAGGTACTTTTGAGGGGTTTTATGTAAGCGCTAAAGAAAGCGTCTTAGCGCCTGCATCGCGGCAGCGAAGCATAGAATTTATTGGCGATTCATTTTCCGCTGGTTACGCTAACCTATCCACAAGCCGCGAATGTGATGGCGAAGCGATTTTTAGCACAACCAACACACATCAGACATTTGGCGCACTCACTGCAAAACACTTCAATGCCGACTATCAAATCAATGCGATTTCTGGCAGTGGCGTAGTGCGTAATTATAATGGTGCTTTTCCAGACAAAAACTTTGTGCAGTTTTATCCTTATACGATACTTGGCGATACAACGAATAAATACGAAAGCGCGTGGTCTCCGGATATTATTGTTCTGGAACTTGGCGGAAATGATTTTGCTACACCCTTGAATCCGGGTGAAAAATGGAAAAACCGTGAAGCCCTGCAACGTGACTATATAGAAAACTACACGGCTTTTATTCTTGATCTGAGAAAGAAAAACCCGCGAGCAGGTTTGATTTTAGTGGTGCCCAGTATGGGGTCAGACGAGTTGCTTCAGCAGCATACGAAAGTGAAAGAACAGTTGAAAACCCGTGGTGAAACCAGAGTGCAATTGCTCACTACTGGCCCCATGGAGTTGACGAGCTGCCACTGGCACCCCTCGGTAAAAGATCACCAAGCAGTGAGTCAGATGCTGGTTGACTTCATCAACGCGACCCCTGAAATCTGGAAAGGGAAATAATCTTTCCCTTTAATGCGGTAGATGCTCTTGCCGGTATTCTGAAGGTGTTTGGCCTACATGTTTTTTGAAAAAGGTGTTAAATACCGATTTACTGTTAAATCCGATATCCAAATAAATGTGGGTGATGGTTTTGGATTTATGCTTTGGATCGGCCAACATTTTTTTGGCTTCTTCAATTCGATAGCGGTTAATAAACTCATAGAAATTGCTATCGAAATGGCGGTTAAACACCAGAGATAAATCGCGCGATGGAATTTTGAGCGTCTCGGCGAGCATGTCTAGTGTTATATCTGGCTGCAGATAAGGTTTGTGCTCGCGCATCATGGCATCGATTTTTTCGGCAAATCCGGTGTTGAGTAGTTTTTCCTCCGTTGGCTTTTTAAGCGGGTCTTTTTGTTTGATGGTCACAAAACCGGAGAAGTAGCGGATGCTGGTGAATACCAGCGCAAGCACCAGTACAAAGACGACGTAATAACCCGTTAACCCAATCACTTCAAACCAGTGCGGGTGAAAGCCTATAAACAGGTGAAGTAATTTTGCGCAGGCAAGTGCAGCTTCGGTAACGGTGATAATCAAAAAGCCAATCACTAGTGATATCAACCAACGAATGTCTACCCGTTCAATATTTGAGTGAGTTGTTTTTAATTGGTTGCGATATTTGGCAATCAAGACCAAACACGCCACACAATAGCCAATACGTCCAGCCTTACATAAAAAATCGACCAGTAAATAGCCAGGGCTATACATGTAGATATCGTCATCAATCAGCAGTATGCGCTCTTCCAGACTGTGCGTATAAAAGGTGAGCCCGAGGAACAGGGCAAATAATCCCAATGGGATTAAATGCAAAGCATCGCGTTTGTGTAAGGTGAAATCGTGGTAGACCAGTGATTTGATATAAAAATAAAGCAGGGCTGCATCCAGATAATAGCCAAAGCCTATCCATAAAAATAAACGGGGATAATTATTGAGCGCGATCATTTTGAAATCGGCACCCCATAAAATCAGTTCATGGATTGGGATAAACGCATGCGCCAACAAAAAAGCCGCAAGAAAATAATTGCTTTTATTGGCTGGAGGGTTAGTGACCAAGAGTAAGACGGCAAAGCAGGCACACTGCAAAGCCGTCATCATCAATACCAGATCGTGGATATTAAATACGGTTTCGTTCATAGCTGTGGTTGATCGTGTGTAAGTTATTGTTGTAATTCAAGTTGCCAGTATATGCCAAGCGCTCTTTCCCAACGACATAAACTTATCAAAGTTTATGTCGTTTTCTCATGTAGTGCTGTGCCTTGTTCAATTAAGGTTGAAATTTTTCGTTGAAATAAGTCTGACAAATATTGCATGCAACATTTCTTTACAGTTGCGCTCTCAAATTTTACAAATTTTCTAAGTCGTTGAGATGTCTGGGAAATTATTGCTTTGAGCTGCTTCCCACTTGTCGGGTTCGAAAAGATGGGAGCGGAATCGTTCATCCTGAAGTTTATTCGAACGCGCTTTTGATGTGTCGTCACTAGTATAGGGCTGCGTATGATTTTGCCGGTGCTAGCGTCGGTATTACAAACAATAATTCGCTTTAGAGGTACTTCTGTGAACATACAAAAACTCACTATTAAAAAAATACTGTTGGCTGCGTGCATTGGGTTAAGCAGCACCGTATCGCTGATATCTACAGCGAATGCCCAACAAAGTTATTTGCGCGCGGATGGGCAATACATCGTCAATGAACAAGGCGAGAAAGTGCTATTGCGGGGCATGGGTTTGGGGGGCTGGATGCTACAAGAAGGTTACATGCTCAAATTGGGCAATCTTGGCCAACAACATGTCATGCGCGCAAAAATTGAAGAGTTGATAGGCGCAGAAGCAACACAAGAATTTTACGATGCATGGCTTGCTAACCACACCACCAAAGCGGATATCGATGCAATGGCCAAGTGGGGTTTTAACTCGGTACGTTTGCCAATGCACTTTAATCTCTACACTTTGCCAATTGAACAAGAGCCCGTAAAAGGGCAGAACACCTGGTTGGAAAAAGGCTTTGAGATGACGGATCAATTGGTTGCTTGGGCGAAAGCAAACAATATGTATGTGATCCTGGATTTACACGCTGCACCGGGCGGGCAGGGCAACGACTTTGCCATTTCAGATCGCAATCCCAATACGCCATCGCTTTGGCAGAGTGAAGCCAACCAGCAAAAAATGGTTGAGCTGTGGCGCAAGCTTGCGCAACGTTATGCCAATGAACCCACGATTGGTGCTTACGACATTATCAATGAACCTAACTGGGGTTTTGAAAGTGCCGATGATAAAAACGGTTGCAAAGAAACTAAAAATGAACCGCTAAAAAAATTAATGGTGGATGTAACCAAAGCCATCCGCTCGGTAGATAACAAGCACATGATTATTATTGAAGGTAATTGCTGGGGTAATAATTACGCCGGTGTATTGCCGCAATGGGATAACAACATGGTGCTCAGCTTCCACAAATATTGGAACAACAACACCCTTGGCGATATTAAAAGCCATCTCGAATTACGCGAAAAGTACAACATGCCCATTTGGCTGGGTGAGTCGGGGGAAAACTCCAATCTGTGGTTTACCGACGCGATTACATTGGTTGAATCCCAAGGTATTGGTTGGGCGTGGTGGCCGCTGAAAAAACTCGGGTTCAATAATCCTTTGGAAGTAAAACCTAACGCAGGCTATTTGGCGTTGGTTGATTATTGGAATGGCAAAGGCGAGAAACCATCCGCAGCGGTAGCCAAAAAAGCGCTGATGCAATTAGCGAATCACGATATCCGTTTTGAAAACACGCAATATCACCCAGAAGTGATTGATGCGATGTTCCGTCAAACCTATTCCAAACTGAATATGCCTTTTAAAGAGCATCGCATTGCCAAATCAGGCGGTAATCTTGCCGCGGTAGATTACGATATGGGGCACAGTGGGATCGCGTATTTTGATAAAGATTCCGCCAATTACCATATCTCTGCCGGCAGTGAGCGTATGCCTTGGAACCGCGGAACGACTTACCGCAATGAAGGCGTCGATATCGCGTGGGATGACGCTAAAAAAGCTTACTTCATTAACCATATCGAAACCGGTGAGTGGACTGAGTACACCATCGAAGCCGATAAAGCGGGTAGCTACACATTAACTGCCCAAGTTAAATCCACAACGGATACCGGTCGCATCGCCGTCAGTGTTAATAATGCGCCTTCGGCGAGCGAAGCGGCCATTGGCCAATCTGATAAATGGCAGTCGGTTGCTGTTGGCACAATTACTTTATTACAAGGCACCAACAAAATTCGGATACATGCCAAAGCGGGCGGCTACGAATTGTTATCCCTGCAACTAAAACGCTAAACAGTTCAGTAAAAACCAACGTCTCTCCGCGACATCGTTTATCGATCTAGCGAACTCATTGGGAGCCATATGGCTCCCTTTTTTTACGCTGTTTTTTTATTTTGTGTCGAAATGTCATAGAGTCGAACGACTAATGAATACCTCTTGTGAGGTTAAATTCATAACCGTCAATACCTATTTAAAGGAGTACAGATATGTCTAACCCGGCCAAAAATACCATTTGCCTATGGTACGAGCGCGATGCCGAAGAGGCTGCACGTTTTTACGCATCCATATTTCCCAATTCTTAT
Source organism: Cellvibrio sp. pealriver (assembly GCF_001183545.1). Classification (NCBI taxonomy): domain Bacteria; kingdom Pseudomonadati; phylum Pseudomonadota; class Gammaproteobacteria; order Cellvibrionales; family Cellvibrionaceae; genus Cellvibrio; species Cellvibrio sp. pealriver. The sequence goes on from NZ_KQ236688.1 coordinate 1,098,984, forward strand.
GTGACCTCTGTCAATCTGGCTCCTGGAGATTATCCATCAGGTCAGCAAGGTGACGTGTTAACCGTTGATTTTACTGTGATGGGTATTCCATGTATCGGACTCAATGGCGGGCCTGCATTTAAACACTCGGAAGCCTTTTCATTTCAGGTTGCCACCCAGGATCAGGCGGAAACGGATCACTATTGGAATGCGATTGTTAATAACGGTGGTGCAGAAAGTGAATGCGGATGGTGTAAGGATAAGTGGGGAATCTCCTGGCAGATCACCCCGGCAGTGTTGATTCAAGCCATTACACATCCTGATCCTTCAGCGGCAAAACGTGCATTTGATGCAATGATGACTATGCGAAAAATTGATATTGCGACAATAGAAAAGGCACTTCGTGGCTAGCACGCGTGCCGATTCACGTTTGGCGCAACATGGTACATTTTTCGATTCACGTCGAATGCCGCTGCGCCATTGTTTGCCCAATTTACAGTGTTGCAGCGGAACTGTTACCCAAATCCGCAAGGAGAGTTGTCTCCATCACAATTTTTGTAACGATATTTCGCATAACAACCAAAAAACTGTTTCAGATTACGCGCACGAAAGTGGGAAGCTCTTATTGCTCAGGTTCGACTTTATGATCTTTATGTTTATATTAAAAATGCTTTGATCTATTGGTTTTTTTTGATTCTTTTCATTCTTTGAGTTTTTATTACTTTTTTTTATACTCGTTTTCGTGCAACAGCGGCTGTACACAAAAATAACAAAAACACTGGGCACATTTTCGGTTTAATCATCTGATGTATCCCTTCCCGTATGGTGTTTACACCATGCGCCAGCGAGGCTTTATCTGGAGAAAACCATGTCTAATCAAATAGTAGAAGCAAATTCGGCGATCAACCTCAGGGTGCTGATGTGGTTATATTTGTTGGCGGCCCTGTTTTTTTCTCAATCTGTATTCGCAGCATCTGGTCACACTGTCCTGACAGGAACGAGTGTGAAATTTTATGTGACAGCTGCTCCTTGGGCTGATGTGCATTACACCGTAAATGGTCTCAACCAGCAAAATATCCGCATGACTGCAAGTGGGACAAACCATGAGTACACAGCAAGTGGTATCGCTACCGGTTCAGTGATTCGCTATTTTTTTACCATCGGCGATACCAGCGGTGGAGCAACCGATACTGCCTGGGTTCAATTCACACTGACAAATCCAACCACACCACCACCGTCTGGCGTTGCGCGTTTATACCAGCACTGCAATTACGGCGGCACAACGGCCAGTTTGAACGTAGGCAGTTATACGTTGAGCCAACTGCAAGGATTGGGTGTGCGTAACGATGATGTGTCATCACTACAGGTGAACAGCGGTTACGAAATCCTGCTTTATCAGCATGATAATTTTGGCGGCACTGTGATCACCAAGTCGGGCAACGATGATTGTCTCGTCAACGATAATTTTAATGATGCGGCCAGCTCCGTTGTTGTACGTGCAATCAATACGACTAATCCGGGCACACCTGGCACTGCCAACGGTACACACAAGCGTTTAAAAATTATTAATGGCTGTGGCGATCCCATGTGGGTGCAATGGTTGACTGCACCGGGCGTTACCTTCAACGGTGCCAATCGTTTGCGATTGCCAAGCCTTGGTAGTTCAGTGGAATACGATATTCCCGATAAAGGTTTGCCCAGTATGCGTTTCTGGCCAGGTTTTGGCTGCGATGCCAACGGCCATAATTGTCGGGTAGGCGCGAGCGGTGGCCCTGCAAGTTTAGGTTTTACTTGTCCTGCTGGCGGTTGTGCACCACCCATCGATTCCAAATTTGAAGCGTCATTTGGTTGTATTCCTGGTGTAAGCGACGCGCAATGCGCACAAAACCCTTCTGCACCAGGTACGCCTTTGGGGCGCGGCGACTGGTGGAATAACAGTTTTGTAGATGGTTACACCGCGCCCATGAAAGTGGTGGTGAAAGGTAATTGCCCGGTAGGGCCACAGCCTGCACCTGTGTTTGGTCCCGGTGGCCCTCCTGGTGGTGTAATTGATTGCTCGACAATCCGCATTTCCGATTGTCCGACCAATGAAAATTTGAGCACAGATGGCCGTTATCCTGCGCTTGCGAATGTGAATTTAATTGCGACGAATCCAATCACAGGTGCACAAGCCGGCTGCTATTCACCTGCTGCGAAACTCACGTATCGCAATTGGCCATCGACTACGCCGATATACAACCCGGCAGATCCCCAAGCGCAGATGTATACCTGCCCAACGCCGCCTATTTCACCAGAGCAGTGTATGGCGGGGCCTGCAGATCGCACCAAGTATCGCAACATGGTTCATTCCCATTGCGATACCTATGCCTACGCCTATGACGATGGAGTAGGGCTATCCAGTTGCCCTGCAGCAACCAACTTAGTGTATGAAGTGACCTTCTATTGCCCACGTTAATGCCATGCACAAGGTGATATGCATAATTTATAAAAAATATTTTCTGGATGAAAAGTGTGAATTAAAAGGAAGGATAAAAACCTGTGCGATGTTTATCGCACAGGTTTTGTTGTTGAGGGGGGCACAATAAAAAAAGTAGTAATAACAAAGTGGTGAAGCATGCAGATCTTTCAGCGATGCAAAACCATTAACTCATCAATCTTGATAAAGGTACCCGTAATGAATAATAAAAAGTTAACAGGATGGAAATACCTGTCTGCGTTATTTTGCGCCTGCATTGGTTTTTCATCAGCAGCACAGGCAGTGGTCTATCAAGCAGAAAATTACAACGCGTTTTACGATACTACACCGGGTAATACCGGCGGTGTTTTCCGTGGTGATGCTGTCGATATCGAAGCAACTAGCGATACCGGCGGTGGCTATAACGTGGGTTGGATCGAAGCGAATGAATGGCTTACGTACAATAATTTATCGATTCCAACAACGGGCAGCTACACCATCCGTATGCGTGTGGCATCGCCAAATGGTGCAACCGCGTCAGCGGATTTAAATGGCGGCGCTATTGTGCTGGGTGATTTTATTATTCCGGCAACAGGCGGCTGGCAAAATTGGACAACGGTAACACGCACCGTCAACATCAATGCAGGTACTTATAATCTAGGCGTTTTTGCAAAAACTAACGGCTGGAATTTTAACTGGATTGAAGTCGTATCAAACGGATCGGGTACTGCACGTGCAACAGTATTCCAGCACTGCCCATACACCGGTTGGTCAGTTGGCTTGGATGTTGGCTCATACAACCTGGCGGCGTTACAAGCGCGCGGCTTTGTTGATAATGATATGTCATCCATTCGTGTGTCTGCCGGTTATGAAGCAGTGCTGTATCAAGGCGATAACTTTACCGGTACATCACGTGTTGTCACCGCTGATGATGATTGCCTGAATAACGAAGGGTTTAACGATAACGTGACCTCTGTTGTGATTCGTGCTGCGTCTAACAGCCGTCCACTTGTGTTTGCAGATGAATTCAACAGCATCAACACCGCGAACTGGACTTTTGAAACCGGCGGTGGCGGTTGGGGTAATAACGAGCGTCAGTATTACACTGGCGGGCAAAACGCATTTATTCAGTTCGATGCACAAGCTGGTAGCAATGTGTTGGTGATTGAAGCTCGCCGTGATAACCCTGCGAATTACAATTGTTGGTATGGCCGTTGTGAATACACATCAACCCGTATGATTTCGCGCGATAAAAAAACCTTTAAATATGGTCGTATTGAAGCGCGTTTGAAGTTGCCACAAACACAAGGTATCTGGCCTGCATTCTGGATGTTGGGTTCTAACCTGGGTTCAGTAGGTTGGCCTGCCTCAGGTGAAATCGACATTATGGAGCACGTCGGTTTTGAACCAACGACTACTCACGGTGCAATTCACGGCCCAGGCTACTCAGGTAATACACCATTCATGGGTACGCATAATTTAGGCGAGTATGTGGATGTGAATTATCACGTGTACGCTGTTGAGTGGGATACCAATGGCATTCGCTGGTTCCGCGATAACATCCAGTTCTATTCGGTTACTCGCGCACAAGTACAAAACTATGGCGCTTGGGTATTTGATAATCCATTCTTCTTATTGCTGAACGTAGCAGTAGGTGGAACCTGGCCAGGTAGCCCGGATGCAGGCAGTGTGTTCCCGCAACGCATGTATGTGGATTATGTGCGTGTTTATCAATAATTTTATTGATCATGTTTGATTCAAATAAAAACGGCAGCTGAGGCTGCCGTTTTTATTACAAGCAAAAAACTAGCGCGCCGTTACCTGAAAAACTCCTGCTAATTGATGAAGCTTGGTTGCCGTATTTTTTAACCTGTCTGAACTGATGTGCAACGCGCGAACGACCTTGTTCATCGTCTGGCTTGCACTTGCAACTTCGCGTACATGATGTCCATGTTGCTGGCTATTACTGTCAATATGATGAATGATGTTAAACATGCGCTCGACAATGTGATGCAGCTGCGAGTTATCAGTTGAGGCTTCTTCTGCGAGGCGCAAACCGCGGTCAACATCGGCAACGCTTGCTTCCATATAGTCTGCAGCCGATTGTGATTCCTGACGAATCTTTTCAATTTTTTCACCAATTTCCTGTGCGACAACCGCTGTCCTACTGGCGAGATTACGCACTTCTTCTGCGACTACAGAAAACCCGCGCCCGTATTCACCTGCACGTGCCGCCTCAATAGCAGCGTTCAGAGCCAATAAATTGGTTTGGCTGGTAATATCACTGATTTGCGACACCATATTGCCAATTTCCAGTGTGCGGTTATTCAGCGTGTGTATCGTGCGTGCTGAGGTATCCACTACATCACGGATACTTTGTGTGCCGGTGCGCACAGATTCAAATTGACTGCGCGCTTGTTCTACAACGGCTTCCATTATTTTTTTCATATCGCTGGCTGTGCCCGAGGCATTGCTGATTTCCTGCAATTGGTTGTGCATCAGCTCCAGCATTTTTTCCATTGAGTTAGATACATGGTGAGACGATTGGTTTGCCTCGGTGTTGCGCTTTAACAAGCTATCGCTATTTTTCATGACTTCGTCAGCGGCTCGGATAACTTCACCGACGATATGATCAAGGTTATCGATAAAACTGTTTGTCCATTTTCCCAAATCGCCGGTTTCATCATTGGCCAGTTTTCGTGTGTCCAATCGCTGTTGTAAATTGCCACCGCCTTCGGCAATAGTGTGGATCACCTCGGTCATTTTCCCAAGGCGTCGCGCCAAACGCCGTGGTGCGCGTTGTTGGAAAATAACGCCGCCAATAACCAGCGCAAACAATGTCAGCAGGTTAATTACAAAATGTGACCATGCCGTAAACGCATGAAGCCCCGCGTTCAATAAAAACGCACTTCCTACGCAGGCCGCATAAATATTCATAAATTTAAAGGTGAGTGAGCGGTGGCGATACACTTCTTCCAGATCTGCTTCACACATCATTCCCCATGTGTCTGGCGATCCAGGCAAATGAAAGGTCACCCCTTTACCAATCACAGGAATATGACGGTAATCCGAATAACCCGGATAGGTGACAAATAAATTATTGCCTTTGCGAATAGTTTCGCGCACGCCCGGGTGTAAATCCTGTGTGGCGGGGTCGGTAAAACGAATTTCAAATTCAGTGTGCTGCCGTATTTTTACCACGCCCCAATCGGTGTTGACTCCGGATTTTAAATTTTCTCCATGGGTAAATGTATCGTCTTCAAAGCGCGAGCGGGACAGGGCGGTGCCGGTTTTAATGGCAGGATCAAAAACCGATTTCACCATAAATAAATAATTATCCCCGGACTCGCTGAAAATATGTCCGGCCTCACGTTGGATCAAATCGCCAAGGACATCATTTGGAATTCGCGCGCACAGACAACCTTTATCGCCTGCGGTTAATTCAATTGGCAAATAAAACATCAAGGTCACTTGATCATGAAATGCAGAACTGCGTTTTCCTATCGCCAGCGTTTGTTGGTCTTGATAAGGGCCATGTAAAAAGGGTGCAGATAAGCCTGCAGACACTGCGCGGGAATTTAGATCCTGTTTTCCTACCCGCTGATGGTAAGTTGATGAAATAACAACACCCTGTTCATCAATTAAAAATAATTCTGTGCAGTCGCCCATGGTTTGCCAGGTTTTGCGCAAGATGGTTTCTGCCGCGTCATCCAATAATTGTAATTGGCTTCTGCAAGACTCCAATTGCGCCCACTGCCGTTTTACCCATTGTTGCAACAGCTTAATACGGGTATTGGCGATACTTTCAAAGGTCTGTTCCATGATGGGATAGCGCTTGTTGTTCAACCAGCAAGCCCAACCCATCGCTAACTTTCCGGTTTTTCCTGACCATTTCAGCCAGCCGCGCTCTGCGGGCGATAATTGCATTAAATCGCTGTGTAAATGCATAGTTCTTCTTCACCTGTTTCCAGAGTCTGTAATAGTGGGATATTGCTTTAATTGTTGTAATAGGTGCCACGCAGAATGTGTGCCAGCTCGGGAGAGCACTGTTTATGCAGGTTTCAGCTGATAATTGTGATAATTGAGGCCAAAAATGGTGCATTTAACTGATTTATTTTGGTGCTTGAATTCCAAAATGGTGCAAATGAACGGTGTAAGAAAATACGAGAGGAGACTGAAAAATGAACAACAGAAGGTAATATTTAAAAATGGCTGTTGTTGTCGAGGCGTAAATTATTGATTTTGCTTTTGCCCAATAATTTCAACAGAAGGCCACGCAGGAAGCGCAGTGCTGGATAAAAAATATGCGACAAGGTTTTTGATTTGAATAACCAATAATTGATTCGATTGAAAAAACCGGAGCGGCTGCTGATCAACGCCAACGCGTGGATTGCATCAGAGCCGTAGTAAAGTTGGCTGCCCATTTTCAAAACCATGCCTTGGTCAATGTCCCAGCCTAATGCAGTAATTTCATCCATCACTGCACTGGGTTCGCGTGCATCCTGCAGAATTAATTCGCCAATATCTTCACGAATACGCACCACCTGACAATAGTTATCGCAGGCGGGGCATTCTTTGTCGTATACCAGGATGATAGGTGCGGCCATGATCTTGTTTAGATTGCGGTATCACGAGTGCCATTTAATTCGAGCAGCTCAGCGACTTGTTTTTCAAGTACTTCAATACGCTGTTCAAGAGAATGGATTTTATCTTCCAGCTCTACGCGTGAGTCACTGCTGGTCGATTTGCTAGCTGCTTGTGCGGCAATTGCGCTTAAGTCCGGTTGCCCGCAGAGCAGGTGAGTGTAGCGGTCCTCGCGTTGACCAGCTTGCCGTGGTATGTGGATAACCAGCGGTTTTGTTTTTGCGCAAAGTTGCTGCAGCTTTTCTTCTAACGCACGCGGCGACTCAAACTCAAACATACGTTGGGTGCGCGTTAAAATTTCCGATACCGTTTGCGCACCGCGCAGTAGCAACACAGTGAGTATTGCCTGGGTTGCTTTATCGACACTGAGTACGCGTGTCAGGCGCTGGTCATAGCGAGCGGCGCGGGTTCCATAATCTACCGTTATGAATTGACGATCTTGTAATTCACTTACGCAACGCTGGACGGTGCCATTATCGTAGTTGCTGACGGGTTCACGGCTGGTTTTTTGGTTGCAGGCCAACACCAGGCTATTGAGTGTTAAAGGGTATTGATCTGGTGTGGTCAGTTGTTTTTCCATTAGCGAGCCTAATACGCGCGCTTCTATGGTATTGAGTACTGGCTCATCTGCAGTGGTTGTACTGGTAGGTTCCATAATGTCTCAGGCTTCGTATTGGATAAAGGCTTCTGCTTCTTCGTAGATCACTTCATCAATCAATTGCTCCAGATTTTTATCTTTGCAATCAATCACTATGTCTGCGTATTGCAAATAAAGCGGGCGGCGTTCGGCATACACATCGGCAAAGGTTTGGTTCGCCGGGCGCGCTATGCCGCGCGTATTCATGTTGTGAATCCGGCTCTCCAATATATTCAGTGGTGTGTCTAAAAAAATAATGGGGCCGAAGTGTTTTAAGTGTTGCATGGCGGCGCTGCTATAAACAGCGCTGCCACCTGTTGCAATAATATGGTTGGGATACTGCGCTTTTAGCAGCACTTTTTCTTCTGCTTCGCGTAGCGCGAGATGGCCTTGCTCGTTGAGTATATCTTGCAGGGTTTTACGATGTTCCAATTGGATCAGTAAATCGGTATCGACAAAATCTTTGGCAAGGCTTTTGGCCAACAACAAGCCCAGTGTGCTTTTTCCTGCCCCGGGCATGCCAATCAAAATCAAACTTTGGTGATAAGGATTCATAAGCTTGCTCCTGCAATAGATAAACAGCGGCGTTACAAAGCAAACATCGGTAGGAAAGGTGAGTGATGGCCCTCCGAGTCTGTTAACTATAGCCGATCAACTACCTTTCGGGGTTAGCTATTGCACAGGTCTTCAAACGCATCCACTACGTATTCTTCATCCTCTTCGGAAAGCTCCGCCAGATCCATAATGCAGGGTTCGTTGATACCGAGTACCTCTTCGATCTCTTCAAAGGGGAGGTGGGCATCCAGCGCGCGTTTGACGTATTGTTGCACGGCTGTGTGAATTGCACTTTCATTACCGCGTGCGGCTTGCAGTTCTGTCACTGTGGAGTTGGTCAGCCATTGGATAAAAGCAGTGTGCTCTTGCTCGGAGTTATTGGCGTTGGCGTCGTAGTTCAAGATAGTCCCCTATATCAATTTATGTATATGGGGATTATAAAGGATTTATCGCTAGACGAGCGCAGTATCTTGCAGGTCAATTTGGTGCAGCAAGGCACTGCATTGGCTGAATGCAGTTTGTTCATGTGAAATATTTTCTACAGCTCGTTCCATCAGGTTTTTTAAATGAACTAATTGATCATGAATTTGATCCTGCATTACGCTGATTTCAATCAGTGACCAGCCTTCGTTGTTATCCTGCTCCTGGGGATTGCGGTTACGTAAATTAGATAGCCAGTCTTCCTGCTCTGGTTGCAGTATGCCGCTACGCACCACAGAAATAGCAAGTCTGCCCATAACCGCACTGATTGAGCGGATGATCGGGGTTTGAGGGAGCGAAAATAATTGTTGGGAAAGGCTGCGCGCATTCGCGAACTGCTGGCGCAATTTTTGTTGCCGATTCAGCAGTGCCTCTACTGACGGTAGCTCTAATAAATTTTCATGTGGTGCAGGGGCTTCTTTAAATAAAACAGTAGCTGCATCATAAACAGATTCAAAATAAATGTTATCGCTGAGTTTGAGCGCCGCTAACAACATGCTGTGCGCATGTACACCATAATCCTGATAGCGGCTGTGATTAAAAATAATATTGTCGGTTGCGGCAATAATTTGGCTGACAATCGAAATTTTGTCTCCGAATAATTGACGTGGATAGCCGGTTCCATCAATCCGCTCGTGGTGATCAATAATAGCCTGGCTAATTTCCTTGGGAAGTCCGGGTACCATCGCTAAGAAACGTTGCGCAATAAGCGGATGAGCTTGTAATGCTTTCCATTCATGAGCGCTGAACCCATGGCTTTTCTCGCGCAACTCCGAAGCCAGATAAAGAAACCCTACATCGTGAAATAAGCCTGCAATAAAGGTGGCCTGTATTTCTGGCAGGCTGAGGTTCAGTTTTTTGGCAATTGCAACACCGGCAAGCGCGCTGAATATTCCCTGGAAATAAATATGCTGCGCACGCAATGCCATTACCGTTAAATTTTGTTTGAGGAGTGGATATTTCTCATAAAAAAGGCACGCAATGCGCAAGGTTTTTTGATAACTCTCATTGTTGGTGACAGCGTACAAACCCGGTAAGTTTTTGGCGAATTTATTCAGGTATTCAAAGAGCTGATGCGCATCAAGACTATTGGCGATACCAACGCATTGCTCAAGTGGTTTTATTAACTTGTGTTGCAGAAGAATTTGTGAGCGTTTTTCATCCAGCGAAGCACCTTCGGAAAGAAGTAATACCCCTTGCTGGTTAAAAATGTCTTGCGTAGTAATGACCGGTTGCTTCTTATTAACTTCAATGAGGTTCAAGCAATAATTATTTTGCTGGCTATCAGTCATTACTCTATCCAGGTGCTGTAGGCCTTGCTTGGCACGAGATGCAATATCGGGAAGCAATATTAAGATGCAACATTAAGCCTATGGGTGTTGTGTTAGAGGATAGAACATCAAAAAGATAATGCCAGAAAAAGCTTATTAAATATTTGATTTATAGTGTTTTTATCTTAACGAACGCTGTAATGGAGTGGTGTAATAAGCTGTAATTGCTATGCCAAAGTGTATGTGATGGGGCCACTAATTGGCCCCATGTGATTACGGTTTACGTTATTTAGGTTCAAGTTCTGCAGGTAATAAATAACAACTACGCCGTTATTTTTTTAATTGGGCTGTCCATTCAACAAGTGAGGCGAGCTGTGCTTTGATATTACCCTGAATTTTTTCATCGACCAGATTGCCGTCAGCATCGAATGCATTAGTAAATGCATTGGCAAACACTTCCGGTTTGTTGAGTGGGTGTAAATTCAAGTACACGCAGACTTGGCGAAGATGGTATTGCGCACGCGATGTGCCCATGCCACCTCCTGCGCCCATGAGTGCGACTGGTTTTCCATTCAGGAGAGCATTTTCCGGTTCGCGCGATGCCCAGTCCAATGCATTCTTCAATGCAGGCGCAATCGAATAGTTATATTCGGGGCAACCTAAAATCAGGGCATCTGCAGTCTGTAATTGCTGCAGTAATTGCACCACGGACGCAGGTTTTTCAGTGAGGTCTGCATTGTAAAAAGGTACAGCAGAGAGGTCAGCTATGGTGATGGTACTGCCTGCCGGGGCATTGGTTTGTGCGTAGCGCAGTAATCCCATATTGGTCGATTTTTTACGTAGACTTCCACAAATAGCCAGTATGTTCATGTCGTTACTCCTGAATTCATATCGTTATACCTGGATGAGGTGCCAGCTTCAGTTATTTATCGCCAACAATCAATTCACTGTTTTTCAGATGTGCGCAAAGTTATGCAAAACCACCGCCCTGTTTTAAAAACGGCAGTATCCGCAGGCTGATGCGATCTTGCGGCAAGCTGAGTAATCGATCAATGCATTGATGCGGCGATAGATATTCATCGTAGTAGCGAATAGCGCCTTTTGCGATAGTGGCAATATCGCGCTCACTCATGTTTATGGCCATCTTGATGACATCGACCAGATCTTTTTCACCTGAAAATACCAAACAGTTTTTCCCATCCTCAAGGGCAGGAAAAAACAGCTCTGGATATTGAGTGATGGGAATGGTTCCAACGGCCATGGACTCGACCAGATTGTGCGACATAGGATAGCGCACTCCCGGGCAGGCAATAAAAAAGCGGGATTGTGCCAGTGTGGATAGCCACTGTTCAGGTGCAACTTTGCAGTGACGGTTATTCATTACCACGACACCGGTGTGCGTTGTTTGTTTCAGTTGGTTTAGTTCGGCTTGATTGTTCAGTTCGCAGTAGTATTCGTGATCAAGTGTTGATGAAAGTATTTGTAAAATCTGTGCACGGCTTAATTTATTGTAAATAGTGCGGATGGATTGCTTATTGTATTTATCGGCTTTTGCATCACCACCAAAAAAAATTTGCCATTGGCGTGTTTGGTTTTGATAGCGCGTTAATTGCAGATCCTGTTTACACGCATAAATGGGCGAAAACATAGGAAATGGCATAGGAAAGCATGCGTCAGTAGGTTGATAGCCCGGTTGGTAATTGATATTGATAATTTTACCTGCGCGACCGCCGAGACCCGAATACATTTTATCGGTGACTAACACATATTCGCCGCGCAGCTCGCGCTCATTGCGTAAAACTGAAAACGCTTCTTGCAAGCAGAATTGCTTGTGTTTTTCGCGCATGTTTCCCAGTACTAAATAGTTTTCCCTAAAGACGGGATAAAAACCTGCACGAATAAAAAAAATAAACAGGCAATAAAAACGTCGCCCTTGGGGGCCGTCTATTCTGGAATCGCGAAAATCAAAAACGACCAAGGGTTTATCCTGTGGGATTAACCGATTTTGTTGGTGTAACCAACGTCGATATTCCACATAACGCTGAGGATAAACCAGGGATTTATAGCGTTGCAGGGTGCCATCCAATTGGTGCCCCAACCTGGACATGGTGTTCAAGGCCATCATTATCAAATCTGCCTGTGTGGTTAGATAGAGGGCAGGTTATGTCGCGGTTGTTACAGGCTGGTTGCAGTAGAGGAGATAATCGCAGTGGGTATGTGAAAAGGGTGCTGCCGGGGCAATGGTGATGCCGCAGTTACTCACTGCGGCAATCAAATCATGAGTGAGCTTTTCTGGATTTGGCTTTGTGGGCGGTTTTTCCCAGCGCTGATTTGGCCGGTATCCCGCTATTGATGATCATGAGTTGGAAGGCACCAAAGAAAATGGCCATCAGCCCAAGCAGGGCGGTGAATACAAACGCGCCGCCATCCGCGACAAAGTACATGGCAACGATCAATAAGAAGCCAAAGAAAATAAAACCAATGCCTAGTTTTTTTTGTGTATGCATGTGTTATTGCCTCGCTAGTGATTGAGTTACATCAATGAAGTATTGGCAAAAGTGTGAAAGATCAGCCGACTTTAGGGGTCTTTATTTGCGGGAGGGCTACCATCACTGCTGAATAATGTTAGCACTAGCAACACAATATGCACGCTATAAAAAAGAAAATCATTGTGGGTCATAGACTGGAGCCTGCACCGCTTTTTAGATTGGTTTTCTGTCGATAATCCTATGAAAATCAGGGAATTAAGGCTTTTAAATAATTATTAATAAATATTAATAATGCGCAGGCCAAAAGAGGTGCTGGTTATACGTGCGCGCACTGGACAAGCATTACAGCAACTATTAAGGTCACTGCAGTTTTTTGTGTGAATCAGTCTTTGTGGATGCGTTATGTCGGAATCTGTGCAACAACCCCTCGCGGGTACAAAGCAATATTTTGTGAATGATTGGCGTGTGTGTACCCGCACCAATGTATTGACGCGTGGTGATACCCGGGTTGAATTGGAAAACCGGTTGGTATTACTGCTGGTGTTTTTAGTTAACCATCAGGGGGAAGTGTTAAGTAAAGACCGCATTATTAAAACTATCTGGCAGGGCAAGGTGGTGAACGACGATAGTTTGGCGGTTGCAATAAGCCATCTGCGCAAAGCCTTGGGTGATAATTCCCGTACGCCAGAGTACATAAAAACAATTCCCGGTGTTGGCTATCAGCTCATTGCCACTGCAGGTGTTTATTCAGCGGCAGATGATCCGGAGCAGCGCGCCGCATTGGTTGCTTTGGTGGCTAAGCGGCCTTTCGCCAATATGGTGGAGCGCAAAATTGGGTTGCTCATCCTGGCGATGTTTATTGCGATGGGTTTTGTTGCCGGCTATCTGTACTGGAAGACAAAGCAACTACCCGACCAATCGGTTGCGCCTGTACTGTCTTCGTCTCAACTGGATAGTGAAAGCCAGCAGCGTTGGGAGGCAGCCCAACAGCATATTGCCAAATGGACACCGGCATCATTCAAACTGGCGATTCAGGAACTGCGCACATTATTGCAGCAAGTGCCAGACTTTGCGCCTGCCTATACCGCAATGGCAAATGCCAAAATCAATTTGGTACCGGACAAACTTACGGATGTCGATCATTGTGTAGAAATGTTGGGCTTACTGAATAAATCCCTATCACTAAATGCACAGCAGCCAGATGCATTGGTAATGCGCGGCAATATCCTGTTTTGGTGTGCGCGTGATTACGCTGCGGCGGAACGTGATTATGTGCAAGCAATGCAGCTTGCTCCCAACAGCGACGATGCCCCGATGCAATACGCGCAACTGTTATTGGCTCAAGCGCAATTTGAGAAATCATTGCAGTATGTTGATAAATCTAGGCAATTAAATCCGCTCAATTATTCAGTGCCGACAGTCGTCTGGATTTATCAGATGCAAGGGCGTGATGATCTTGCGCTGAAAGAGTTGCTGCGTATTGATAGCGCAGAGCCGGGCGATCGACACTTTCACATTTCTGCGCAGCGCGTTTTTGCTCGCCTTGGGCGCGAGCAGGAGTCTTTCGAGCACTGGTTATGGCTGATGCGTGATTCTGGTTACAGCGAAACCGACCTACAGAATGCGCAATCGGTGTTCGCATCAGGCGGTTTAATTGCAGTGAATCAATGGCTGTTGGCGCGACAAGATCAGGTTGATCTTGGGCAATATTCACCGCCGTTATCCTGGGCGCGTTATGCCATTGCAGCAGGTGATTTGGACCGCGCTATGCAGTACTTGGAGCAAGCATTTTCTGCAAAACAGTTACCTTTGTTATGGGGAAATGTAGATCCTGCTTATGACCCGGTGCGCAGTAATCCGCGTTTTCAATTGTGGATGCAAGAATTACAACGGGTTGAACCTATTCACTAAGCATTCTGGTGTTGAACAGGTTTTTATAGTTCAACACCTTAAGCTTTCTTAAAATTCCTTCATTGTTATTTTCTGTTCGCGCTTTTTAAGCTGCTGATTAACTCAATTGTTAGAGGTCAGCTTATGAAAAAGTGTTTATGTTTTACCGCGCTGATTGTTGTGGTTATGTCGCTGTACGGCTGCAATATATTGGTATCCCGCTCAACAGATGTTAAATCTGATCTGGCTGCAACTGACAAAGGCGAATCAATTAATTTGGATTTGTCGTGGCAATATGCGTTGAACGCTCCTGTTGTTGCTACGCCTGTCGCGAGTGGAAACCAGCTGGTCGTCGCAGCAGAAAATGGCAATCTATATTCATTTGATTTGTCATCGCGAAAATTGATGTGGCTTTATCGCGCAGAGGCTGCAATTGCCTCCGTGCCGGCAATTGCTAATGGAATGATTTACTTGTTGAGTCGCGATGGAGTTTTTCAAGCGTTGGATCAATTTACGGGGACGCGTGTATGGCGTTTTGCAACCGGTGGTGAAGCCCGATTTGCTGCTGTCGGGAGTTATGGTATGCCTGCAGCTGTAGGCGCTGTTCCTGACCCGTGGGACTTTCATTTGTCATCCCCGATTGTTGAAAACGGAAAGGTTTATTTCGGCAGCAGCGATAAAAAATTCTATGCACTCGATGCTGTGAGCGGCACGTTAGTGTGGACATTCAACGCCGATAATATGATCCACTCGGCACCCGCCATTCATAACGGAAAACTCTTTTTTGGCACTTGGGGAAGTAAAGTCTATGCAGTGGATGCAAATACCGGAGCGGAGCTGTGGCAATTTCAGGCAGGTGTTGATGCGGGCTTTGTGATGCAAGGTATTAGCGCATCCCCCGCATTGGATGAACAGCATGTTTATGTTGGTGCGCGCGATGGTTATGTCTATGCATTGCGCCAGACAGATGGCACCACTGTATGGCGTTACGATGCGCAATCCAGTTGGGTATTAGCGGAAGCGGCACTGGATGCAGAAAATGTTTATGTCACCACATCCGATACCGGTTTATTACTGGCATTGGATAAGCGCAACGGCAAGGAAAAGTACCGCGCGGACACGCGTTTTTGGACTTACACTAAACCGCTATTGGTTGATGATCGCTATGTGTTTGTCGGCAATATGCTAGGTGAGCTTTATGGTTTTGATAAAAAAACAGGTGCCGCGTTATGGTATTACCAAACATCGGAAAGGCGTGCAGACATCAACGATATTATTAACGATGAAAGCGGAAAATTACGCGCAGAAAAAGTGTTTTCCCAAGGGGTTCAGTTGCAAGCGAGCGTAGAGTGGGTCAAATCACTGGGGGCATTTGTCGCATCGCCAATTTGGGTCAACAATCAGCTGATTGCAGTGACGGCAACTGGCGATGTCTTACTATTTGAGATTCAATAAGTTTCAGTTGTTGTCTTGTTCTGGCTCTTGTTTTAACAGCGTTGGAATACTAATACCTAATAACAACAAGGCTGCAAAAATCACTAGAGGCCCGCTGCCGTAAATCATGAACGGCGTCCAGTCTTTTACCGCACGGATTTCGCCGGTGAATGTTTGGGCGGTAAATGACTTGCTTTGGCTGATGATCTTGCCGCGATTATCAATAATCGCACTGGGGCCGTTGTTGGTGCTGTACACCAAATACCGGCCTGTTTCCAATGCGCGCATTTGCGCCATCTGCATAAATTGTTTTGATTGTATTGAATCTAAAAACCAGCCCAGATTATTTACGTTGAGTAATACTTGCGTTTCTTTGGCGGCCTGTGCAATTAAATCCGGATAAACAATTTCATAGCAGATCGCGGGTGTAATGCGCACACCTTTGGCGATTAATCCATGTTGATCCTGCGGTCCCAAATGAATAAACGAAGTGGGTAAATTAAAAAATTCTATAAGGCCACGCAGCTGATTTTCCAAGGGAACATATTCTCCGAAAGGAACCAGTCTGCGTTTGTGGTAAAAACCGTAGCCTTGCCCAAGGCCCGCAATAGAGTTGTAGTATTTGCGCTCTTTATGGTCAGCAAAAATAACGCCAGTAAATAGCGCTGCATCGTGTTCTGCTGCTTTGCTATTCATCTCTTCGAGAAACGGCAGAGCCTCTTGATAAGTGAGTGTTGTCGGGATTGCCGCCTCTGGCCAGACCACCCAGTCGTTGTTCCATAAATCGCTGCTGAGATCGCGCAGTTGGTTGAGTGCAGCAATTGTCGAATTTTCATCAAAGCTGAGCTTGGTACTTTGATCAACATTGGGTTGCACCATGCCGATTTTAATAGGCGTTGCCTCTGGTTCTGCCCAAGTGATGGTTTTTAATAGCGCTCCGCTTCCCCATAACAACACACAGCATCCCGTTGCTATGGCGAGTAATTTTTTATCGGCAGATTCGCTTTTGTAGTTCCAGATCCATTCGGCAATGAGGCCGGCGGTCAGCACCGTAATAAAACTGAGCCCCATAACACCGGTCACCGGAGCCCATCCGGCGAGTACGCTATCCAAATGCGCATAGCCTAAATATAGCCAGGGAAATCCGGTTAACAACCAGGTGCGCATCCATTCCCCTAGCAGCCACAAGGCGGGCAGGGCGATGATCAGTGAAAAGCGGGAATGGCTAAACCAGCGACCAAAAACATAAAAGGGAATACTAAAAATCGCTGCCATAAAACAGGCAAAAATCAATACCAAAAAACCTGCAAACAGCGGAGATGCACCACCAAAATTATGGATGCTCACGTAAATCCAATGGATTCCGGCCGCATAAAATCCCACGCCAAATACAAAGCTACGCAACAATATGGTTTTTGTTTTTTGCGCTTGCAGTAGTAACGCCAATAAAACCATGCTGATCAGCGCGATTGGCCAAACATTGAATGGCGCAAAGCTGAGTGTGACCAGTGCACCGCTAATGAGAGCAATCAATAACGCCAAAGGTTGTGAAAGGTTTAAAAATTTCTGTTGCATAAGTCATTATCGAATTGATGAATGGCGTAAAAAAATCCCGCCAGTAGGCGGGATTCGTTGTCGATTGCTGCAATTTTATACTTTGCCAAGTTTACTCGGCCAGTATAGTCATCCGCAGTAAATGCATCTGGCGGTTGTCGGCATAGAGTACACGGAATTGCATATTGTCTACTTGTACAACTTCATTGCGTTTGGGTAGGTGCCCAAATTCCTGCATTAATATGCCGCCAATAGTATCAAAATCGTCGTCACTTAATTCAGTTTTGAAAAATTCATTGAAATCTTCGATGGGCGTAAGCGCTTTGATGATGTAATCATTTTCGCTCACCCGTTTAATAAAGTCTGTCGCTTCTTCTTCATCGGTTTCATCTTCGATTTCACCGACTATTTCTTCAAGAATATCTTCAATCGTCAACAGGCCAGTAATGCCACCGTATTCGTCCATCACCAATGCCATATGGTTGCGGTTTTCGCGGAATTCGCGCAGCAAAATGTTAACCCGCTTACTTTCCGGCACTATAGTGACCGGGCGCAAAATGGTTTCCAGATTGAAGTTATCGGTACCGCGTAATGCAAGCGGGAGTAAATCTTTTGCCAGCAGAATACCTTTTACATCGTCGATATTTTCGCCAATCACCGGAAAGCGCGAGTGGCCGGACTCAATTAGCTGGGGGAGATATTCTTGCGGTGAGTCATCAAGGCGGATTGCAACTATGTGGGAGCGCGGCACCATAATTTCGCGCGCTTGCAGCGAAGATACATCCAGTGCGCCCTCAATGATGCTCAGGGCTTCCTGGTCGAGTAACTGGTTATCTGCGGCATCCTTGATAATTTCCAGAAGTTCATCGCGGGACTTTGGTTCCGCGCTGAAGGCATGGAGTACTTTATCTAACCACGAGCGCTCTTGTTTATCTGCGCGCTCGTGTTTATCGGTACGTTCGTGTTTTTCAGTAGTGCTGCTACTCGGATGGTCGTCCGACATGATGCTAATTCCCAAGGTTTTTATTCTGCTGTAAGTTCTTGATAAGGAGCTGGGTAGCCCAGCCCGGTGATAATTTCAGTTTCCAGTGCTTCCATTTCTTCGGCTTCAGAGTCCTCAATATGATCAAAGCCCAATAAATGCAAACTACCGTGTACCAACATATGTGCCCAATGCGCTGCCAAGACTTTCTCTTGTTCAGCCGCTTCGCGTTCAACGACAGGGGCACACACCACTAAATCGCCCAACAAAGGCACGCCCACTTCTTCGGGTATATCTGCCGGAAAAGACAATACGTTGGTGGGATAGTCTTTGCCGCGATACTCGCAATTCAATTCTTGCCCTTCCTCTTCATCAACGATATAGAGGCTTACTTCGGCATCTTCAAGCTTCTGACTATCCAGTGCAGCGCTAATCCAGCGTTCCAGTTCGGCGGCAGACGGCACCTGCTGGCTTTTGCTGTTGTTTTCGATATCTATGCGGTAGCCCATGATTAGCGCGCATCATCCGGTTTTGGATTTTTCTGCTCAAAGGCGTCATAGGCCTCGACAATCCGCTGGACAATCGGGTGGCGTACAACATCTTTGGAAGTGAAATGGGTAAAGCTGATACCGTTAACGTTATCCAGCACCTCAATAGCATGGCGCAACCCCGATGCCATGCCGCGCGGCAAGTCGATTTGGGTTGGGTCGCCAGTAATGACGGCAGTGGTACCAAAACCAATACGCGTGAGGAACATTTTCATCTGCTCACGGGTGGTGTTTTGGCTCTCATCCAGAATGACAAATGAATTATTCAGGGTGCGGCCGCGCATGAACGCCAGGGGGGCAACTTCAATCACACCGCGTTCCATGAGCTTGCCTACGGTATCAAAGCCCAGCATTTCAAATAGGGCGTCATACAGTGGGCGCAAATAAGGATCTACTTTTTGAGCGAGATCGCCTGGTAAAAAACCGAGCTTTTCACCTGCTTCTACCGCAGGGCGTACCAATAAAATACGCTCAATCTCATTTTTAAGGAGCGCTTCTACCGCACAGGCAACGGCAAGATAGGTTTTGCCGGTACCGGCTGGGCCGATCCCGAAATTGATGTCGTGTTTTTGTACGGCGCGTACATAGCGTTGTTGGTTGAGTCCGCGCGGTTTGATTGTGCATTTTTTGGTGCGAATCAGAGTGATTCCGCCCTCGTCGGCACTGGCTTTTTCTGCATGGACAGCATCGGTTACGGTGTTATCAATCGCAGTAAGCCCGGCGTTATCGAGTTGTTGCATAAGTTGTTCTATTCCTGAGGTTTGCAGGGCGAGATGGACTTCATCCGGAGTGAGTTCGCTGTGCCCGGTAAATTCATAAAGATTGCGAAGTAATTCGGCGGCCGCCCGTGTCTTATCGGCGGGGCCAACCAATTGGAATTCAGAGCCACGATTGCGGATTTCAATATCGAGGCGGTCTTCAATTTGGC
Organism: Cellvibrio sp. pealriver; assembly: GCF_001183545.1. Taxonomy (NCBI): domain Bacteria; kingdom Pseudomonadati; phylum Pseudomonadota; class Gammaproteobacteria; order Cellvibrionales; family Cellvibrionaceae; genus Cellvibrio; species Cellvibrio sp. pealriver. The sequence goes on from NZ_KQ236688.1 coordinate 1,118,830, forward strand.
GTAGATGCTGGCCGAGCAGACCATTGAGATTAGCAAGGCGACGGCTATCACTGGGTTCCAACGTTAATGGTTGGATGACAATTTCTGGCGGGGTTATAACCTTGGTGTTCAAGTGGTTAATAAGCTCTTGTGACTCGTTGAAAAGTAAGACTAAACCATTACACGGCACGGTTAAAGCCTAAATTGCAGCTGAATAAATGCTGAACTGTTGCAAAACTTTATAAGTTTTTTAAATATCAATGATAAGCCACTGTATTTACTATTATTTTTAATTTTCTATGGATAGGGGCAGTAAATGCCCCTATCCATAACTTTACGTAATAAATGCACGAGTTTTTCAAGATTTAACCTGAAGGTTATTTACTACGCCTTTGACGTTATCGTGCTTGGCGGCAATAGCTTGCGCTAACGCTTTCTCCTCCAGTGTTCTGACCTGACCGGAAAGCGTCACCTTGTCATTGAGCGTATCCACATCAATTGATAGGCCTTTAATATTTTCAGATGCAAGCAACTCCGTTTTGATTGCTGCCGTTGTTGAAACATCGGCGACATATTGCGCAAAGCTTCTGCCTTTAGGGGTAGGTGACTTCGCTGTTTTGTTGGATGTCTCAACGACGTTGATGTTGTTGGTGACGGAGTCAATTCCTTCAACACCTAAAGCAATATTTTCTGCGAGTTCTTTTTCAATATTGGAGTGAACTTCTCCATCGAGCGTCGCTCTATCTTTATCTACCTGAATATCAATTTTGCTGGCGCTGAGATGTGGATTGAGGATCAATGCTGTTTCCAACTTGCTCTCAATCCAGCCATCTTTAAACGCAGCTTTGCTGTCCTTCCAGGTTTGTTTGCTGTCTTGTTTAAAGTCAGCCCAAAATTCTGCTGCACTTCTTTTTTCGGTATAAGTTTTTTCGGTATAGGTTTTTTCTGCATGAGTATCTGAGCGAGTGTTATCTGTTGCAGGGTTGTTGGCTGAGACTGACATAGCTGCAACCAATGCCAGAGCGCTTAAAGAGATTGTTGCGGAGTGCAAGGATAATAATGTCGTTTTCATAAATTTCTCCTTTTGGTTACCATTTTTTCAAGAATATGAAAAATAGGTTTCTGGAAAATATGCGATAAAAACATCGCATAAAAAGCATTGCTGGTTTCATGCCAGTTTTTTAGTGACGTATTTTAGTGGGCAATTCGTTTTTTCCATAAAGTCGATTGGTTATTGATTCTATTAAGTTATCCTATTAATTAGTTATCCATTATATGGAGTAGAAATAAAAATTCTTAAAAACATTAATTGTAACGGTTAAGTTTATTTTCTATTTTTCATGTAATGTTTTCGTTGTTTTGAATTTTTTTCAAAAAATTATCATAAAGATAGCTATTTTTTACTGTAAAGGCCGCTGTATCTGATGATTTCATAAAAGTGATAAGTTGGCATGTTCATTGAAGGGAATAATTTGAACCCCAAAAAAGGAGAATCTTATGCTTTATTATTCATTGGTATTTTTTGTGGTTGCTATCATTGCTGGTTTATTAGGTTTTGGTGGCATAGCAGGTGCGGCAACAGGTATTGCCCAGATATTGTTTTTTGTCTTTCTGGTGCTTTTTGTCCTGTCGCTTATATTCGGTCGTCGCAGGCTCTAGTGATTATTAATATCTAACTGTTAGTAAATGACTTACGTGATGCATTTATGAAATGCATAATCTGAATTGCATCTAATTTTTTACAATGAGAGGTAATAATTATGGCTACGCACACTTCTGTAAAAAGCACTGAAAATGGCAAACTGGATGATATTTCCATGTCGGAAGCGATTGCCCAGTTTAAAGAAGCAACTTCCAGTATTTATGATGCAGTTGGCTCGATTGGAAGTGCCACTGCGGCTAATGCCAAAGTGCGTTTAAATGAAGGGAAGGCTCGCGCTATCGAGTTGGAAGAAAAAGCCGAAGAGGTAGTTAGAGCCAAACCTATGGTAACTGTGGCAGTTGCATTTGCCGCAGGTTGGTTGGTGTCACATTTGTTGCAGCGTCGCTCGTGAGTAAGCGTCATGAGCCACGCTGATCGATGTGAAAATCCTTCCGGGGCGCTTGCGTCCCGTGGAGGGTTTGATTCTGTTGATGCTAATGAAAAGCCTCTTGATGATCCATCATTAAATGATGCTTCTCGGCTACAGTCAGATATTGCACAAACCATCGGTTTGGGTGAGCAGTTCATCGGTGTTATCGGCGGTATTTTTGATTTGGCTCGCACTGAGGCGTTGCTTGCCATACGCACATTGCCAAAGCTGATAATGCTTTGGCTGCTAATGATGCCGATTATATTGTTAACCTGGTGTGCATTTTCTGCACTTGTCGCATGGACGGTTGTGGCATCCAGTAATCAAATCGGATTTGGATTATTTACGTTTTTTCTTCTGCAGGTGTTGTTATTGTCAGGATGTCGTTGGTTGTTTGTTAAATACCGTGAGCGTATGGCTTTTCCATATACTCGTGAGCAGATTAATGATTTTGTCCGGAGTGTTCATCATGAATTTAATCGCCGAGATAAAACGAAAGAATGATCAATTATTGCTGCAGAGAGCTGGATTGCAGCAACAGTTGCATGCAAGACTTAATGCTCCTGCATTTGCATCATTTTTGATTACATTTGCTGCCGCCCCTTTTATCATTGGTGCTATAACCCGGATTACAGTTACTCCATCAATTTTTGTAAAGCACAAGCTTTATCATTCATTATTTCCTTACTTAAAATTATGACCCTGTTTTAGTTGGCATCTAAACAGTGAATTGCATCGCTAAGTTGATTATATAGACTGCTTTCTTTTATCTGACTGATGCTAGAATGAGCCCGGATGCGTAACTGGCTAACACGGGGGTATTGATAGTGGCAGAGGTCTTATTAGTTGATGACGACAAGCGCTTCCTTGAAGCAACAGTTCAATTGCTGAGCTTGCTGGGTCACCATGTCACGGCGACAGACTCCATAACACAAGCGCGGGAATTAATGGGAGCGCATCAATATACACATATGATTTTGGATTTAATTTTGCCTGATGGTAGTGGACTGCACTTATTAGAAGCGCTGCCTGCACAACACAACATCAAGGTAACATTAATTACTGGTCATCCTTCCATCAAATCAATCGTCAAAAATTTATATGGTTCCAATATCAGCTACTTGATTAAACCGATTGATTTGCAGCAGTTGGAATCTCTTTTTGACGATAAAATATCCGCCAACCCTAAAGCAAAATCTTCCGTTAATTTGCATTTCAATCATTTGGTAGGTGAGTCTGCGCCTATGCAGCGCGTGTATGAAATGATTGAACGCGTATCGGCAACTAAAGCCAATGTGATGTTGTTAGGTGAGAGTGGGGTTGGTAAAGAAATGGTTGCCGCTGCAATTCACCATGCCAGCCAAATAGAAGGGGCATATGTGGCTGCCAATTGCGGTGCTTTTTCGCGTGAATTAATCAACAGTGAATTATTTGGTCACGAGAAGGGGGCTTTTACTGGTGCGACTCATCGCAAAATAGGTGTTTTTGAACAGGCTAATAAAGGCACACTGTTTCTTGATGAAATTACCGAAATGCCTATCGATTTACAGCCTAATCTTTTGCGTGTACTGGAGACACAAAAAGTGACTCGCTTGGGGTCCACATCAAGTGTTGATATTGAGTGCCGTGTTGTTTCGGCTACTAATCGCACGGAACAAGACATGGCAGTAGAAGGCTGTTTGCGCGAGGATCTTTATTTTCGTCTGGCGGTATTTCCCATTCACATACCACCTTTGCGTACTCGTAAAGAGGATATACCTTTATTGGTGCAGCACTTTCTATCAAATTTTAATCAGGAATATGCGGGTGACATTGGTATCAGCGATGAATCACTCAAACGCCTGATGGAATATGATTGGCCGGGCAATGTGCGTGAACTGCGGCATGCCATCCATCGCGCCTACATCATGGCAGATCAACAGCAGCAGCTATTAGTATTACCCGATAATTTGACATCCCCTTTTTCAAAAATTACTCCACAATCACAAGCCGGCATTCGTGTTGGAAAAACAGTAGAAGAAGTGGAGCGAGAGTTAATTGAATCTACATTGAAACACTTTGATGGTGATAAAAAACAAGCTGCAGATGTTTTGGGTATCAGCCTAAAAACATTATATAACCGTTTAAACAGTTACAATGATGTTGAAGTATGAGGGGTGTATGAACGGAGAAAAAAATCGCTTTGTACATGATGTGCGTAATCCACTGAATACTATTTCAGTGAATGCAGAATTGGGTAAGTTAACCCTTGAGCGAACCGGCGATATTCGCAAAGCAATCGGTATATTTGAGATCATATTGGCTGAGTGTCGTCACTGTAGTCAGTTGTTGGATACATTGCAGGATACAAAATTTGTTAAGCCCGATGCTCTCAAGGATGAGGGCTAGTGATGGAAGAAAATCAGGCCGTTAGCAATAGTTCACTAAACCAATTTATCATCAATAAATTACCCAATTCAGTTTGGGTAATGGCACTTGCCGCAGCCATTACCTTTTTTGTTGTAAGTGCTGTGCTTGCCTACCGTTCTATTGACCTGATTACGCAAAATAATATCAGTATTAACAACACTTCCCTTACGATTAATTTAATTAAAGATTTGAGTCGCGAATTAGTGGCGGCAGAATCCAGCCAAAGAGGTTACTTGTTAACTGAGGATGCAGATTATCTGGCTCCTTATCATAAAACATTACGAGTAGTTGATGACCTTCTTGACCAGCTTGAAGCTGCCACGCAAGAACATTCTGTTCAAAGCGCCCGTTTTGAAGCACTTAAAAAGCATGTCCTCAATAAAATTGCTGAAATGCAGCGAATAGTTGTGCTAACAGACAGAGAAAAAATACGTGCTGCGGTGCGTGAAGTGAAAAAAGAAGAGGGGGTTGAGCTGATGCGAACCATTTCCCTGTTATTGGAGGAAATGGAAAACGAGGAGCTGTCGCAATTAAATAGAAATAAAATAGTGGCTGCTGAGAATCGTCAATTTATTGTTGTTGCCTTGTTGTTAGCCAATTGCATTGGTTTGCTGTTATCTATGGGAATTTTTTATATATGGTATCGCAATGCAAGCGAAGTTGCCGAGTTGAACGTGGCGCTATCAAAAGCCAATGTGGAATTGGAAGAGAAGGTGGGCGTGCGCACCCAGGCGTTATTGCAATATTCGGAAGAGTTACAGCGCAGTAATAGGGAGCTTGAAGAGTTTGCTTTTGTAGCATCACACGACTTGCAAGAACCGTTAAGAAAAATTCGGGCTTTTGGCGATCGGCTGCAGCAGAAATTTTCCGTAGAGCTAGGGGATGTCGGATCTGATTATGTGTTGCGCATGCAGGCTGCATCGGAACGTATGTCAGCATTAATCGATGATTTGCTCAGTTTCTCTCGTGTCACAACTAGCCAACGTTCATTTACTTCCCAAAACTTAACTGAAATTATACACAGGGTTATGGATGACCTGGATTACGCAATTGAAGACAGCGGAGCACAAGTACATATAGATCCGCTTCCCGTGATTGAGGCAGACGGAAGCCAAATTGCACAAGTGTTTATGAATTTAATTGCCAATAGTTTGAAATTTCATGCGCCCGGGCGTAGGCCGATTGTCACTGTAACAAGTGAAGCGAATTTAGCTTCGCCCTTGGCTGATGATGCGCGTATGTGGTGCCGGATACAGTTTGCGGACCAAGGTATCGGTTTTGAATCACAGTATGCGGAGCGTGTGTTCAGTTTGTTTCAACGGTTACATGGCCGTGATGAGTATTCAGGCACAGGTATAGGTTTGGCATTGTGCCGAAAAATTATCGAACGGCATGGCGGTATTATTACTGCGCAGAGTGAGCCGGGTGACGGAGCTGTATTCACATTATTTTTACCTATGACACAAACTACTATAGAACCTTTAAGTGATCTGCTTACAGATGCTTAATAGCAGAATGATGTCGCTATTTCATCAACCAGGATGTACTTATGAATATTCCCAAAAAAGCATTAGTAATTTTGATGGCAGATGACGATGCTGATGATCGTTTATTGGCGCAGGAAGCGATGCACGAAAGCCGTGTTTTAAATGAATTGCATTTCGTGGAAAACGGTGTGCAACTGTTGAGTTACTTACATGGAGAAGGGCAATTTAGTGATAGAAACCTGTACCCCATGCCGGGTTTAATTTTATTGGATCTAAACATGCCCAAAATGGATGGACGCGAAGCGCTGGCAAAAATTAAAGCTGATCCACGTTTGCGGCGAATTCCGGTTGTTATTCTCACCACTTCAAAAGCAGAAGAAGACATGGTCAAAGGTTATGATCTTGGTGCTGCTTCCTATATTCCCAAACCAGTTACATTCGATGCGTTAGTTGAGTTGATGCGCACGCTGGGTAAATATTGGGTTGAATTTGTAGAACTGCCTTGATCGATTAATTAGATGTCATGGATTTATTAAGCTTGATCGAATAATTAGCTTTAATAGATTGTTAGGAGAGCCATGTGCAAAATGCAACGTTACTAATTATTGATGATGATGAAGATGATTTTATCCTCGTTAAGGATTTATTAACTGACATTAGCAAAGCCTACGTTTTGGATTGGGCTCCAACTTATGAGGCAGGCCAAATACTTTTGCAAGAGAACCGGCATGATCTCTGTTTGATGGACTACAAATTGGGTGCACATGATGGTATCGAATTATTAAAGTTTGCCCATGAAGTTGGTTTTTCCGGACCTGTTATTTTATTGACAGGAATGCATCAAATTGAGGTTGACCGCCAAGCATTGCAAGCGGGTGCGGTTGATTATCTGGTCAAATCCAATCTGAACGCAGAACAACTTGCCCGCGCCATTCGTTATGCGTTGGCACGAAACGAAGTAGAAAAAGAGCGAGTGGAGCGGTTAAAAGCAGAGGCGGAGAACCGATCCAAGAGCGAATTTTTGGCCCACCTGAGTCACGAATTAAGAACCCCCTTGTCTGCAATTTTGGGTTTCACAGAGTTGTTATTAAATAAAAGTAATAATTCTGAAAACTCAGCTCATTTGCGTATCGTCCATCGCAATGGAAAGCACTTATTAGGCTTGCTCAACGATATTTTGGATCTTTCCAAAATTGAAGCAGGGAAACTTGAATTTGAAAAGCAACATGTTGCGCTGTCTGCGTTTTTAACCGATATTTATTTTTTAATGCAAGGTGCTGCTCAAGATAAAAACTTACAACTGCGAGTAGAAACGCCTCAGCCTCTTCCCGTTACTATCTATACAGATCCTATGCGCTTGCGCCAAATTTTATTAAACCTGATGGGCAATGCCATTAAGTTTACCTATCAAGGCGGAGTGGTTTTAAAAATAGATTGGGTTGAAGAAGACCAACAAAAGAAACTTCGCTTTTCAATTAAAGACTCTGGAATCGGTATTTGTGCCGAGTCACTTAACGTGATTTTTGAGCCCTTTGTGCAATCAAAAAGCGCTCAGGTTCATCCGCGTTCTGGAACGGGTTTAGGGCTCAATATCAGTAAGCAATTGGTTGAACGGTTGGGTGGAAGTATAAGGGTTGAAAGTGTTGTGGGTGTTGGTAGTGAATTCAGTTTTACGCTGCCAGTAGATGAGGCTGAATGTGCGGCAACAGAAATGCTAAGCCTTGATTTTGAGGTTGAAAAACAACACAACATACAAATTCCCTCTTTCTGTGGCCGTGTTTTGGTTGCCGATGACCTTCGTGATATTCGTATGCTGATTGGGCATTTTATCCAACTGACAGGCGTAGAGGTTGTTTATGCAACCGACGGTGCGGATGCTGTTCGCATTATCAATACCGATAAGTCACATGGAAAAGCATTTGATTTAGTGTTGATGGACATCCACATGCCGGTAATGGATGGGCATCAAGCGGCAAAACAATTGCGTTATGAAGGTTTTACCTTGCCGTTAATTGCACTGACCGCGGCTCATATGAAAGGGGACATGGATCGCTGTTTTGAATCGGGTTTTACCGCGTATTTAGGTAAACCGCTGGATCAGGCACAACTCTACAGTTGCATGGCGCGATTTTTACCACGAGCTAATCCGGTTTTGTCTGGACAAGCACAAGCGTTATCTCATGGAAAATCGATTTTGGTTGTGGAGGATGATGCAGACACCTTAGCCGCTATGACCGGTTTACTAACGTTGCTCGGTTGGGAGGTCTGCAGCGCGCAATATGGCGCAGATGCATTGCGTGAATTGGATAAACAAAATTTACATGCCGTGTTGGTGGATTTGCATTTGCCGGACATGAGTGGTTATGAATGTGCAGCGCGTATTCATGAACGTAATCCGGATGTGCGTATTATTGTTGCCAGTGGTGAAAATATAAATCAACAGCGGGCATCTGAAGCAGGCATTGCATCCAGTTTGTTAAAGCCGGTTTCCCTTGCACAGCTCGAAGCAGTTCTGCAATAAGAAAACTGTTTAGTCAATCGCAAAAAAATGGAGCGAGCAGGTTTGGATTGTTGTATTTATCAGGCGATTGCGTTGTAAATTTTGCAAAAATCTCTTGTCTTGATTAACTGCTATCTTTTGATAATAACCTCTTTCCCTTGCTATTACTGGTTTTTACAAAGTTGGCACGTTATACGCAATATATTTCGTGTCGATTTAAACAAAACAGAGGGATATTTTATGAATTATCTAACACGTTTATTTATCATCGCTTTGTTAGCTTTCCCATTAGCCGCATGTGATTCCAATGATGGATCTGCAGAAAAAGTGGGAGAAAAGGTTGATGAGGCGCTTGATAATACCCGCGATAAATTGGATGACGCGGCCGATGAAATCAAGGATGGTATAGAGGATACTTGCGAAGAGGTATCCGACGAGAACTGTTAATTATTATTAGCGGTTTTTGTAAACAAAAACCCCGCGTTGGTGTTACCAACGCGGGGTTTTTCTTTGGGGGTTTTTGCTGCTCGGGTTTTTACTTTACCCAATCAGCATCCAGTTCAGAACTGATTAAAGTGCCGCGCAACGAGTTGGTCAGCGCTTCTTCGATCAGGATGTCCGCAAACTTTCCAATCAGATCAGCATTGTCGCAGCGGAAGTTCACCACGCGGTTATTTTCAGTGCGGCCGCACAACTGACCCGGATCTTTTTTGGAATAACCATTCACCAGAATGCGTTCGGTGTTGCCTACCATACGGCGGCTAATCGCCATGGCCTGTTGGGTGATGCGGTCTTGCAAAATCGCAAGGCGCTGTTTTTTCACCTCTTCCGGTGTGTCATCCGGGAAGTCTGCAGCAGGTGTACCTGGACGAGCACTGTAAATAAAGCTGTAGGATGTATCAAAATCCATATCGTGAATCAGCTTCATGGTTGCTTCAAAATCTGCATCGGTTTCACCCGGGAAGCCGATAATAAAATCTGAAGAGAAACTGATATTCGGGCGATTCTTTTTAATGCGACGCAGTTTGGATTTGTATTCCAATACAGTATGGCCACGCTTCATCGCCATCAGGATACGATCAGAACCGCTCTGTACGGGTAAATGTAAATGACTAACCAATTCCGGAACCTGGTTGTAAACCTCAATTAATGAATCGGTAAATTCAACCGGGTGCGATGTAGTAAAACGGATACGATCAATACCATCGACTGCTGCAACGTAAGTAATCAGTTCCGCCAAATCGACAACAGTGCCATCGGTTGCTTCACCGCGATAAGCATTGACGTTTTGGCCGAGCAAATTGACTTCGCGCACGCCTTGTTTTGCCAAATGGAGTATTTCTGCCATTACATCGGCAACAGGGCGGCTGACTTCTTCGCCGCGTGTGTAAGGTACAACGCAGAAGGTGCAGTATTTGGAGCAGCCTTCCATGATGGATACAAACGCGCTTACGCCATCGGCATCGGGCTGCGGTAAATTGTCGAACTTTTCAATCTCGGGGAAACTCACGTCCACCACGACAACGCCGTTGCTCTTTTTGGTTTCCATCATTTCCGGCAAGCGGTGCAGGGTTTGTGGGCCAAAAATCAAATCCACATAAGGCGCACGCTCGGCAATCGCTGCACCTTCCTGACTGGCTACACAACCACCTACGCCAATCACCAGTTCGGGGTTTTTCTTTTTCAGGTTTTTCCAGCGGCCAAGCTCATGGAACAGCTTCTCTTGCGCTTTTTCGCGGATGGAGCAGGTGTTGATGAGAATAACGTCTGCCTCTTCGGGGTTTTCCGTTGCCACCATATTGTGGGATTCACCCAACAGGTCGCGCATGCGGGATGAATCGTATTCATTCATCTGGCAACCGTGGGTTTTGATGTAGAGTTTTTTGATCGGCGCTTCAGTGGTGGACATCGAACTACTACCTGCTTGGATTTGGCTAACCGGTGCGTTGTGCTGGTTAAAAAGCACACAGAAAATAAGGCGGGCATTATAGGCGGTTAACGGCGCGGAATCATCATTTGTTTGGCTGATTACGGATTCACTGAGGCGCGCAAGGCCGGATTCGGGTAAGATGCGCGCCCTCGTGCTTCTTACCCTATGCAGGTGCTCCATGAAAAAGACATTCAAACTTAACATCGAAGGCAAACATCCCGAGCGTTTGTTGGAGGCGATCAAGCATGAAGTGCGCAAATACGTAAAGCGCGAGCGCCGTAAAACCCTTCCACAAGGTGTGGATTTCTGGGCATTTGATTGTAAATTTGGTGAAACAGAAGCGACCGCCGAGGTCGTTCGGTTGGGCGAGATCACCAAAAAAATGGATGAAGTAAAAGCCGCCGGTGGCGAGAGCTTTTATGTGGAAATTCTTGCGGTGCACGGTATTCGTAAAGCGCGCAATGAATTTGATGATTTGGATGAAGATGATGACTTAAATGATTGATTTTTAATCATTCGCTGATTATTTATCAACACAAAAAAGCCGCTTCCGGATTTCCGCAAGCGGCTTTTTTATGCCCCTCACCCCAGCCCTCTCCCGCAAGCGGGAGAGGGAGTCAGGAAGGTGACTGAGTTATTTCTTCTTCGGGCGAGTCGAGCGGCCGAGCGTGCTGGCGGGGCGGGCGTCCTTGGAACCTGCACGTTTTGGTTTGGATGCCGCCTTAGTTGTGCTCGCGCCTTTGGTTGTATTTGCGCTTTTGCCGGATTTGGCTCCCGCCTTGGCAAACGCGGATTTTTTTGGATCGCCTGCTTTTGATCTACCGGCAGGTTTGGCGGCTAACTTCATCAATCCGGTGGGTTTGGAAACCACTTTGACGACTTGCTCGGTCACTTCAAAGCCTTTGATTTTTTCGCGCTTGATCTTGGTGCCAATCACTTCTTCAATCAGCGAGATTTTGTGTTCTTCTGCTGGTGTCACCAACGAGATGGCCACACCTTTTTTACCGGCGCGACCGGTACGGCCGACGCGGTGTACATAGTCCTCAGTAAAGAAAGGCAGATCGAGGTTCACAACGTAATCCAGGCCTTGGATATCCAGCCCGCGTGCAGCCACTTCGGTGGCAACTAAAACCTGAAGTTTGCCTTCTTTGAATTCTTGCAATGCGCGGCGGCGCGAGCCTTGGGTTTTCTCGCTGTGGATAACGGCGGCATCGATCTTATCGACTTTCAGTGCCTTGGTGAGATTCTCCGCCTCTTCGCGGGTGCTGCTGAATACCATCACCTGATACCAGTTTTGCTCGCGCAGTAGCTGGATAAACAGCTCGTATTTACGCGTGCTGTCCACTGGGTAAAGCACGTGGTCAACCGTCTCCGCGACCGAGTTGCGCTTGCTTACGGTAATCAGGGTGGGGCGGTTCATCGCCTGTTTGGACAGATTGGTCACCAGCGGCGAACCGGTGGCCGAGAAAAACAGCGTCTGGTGTTTACGCGTAATGCTGGTGAGGATGGCGTGAATATCGGTCACAAAGCCCATATCCAGCATGCGGTCGGCTTCATCCAACACCACAAAATCGACTTTGGCGAGGCTGACGTTTTCCAGCTCCACATGTTCTTTCAGGCGGCCAGGGGTGGCGACCAGAATGTCCACGCCCGCGCGCAATTTAGCGCCTTGGCTGGTTACTTTAACGCCGCCGTAAACACTGGCGATCTTGAACGGGGTGAACTGCGCAAACTCCTGTATCGCCTTGGCGATCTGCTCCACAAGCTCGCGCGTTGGCGCAAGGATCAGTGTGCGCACAAAACCGGCTTCGGTGCCTTTGGGCTTTTCCAGCATTTGCTGCAGTACCGGCAGGCTATAGGCTGCGGTTTTACCGGTACCGGTTTGGGCGGTAGTGAGCAGATCTATACCGCGGCGCGCGGCGGGAATGGCTTGTTCCTGCACCGGAGTCAAGGTTTTAAAGCCAATTACCTTAACGGCACGGAGGAGTTCGGGCGCAAGGCCAAGTGATGCGAAATTCATAATTCAATCGACTGGAAAAACGGAAAGGGCGCGCAGTATAGCGTTTAAACAGCCAATCCGGCTAACACCTCGCTTTTCTTGGCCATCTTATAACCACAAGACGTTTTTCACGCCTGCTTCAGGCCAAAGTCATCTTTGGAAAAATAGTAAGCTATGTATATTATATATTTAGCTTTTTATGAGGATGGTTTATGAGCACCAATGATTCCAGCGCCGATCCGCATTCATGCGACCCACATTCAATCGATCCGCATTCAGATGTGGGAGCGCTAGTTCCCGAGCAGGAAAATCTGGGGTTCCTGCTGGCGGATAACGTCCGTCTTACACGCCGTATTGCTGGCCACTACTTCGAGCAGTACCAAATGACCTTATCCCAAGCCAAAGCCTTGCTGGGCGTGCGTCGCTGGCAGGGGATCAGGCAGGTGGATTTGGCTGATTTCATGGATATCCAACCGATCAGCCTTGCGCGCCTGCTGGATCAGCTGGCGCAACAGGGCTGGATTGAGCGCCGTCCCGATCCTAAAGACCGCCGCGCTTTCCAGCTTTTTTTAACACCTGCCGCTGCGCCCATCGTGAAAATGATCACCGCCGCATCGGCTGAGTTCCAGCAGCGCGCTCTTGCTGGCTTAAGCGCTGAACAGCAGCAGGCGCTGTTTGTGGGATTAAACAAAGTGCATGAAAACCTGATGGCGATGAGTAAAGGCCAGCAGACAAGAGACGAAAGTGAGGTAAGTGAAAAATGACTGATGCATTAAAATCACGCCGCTTTTTACTACTGGTAGTGATTCCGTTGTTATTGGGATTGGTCGGCGTGGTGATTTATTTGTCTGGTGGCCGTTATGCCACCACCGATAACGCCTATACCAAAGCCGATGTGCTCAGCATTCGCCCGCGAGTTGCCGGTGCGGTCGCCGAGCGCTTGGTGGCTGAAAATGACAGCGTGAAAGCAGGGCAGTTGATGCTGGTATTGGATCAAAAACCTTATCAGGTTGCTCTCGCCAAGGCCGAGGCCAAATTGGCCGAGGTGCGCACCAACCTTGCTGCATTACATGCCAGCTACGATGAAAAGCAATCCGAATTGCAACTGGCGATGGCCAACCGCGACTACGCCATTACCGAGCAGCAGCGCCAGGCCAATCTGGCTACCCGCAAGCTGGTTGCCAAAGCGGCGTACGATGAAGTGAGCCACACCCGCCGTGTTAGCGACCAACAGGTGATTACGCTTGAGCGCGATTTGAAGCGCATTGCCGAATCCCTGGGTGGCGATGCGGATGCGCCCATCGAGCAGCACCCTAGTTACCGCGCGGCGCAAGCCGAAGTCGAGCAAGCGCAGCTTAATCTGGATTACACCCGCATCACCGCGCCAAAAGACGGCATAGTCACCAAGCCGCCAGAAGTCGGCGAGTTTTTAGCGGTGGGCAGCGCGGTGATGTCATTAGTGGCGAGCGATAACCTGTGGGTAGAGGCGAATTTTATCGAGACCGATTTAACGCACGTGCGTGTTGGCCAGACCGTAAAAGTGCATGTGGATACTTATCCCGATATCACTTGGGAGGGTGCAGTACAAAGTATTAGCCCCGCAACCGGTGCCGAGTTTTCAGTCATCCCCGCGCAAAACGCGACCGGCAACTGGGTGAAGATCGCCCAGCGGGTGCCGGTACGCATCAGTATCCAGCCCAACCAGAATGCTCCGGCGCTACAGGCCGGTTTGAGTACCCGTATCGAAATTGACACAGGTTACAAACGTTCGCTGCTGGGCTTATCTATTTGATCAAAAGAATTGATAAACCACAGAATCTGATTAAACGCCAGCGAGGTAAAACGCTGTGTCACAGGCAACACTTGACCGCACACCCGTCGCCGCCAGTGCCAAACCCGCTGTGAATGCGGGTTTGATTACCGCTTCGGTGATGCTCGCGACCATTATCCAGGCGTTGGATACCACCATCGCTAACGTTGCCTTGCCGCATATGCAAGGCAGCATGTCAGCGACTCAGGATCAGATCTCCTGGGTGCTGACCTCTTATATTGTCGCGGCCGCGATCTTTCTGCCGCTTACCGGTTTTTTGTCGGATCGCTTTGGCCGCAAGCGCTTGATGCTCTGGTCTATTGCCGGTTTTACCATCGCCTCTATGCTCTGTGGCGCGGCGCAGAATTTGTCGCAAGTGGTGATATTCCGCTTGTTGCAGGGGATATTCGGTGCTGCGCTGGTGCCGTTATCGCAATCGATTCTGCTCGATACCTATCCCAAAGAAAAACACAGTCAGGCGATGGCGGTGTGGGGGATGGGCGTAGTGCTCGGGCCTATTCTCGGGCCGACACTCGGTGGTTTGCTTACCGAGCATTACAGTTGGCGCTGGGTGTTTTACATCAATGTGCCGCTGGGGATATTGGCGTGGTTGGGCGTAATGGCGAGTGTGAAAGAAACGGCGGTCGATAAAAGCCGCCATTTTGACTTGCTGGGTTTTGCGTTTTTAAGTTTGGGCATCGGTGCCTTGCAGATGATGCTGGACCGCGGCGAGAGCCAAAACTGGTTCCATAGCCCGGAAATTATTGTTGAATGCATCCTCATGGCTTTGGGCTTTTACTGGTTTATCAGCCACATCTTCACCTACAAGCAGCCGTTTATCGAACCGGTGATTTTTAAAGACCGCAACTTCTCCATCGGCCTGATTTTTATGTTCGTAGTGGGGATTATTTTGCTCGCGACCATGGCGCTGTTGCCGCCGTTTCTGCAAAACCTGCTGGGGTATCCGGTAGTGGATGTGGGCTTGGTGATGGCACCGCGCGGCATGGGTGTGATGTTTTCGATGATGGTGGTGGGCAGGATCGCAGGCAAAATAGATCCGCGCTACCAGGTATTTTTCGGGTTATTGCTGACGGTCATTTCGCTGTGGGAAATGACGCTGTTCAACACCAGCATCACCAGTTGGGACATCATCCGCACCAGCGTTGTACAAGGGGTTGGCCTTGGTTTTATCTTCGTGCCGCTGTCGGCCATTGCCTTTGCAAGCCTTGAAGGTCGCTACCGCAATGAAGGCACCGCGCTGTTTAGCCTGACGCGCAACATCGGCAGCAGCATTGGTATCTCGGTGGTGATGGCGGAATTGCAGCAAAACATCCAGAAAAACCACGCCGCCTTTGCGGATTACATTACCCCGTACAATCAGGCGCTTTCCAAAGTCGGCGAGTCCGGCCATTGGGACATCAGCACCACGCAGGGGCTAATGGCGATCAACAGTGAAGTCCAGCGCCAAGCCGCTACGCTTGCGTACTTGCAGGATTTTCAATTGATGATGTGGGTAACCATCGCCGCCTTGCCGTTATTGCTGCTGCTGAAAGCGCCACCCAAACACGCGGCACCGGTGAATATCGCAGCAGATTAAACCTGTCATAACCGAATCTACTAACCGGCCTGTATGAAAAATGTTCAGGTGAGGCGAGAATAGTAAAAACATATGTTATCCTGCGCGCCCTCGCAGGGTGCCCGAATCCATCGCCCTGTTTTTATGATTGATCAAGTAATACAGCGAGTGACCAAGAGAACGTTATGGCAGCCAAACCCGTTTACAAAGTGATATTCCTTAACCAGGGTCAGGTTTACGAAGTATTTTGCTCGGCGATTTACCAAAGTGAGATGTACGGTTTTATTGAGATTGAAGAGTTTGTCTTTGGTGAGCGCAGCGGGCTGTTGATCGACCCGGCAGAAGAAAAGCTCAAAAATGAATTTGCTGGCGTAAAACGCTCCTACATTCCGATGCACGCCATTGTGCGTATCGATGAAGTGGAAAAAGAAGGCCCAGCCAAAATTATCGATATTAAAGGCGGTGCGGATAAAGTCACTCCTTTTCCCTACGCCGGATTTATGCCAAACCCCAACTTAGGGGAATAATAAACAGGCGAGTAATTTTTTCATTTCATCCTACACTTGCCTAATAACCCCATTAGGCAAGTGTTATGTCAAAACCCTCCAGCGTTTCCGATTCATTCCTCACCACCAATCTGTCATCCACTGATTTATTTTTAGCAATAGATCAGGGCGGTCAAAGCAGCCGCGTTGCGGTTTACACGCACACCGGCCAACACATCTGCAGTTATTCCGCTGCTTGCGCCACGCAGCATCATGTTGTGGACGATGTTGTGGGCGATTCTACGTATCCCCATATTGAACAAAACCCCGAGGAAATTCTGTCCGGCATTCGCGAGTGTTTGCACAACATCCAACAACATTTGGGCGATGATATAAAACGCATCAAGGCTGCGAGTTTTGCAGGGCAGGGCTCATCGCTTTTATGTTGGGATAATAAAACCGGTGAAGCGCTTACACCGGTATTGAGCTGGCAAGATATTCGCGGCGAGCCCTATTTAAATGCCGTTTCGCTCTCGCATACACAAGCACAACAATTAACGGGTTTGCGTGTGTCGCCACATTACGGCGCAAGCAAAATGCGTTGGTGTCTGGACAATAATGTACGTGTTGCGCAAGCGCAAAAAAATAATCGCCTCAGTATTGGGCCGATTGTCAGTTATTTTTTTTGGCACTTGCTAGAGGGCGATTCCGCAGGTCATAAAAATACCCTTGTCGATCCCGGCCACGCGCAGCGCACGCTGTTATGGAATTTGCAGCGCAACGAATGGGATCAATCGCTATTGGATATGTTCAACATTCCGCGCGCAGTATTGCCGCAATGCCTTTATCACAATAGCCACTTCGGCAACCTAAAACTGGGCGATCATTTAATTCCTTTCACCGCCAGCGCACGCGACCAAGGCGCATCACTTTTTGCACGCGGTTTACCTGAACCCGATAGTGTGTACATTAATATCGGCACCGGCGCGTTTATCCAACGCATGAGCGACAACCTGCACGCGCCAGACGGTTTGCTTATCAGCCCGTTATGGTTTCCGTATGAAGCCAATTTTTCGCAAACGTTTTTATCATCACCTACGCAAGTTGCATCGCCAACCTGTTATGCATATGAATGTGAACATGAGCCAGTGCACAAACCCCTCTACGCATGGGAGGCAACCGTAAACGGTGCAGCGTCTGCAATAGGTTTTATAAAAGAACAAACCGGTGTGGATATTACGCCGCAAAAAATGGAACAAGCGCTGTTATTAAATCCGGCAGGTGATTGTTATTTTTTAAATGCTGTGGGCGGATTAAGCGCACCTTATTGGCGAACGGATTTGCAACCGCAGTTCAGCAAAACATTATCGCCAGAGCAAAAAATTCTCGCGTGGATTGAATCGGTTATTTTCCAAATTGTTATCAACGTGCAATTAATGAATCAGTTGGGCGCAACCAAAAAAATCATCATCAGCGGCGGCTTCAGCAAAGCCGACGCCGTCTGCCAAAAAATTGCCGACCTCACCCACGCCAACGTCCACCGCAGCGACAACCCGGATGCCACCGTACAAGGTGCCGCCTGCATGGCCGCCGGTTTACCGCAAAGCTGGAAGCCTCCACTACAAGAAGACATATTCACCCCACAACCAAACCCGGCACTGCAACAGCGTTTTGCAATATGGCAACGGGCGATGGGGGAATGGCTAAACATCTAAAAGCGCCTGCACCAACACACCGGTTGCGTGCGTGTAATAACGTGTAATATGATCTGGCGCAATAAACCGCATAGTCTTTGCGGTTTCAGTCATAGGAATGACCACAGCAGTATCGGCAGAGTAGGGAAAGCACTATGGAATTTTGGATAAGCTCTGACTTGGCTGCTATGGAATTATGGACATTAAAAAGCATTTCTTTTTACATCGTCATCTGCCCCTAATCTCCTCGCTTCTCTCCTGCAGTTTTAATCAGCTCAAATGTCCACGTAAAAATTCCACCGCAATTTATTTATATGCATTTGTAGGTTAAGGCGGGTCGCGCAGACTGAGCTTGCGAACCTCAACAGAGTGAAGGGCGGGAATGTGCTCAAAGCGCAATTTAAAATATTTATTTGGATAGATACATTGGGTAATGCTACCCATGAGGAATAAAAAATTGACAACAACACATATTGAAAGGCTTCATTTAAAAAACTTTAGACAATTTAGTGAGCTGGATGTTGAGTTTAATCGTGGATTTAATTTTATCGCCGGCCCTAATGGTTGCGGAAAAACCTCCATTCTTGCAGGAATTTCTCACTGCTTTAATCACAGCTCAATTCAGTACTCAAGATTCAAAGAGGGTGCCGAATTTTGGACGGACTTAACCGTTGTCGGAGCAAAAAAGAGAATTGGGCTTGCGAAAAATTCCATTAGTGTTCAGGGATATAGAAAGCAAGAAATAAAGTTATGGATTGCACCCGAAATTGAAAATGGCCGAGAGTCTTTTTCAGTGCATCAGTCGACAGATAAATTGAATGGTTTTTGCCCTCTGTTTATTGGTACAGAAAGAAGTATTAAGTATCAAGAAATAAGGGGACTGACCAGAGAGGCTACTTACGAAGCGCAGATAAAACAATACTCCTCGAATGGTACAAAGTCATTGTATGGAGAAAAGGCAAGCAACATTAAACAATGGTTTATTAATCGTTATTTTATAATTGATAAAGAATGGGCAAAAGAGGAGAGGACTAACTGGGCTCATATGATTGCATCACTTCCATTGCTGGCCCCATTTAACAGTAACTTTTCTTATGTTGAGACAGGTAGAGATCTAGAACCAATTTTTTCCATTTATGGAGAGAAATGTTACATAGAGGAGCTTTCTGCTGGCTTTCAAGCAGTATTGACTATTATTGCTAATATATTCGAGTGGATTGAAGGAACTAGAAAAGAAGGAGAACGGATTGCAGCTAAGGCAACAGGCACTGTATTGATAGATGAGCTAGATCTTCATCTTCACCCTGAGTGGCAATTTACGTTGAGAAATGGATTGGTAAATCTATTTCCAAATATACAGTTCATCGTTACAACACATTCGCCACACTTGCTTTCTTCTGCTCAAGAAAATGAAGTTCTTATAATGACAAGAAGCCCGAGTCAAAGTGAGTACCGATTAAAGCCGAGTCCGAAGAAGTTCTCAGGTTGGAATACAGATCAAATCCTATCAGAAGTAATGGGGGTTGTGAGTTTAGACAACAAAGAATACGAAAAAGCAATTTCTTATGCTTTTGATATAGTTGAATCAGGATCTGTAGATAAGTTAAAGCAAGCGATTACCAATTTGGCAGAAATCGCACATCCAAGCGACTCAATATTGACGGTGCTGAAGGCTAAGTATGCGTCTATGGTGGCCATACAATGATTAAGTTAAGTCGCAAGTCCAAACCAGACATACTTGCTCACAATGAGAGCCAATGGACATCTGAGTTAATTAATGCTGTTTCTGTCAATGGAAGTTACTCAAAAATCTCAAAGGAAGAAAAGCAGAAGCTACTTGTTCATTACAGGCACCAAGATATTAAAAATAGCTTATTCGATAGTTCATTTCAGAAATGTGCTTTCTGTGAAACCAAGCCAGGAGAAAGTGGAAATATCGAAGTTGAACACTTTGCTCCGAAATCAATATATCCAAATCTGGCTTTTCAATGGGAAAACTTTTTACCAGCTTGCAGAAGATGCAACGGAAGTAAAGATGATCACGACACTATTATAGCGCCGATAGTTAATCCTTATGATGTAGATCCAGACGAGGTCTTCCACTACAAAGATATTAAAATCTCTGCAAATGACAACCCCTACAAGGAGATTGGAGAATTAACCATAAAGGTGTGTGGACTAAATTCTGTTCGATTGATGAAGCCTAGAGCAGATATCTTGGTGAGCCTACATGACTTTAGTGAGTCATTAAATCTTGCGATAAATGATTATATGCAGGCTGATACTGATATTAAACGAGCACATAGAAAGAGACGGATAAGGGAAGCTTTAGAAACCATAGAGCTCTTGTCCAACCCTTCTGAAAGGTTATCAGGTTTTTGCAAAGATTATCTTCGAAAATGTGAATCATTTCATCAGGCAAAGAGAATTATCGAAGAGCAAGAGGAATAATGTGTATGCGCTGGGCCCTTTTTTCTTAACTTTAAAACAGCAGCAAGATAGACTGCCCAATGGCCTAATCTCAAACTTCCGCTTTTGGCCGTTAGCAGCCTCATGATAAAAAATAACGTTATCGAAATAAATTAGGAATTAGCTTTGAAAGAAGACATTCTTGAACAAATTGTGGCGGATTGGTTTGTTTCACAAGATGGTTGGTTTGTGAAGCATAATGTTAAATTTCGTCCATCGAAGGATGATGAGCAATACAGCTCAAAACAAGATTCTGTTCATTCCGATATCGATATATTGGCTTTTTCACCAATTAAAAAAGGCAGTGAACGTGTTTCTGTTGTTACTTGTAAATCGTGGCAAAGCGGGTTTGATGCTAAAAAGTGGTTGGCTGTTCTTGAGGGTGAGGCGGAATATAACGAGCGCTCGCAAGATTTTCAAAAGCGGGAAGGGTGGAAGTATTTCAGGGAATTGGTCTCCACCAAGTGGTTATGTGCTTTCCTCAAAACCCTTCAGGATCAAACAGGTCAAACTTCATTTACTTATTATATTGCCGTGACCAAGTTGCGCGGCAGAGATGCGCAGGAATATCGTGAAAGACTCGAAAACTCTAAAGTTCTGAAAGATCGCTTTTTAAAATATGGTGCTGAAATAAATATCAAAATTATCACTATGGATGAACTTGTTACTCACATATTGAATCGATTTAGTGGAAAGGAAACTACAGTTGTTGAATCAACCGATATAGGGCGGACATTGCAATTATTAAAGGCTGCTGAGGTGCTTAAGGCTGAAAGTGAGTAGCGGTAGGTTGGGCAGTCATGCCCAACAAATCTATTCAATGATCAAAAAATTTTGGGCATAGCTGCCCAACCTACATGAACAATTACCTTTGCATTGAAGAAAGCCCAAGATTGAACATCGCTCTTCACAAGGAAAGAAAATGAAAATACTTCCTTTTTTAATGTTAATCCTCTGTTCTCACTTCGTACTCGCCAATGAACCATGCTCATTGGCGGATATAAAGCTCACTGAAGATTCGCCGCAAGCAGAGAGGTTGTTTTATACCGGTACTTGTCATTACAGAAATGAGCAGTACGAAAAGTCAGTAGCATTATGGAAAGAACTTTCTCTGTTGGATGATATTCCTGATGAATATGTCGAGTTGCAAATTAGTGCGCTTAGCAATTTGGGATATATGTTGTTTTTTGGTTACGGGGTTAAGGAAAATAAAACTGAGGCTATTGATTATTGGAATAGGGCGGTTGCATTAGGGCATACAGAGGCGGAGTACCATTTGTGTCATGCTATTGCAGACCATTTTGCCGACCTCGGGAAAATGGTCGAGTTAGGCTCGGGCACCAGCGTGAGATTGATGATGTAATGCTTACCCAGTACGCCTGTTATCTCATCGCCCAAAATGGCGATTCAAGAAAGCCACCAATTGCTTTTGCGCAAACCTACCTTGCTATGCAGACCCACTGCTAAGAAAATTTTCGAGTAGCTGAATCATCCATTTTGAGTTGGTATGGGCAAAGGCGTGAAAATTGCCCATGCTGCAATTTGTTGTATATCATGCAACCAAACCCGTTCTTATCCCTCCTTTGGTTAGCGTCTTTTTATGCCTTTTAATTTTGATCAAATCATTTCCCGCGAAAATACCGACTCCGTAAAGTTTGATGGCCGTCAGCAATATTTTGGTACTACCGATGTCAGCCCGTTATGGGTGGCGGATATGGATTTTGCGGTGCCGGATTGTGTTGTGCAGGCGTTGCAAGCGCGGATTGCGCATCCGGTGTTTGGGTATTCGCTTTATCCTGAAAGTTTGTATCAGTCGATCATCGATTGGTTTCAGCGCCGTCACCAATGGGAAATCAAACGCGAATGGATTGTGTTGGCACCGGGTGTGGTGCCTTCTTTGTTTGCGGCGGTGCAAGCGTTTGCGCAGGAGGGCGAGGGCGTTATTGTGCAGCCGCCGGTGTATTTTCCGTTTTTTTCAGCGGTCACCACGAATAACCGCCAACTGGTGAACAACCCGCTGCGCGAAGTAAATGGCCGTTATGAAATGGATATTGACCATTTGGAAAGCTGCGCAAAAAACGGTGCGAAATTATTGTTGCTGTGTACGCCGCATAATCCGGTGGGGCGTGTATGGACTGAGCAGGAATTGCAGCAGGTGTTGCAAGTCGCGCGCCGCTATGACCTGACTATTCTCTCGGATGATATTCACTGCGATTTACTGTTCTCCGGTGTAAGACACACTATGCTCGGCCGCCTTGCACAACCGGGCGATAAAATTATCACCGCGATTGCGCCGAATAAAACGTTCAACATTCCCGGTTTGGGATTATCGGCGTTAGTGATCCCTGATGAACAACAGCGCACTGCAATGAAGCGCGCGTTTGAAGCGCTGCATGTGGGCAATTACAACCCGCTCAGTATCACCGCATTTGAAGCGGCCTATCGCGGGGGAGATGCTTGGTTGGATGCGTTGATGGCCTACCTTGAAACCACACGGGATTTTGCGGCGGACTTTATCGCCCGTGAAATTCCGCGCATCCGCATGATCAAACCCGAAGCAACTTACTTGCTGTGGTTGGATTGCCGCGGGCTGGGTTTGAGCGATGCAGCCCTGCGTGATTTTTTTGTCAAAACCTGCAAAGTCGGCATGAACCCCGGCACGGTGTTTGGTGAGGGCGGTAGCGGTTTTATGCGCATGAATATCGGCACACGGAAGGACGTTATTGTGCAGGCGCTGGAAGCGATCCGCAGCGCGTGTGAACGCATGCCCATATAACGGGAATCTGCATTACGGCTCTGCGTTATAAGCGCAGGGCTAATGGCGAATCCCCCTGACCAGCCAGATGGGCACGACGGGTTTTCTCATTCTTGTTTGGTTGTTTTTTATCCAGATTTGGATGGAAGTTTTACGTGCTTCATGTACAATCCGCCGACTTTTTTCAGGCTCTTTTCCGCCTCCTTCACTGCGCGAGACTTTATGACTGTTAATACCTTCGACCCTTCACAGACCACCACCTTGGAAACCCCGGCGAAAACCCTTGCAAGTCAAGCGGTTGGCGGTGCCAACAAGGGCAATACCATTGGGTTTGTGTCGCTCGGCTGCCCTAAAAATCTGGTGGATTCCGAGCGGATCCTGACCCAGCTGCGCATGGAAGGCTACAACATTGTGCCGACCTATAACGATGCCGATATGGTGATTGTGAACACCTGCGGGTTTATCGATAGCGCGGTGCAAGAGTCATTAGGTGCGATTGGTGAAGCCTTGGCCGAGAATGGCAAAGTGTTGGTGACGGGTTGCCTGGGTGCCAAGAAAGACGAAATCATCCAGATTCACCCGAATGTATTGGGCGTTACTGGCGCTCACGCCTATGAAGAGGTGCTGTCGCAAGTGCATGAGCATTTGCCGCCATCGCCCCAGCACAACCCCTTTACTGACTTGGTGCCGCCACAAGGCATCAAACTCACACCGCGCCACTACGCGTACCTCAAGATCTCTGAAGGTTGTAACCATTCCTGCAGCTTCTGCATCATCCCCGATATGCGCGGGAAATTAGTGAGCCGCCCCATTGGCCAGGTGATGGGCGAAGCGGAGCGCTTGGTCAAGGCGGGCGTGAAAGAGTTGCTGGTGATCTCGCAAGATACTTCGGCCTATGGTGTTGATATCAAACACCGCACCGATTTCTGGGATGGTCGCCCGCTCAAGACCGATATGTACCAGCTCGCGGCAGCATTGGGCGAGCTGGGTGTGTGGGTGCGCTTGCACTACGTGTACCCGTATCCGCACGTGGACAACATCATTCCGCTGATGGCGCAGGGCAAAGTATTGCCGTATCTGGATATTCCATTCCAACACGCAAGCCCGACACTGCTGCGCAAAATGCGTCGCCCGGGTCAGGTTGAAAAAACCCTGGAGCGCATCAAAAGCTGGCGTGAGCAAGTGCCTAATCTCACCATCCGCTCCACCTTTATTGTGGGCTTCCCCGGTGAAACTGAAGAGGATTTCCAACAATTGTTGGACTTCTTGCAAGAGGCGCAATTGGATCGCGTGGGTTGCTTCCAATACTCGCCGGTTGAGGGTGCCAAGGCGAATGAATTGCCCGATCCGGTGCCTGATGACATCAAGCAAGAGCGTTATGACCGCTTTATGCAATTGCAACAGGCGATTTCAACTGAACGTTTGAAACAAAAAGTCGGTCAGACCTTACAGGTGTTGATTGATGAGGTTGACGACGAAGGCGCGATTGGCCGTAGCTTTGCGGATGCACCAGAAATTGATGGCTGCGTGTATTTGAACGGCGAAGAAAACGTGAAGCCGGGTGATTTGGTGAATGTATTGATTGAACACTCGGACGAATATGACCTGTGGGGCGCGAAAGTGTAAAGCGAGCATGCCCGCTGTCTGAAAAATCCCCCATTTGCGCACGCAGTGGGGGATTTTTTTATGCGTTGTCTTTACGCTTTGCCCTACACTGAACAGATAATTATGAGTGCAGTAAAACAATCAGAGGTTGTTGTCCACTTCCCCTATCCTGAGACAGACATAACTGGAGTTTTCTGAGAATATTACCTCAGGAGGCCATTATGAAAAAATCACGATTTACTGAAACCCAGATATTCAGCATTCTCAAAGAAGTGGATGCAGGAGTGAAAGTAGAAGCAGCTTGCCGTAAGCACGGTATTAGCAACGCGACTTACTACAACTGGAAATCAAAATACGGCGGTATGGATAACTCTGAACTTAAACGCATGCGCGAGCTTGAAGAAGAAAACGCCAAGCTGAAAAAAATGTTTGCTGATGTCAGCCTTCAAAACCAGGCGATGAAGGAGTTATTTGAAAAAAAGGGTTGGTGACAGCAGAGAGGAAAAGTTGCGCCCGGGCCCTGGTTGAACGCGGTCTTGATATTGCCAGTGCTTGCAAGTTGGCAGATATCAGTCGAGCCAGTTACTACCGCTCTGAAAGCGACTGGCGTAAGCGGGATGCTGCTGTCATTGATGCGATTAACAACGAACTAAAACGCTCACCGCAAGCAGGTTTCTGGAAATGCTACGGTCGCATTCGCCACAAAGGTTATCTGTTCAATCACAAGCGCGTATATCGTGTGTACTGCCAGATGGGCCTGAATTTGAAACGTCGTGTTAAACGTGTATTGCCTAAGCGAATTGTTCAACCGTTGGTTGTTGTTGCGCAAGCTAATCATCAATGGGCATTGGATTTTATGCACGATAGTTTGTATTGCGGCAAACGCTTTCGTACATTGAATATTTTGGATGAAGGAACGCGTGAGTGTTTGGCCATTGAAATAGATACATCATTACCGGCTGAGCGTGTGGTTCGCACGCTGGAGCAGCTCAAGATTGAACGTGGATTACCAACACAATTACGTGTCGATAATGGACCTGAGCTGATATCGGCAAGGTTAACGGATTGGTGCGAAGAAAATGATATCAAGCTTGTTTATATCCAACCGGGCAAGCCGCAGCAAAATGGTTTTGTTGAGCGTTTTAACGGTTCTTTCCGGCGCGAGTTTTTAAATGCGTATTTGTTTGAATCGTTAACACAGGTGCGTGAAATGGCCTGGTTTTGGCGAATGGATTACAACGAGGAACGAACACATGAAAGCCTTGGTCATTTACCACCAGCCGCTTATCGAGCACAACTGGAAAACTCTAGTTTAGAAATGTCTCATTAATGGGGGAGTGGACATTGTGATGACAGATGTGTTGCATTTAGTTGAGGAAAACCGGTTTGTTATCCGCCATGAAGGGGATGAAGCGGTATTGGCCTATCGCTTATTTACCAATGCGGGCATAGAGGCAATTGATTTTTACAGTACGTTTGTCCCGCCTGCGTTTCGCGGGCAGGGCTTTGCCGAAAAGCTGGTGCGAACGGGTTTGAAGTGGGCGAAGGAGCGGAACTTTGAATTGCATGCCAGTTGTTGGTATGTCGCAAAGTTTATCCGCTAATCTTTTACGTAAATGAAAAAGGGATTCTGTGTGAAAGTGAAAAATGGTTTTACGTTGATAGAAATGATGGTGGTGGTAGCAATTATCGCCATTATTGCACTCATGGCAATGCCAACACCTGACCCTACCATCAGCCGCCGTCAGGTGACCGAATCGGTTGAGTTAATCAGTGATTATAAAAAACTGGTCGAGTTTTATTACAAAAGCGCCAATGTGTTTTTAAAGAATAATCAGGAAGCCAATATTCCTCCCCCCGATAAACTGCTGGGTAATTATGTTGACCGTATCGATCTAAAAGATGGCGCATTTCATCTGCGTTTTGGCAACAAGGCACACCCGGAATTAAAAGGTAAAACACTGAGTATCCAACCGATAGTGGTAAAAGACTCTCCCGAAAGCCCCATTTCCTGGAATTGTGGCAAAGCAGAAGCTCCGCCCGGTATGCAAGCAGTAGGTGAGAACAGGACGGATATTGATATTAAACATTTGCCGCTGAACTGCAGAATTTAATCCGTAAATACGACGAGGCCAGAATGGTTCATTTAGAAAAAGATAACAGCGGTATTTATCGCCAAAAAATCCGTATCAATAACCACGAACTATTTGCTGATGTCAAAGCAGATGTGGGCGGTGAAGACAGCGCACCTGATCCACACGATTTGCTGGATTCTTCATTAGCAGCGTGCACGGCAATTACACTGACCATGTTTGCCAAGCGCCGTGGTATGCCATTGGAGTCAGTCAATATTGATGTTGAGCGCGATAGCTCAAAAGAAAAATCGGGCGAATATAATCTGGCGATGAATATTCAATTTGTGGGGGATTTAAGTGATGAACAGCGCGCGCAATTATTGGGTATTGTAGAAAAATGCCCGATCCACAAATTGCTTTCGCACGCGACTATTAATATCAGCACTACAAGTAATATCAACCCTACAAGTGAATGAATGTGTTGTGACTGTGTGTTTTAAATATGTATTAAAAAATCCCGCCGAATAAACCGGCGGGATTTTTTTACCTGATTACTCAGGTCTGTGGTTGGTAAGCAGGAAAATCAGAATATCCGCGTTCGTTTCCACCAAACAGTGCATCGGGAATGAGCTGTGCTAATGGCCAGTTGTTGGCCAGGCGCGCAGGCAAATCTGGGTTGGCAATAAACGGGCGGCCAAAGCCAACCATATCCGCATAGCCTTGCTGCAAAATAGCCTCGGCTGCATCTTTGGTGTATTTGCCGGTGACAAAAATCGCGCCTTTTTTGAAGTTGTTGCGCAAGCGAATGCGAAATTCTTCAGTGACTTGTGGTGCATCGTCCCAATCGGCTTCTGCGAGATGTATATAAGCAATACCTTGCGCCTGTAAAAATTGCGCCGCTTTTTGAATGGTTTCCAAAATTTCCGGGCAGTTCATACCGCGTGCGGTAATAAACGGAGCCAAACGGATACCAACGCGCTCTGCACCAATTTCATTGACGATTGCTGTAACCACTTCTTGTAAAAAACGTAAGCGGTTTTCTTGCGAGCCACCGTATTCATCGGTGCGCTGGTTAGAGGTAGTCCGTAAGAACTGATCAATTAAATAACCGTTTGCTCCGTGAATTTCCACCGCATCAAAACCGGCTGCCATCGCGTTTGCGGCAGCATGGCGATAATCCTCCACGATCTGTTTGATCTCATTTTGCGTTAATGCGCGTGGGGTGGGGCAATCCAGTTTTTCGCCGCTGTGTTTTGCCTCATCGTAAAACCAGATTTGCCCTTGAAAAGGTACTGCAGAAGGCGCTACCGGAAGCTCGCCATTGTGAAACACGGGATGCGACATACGCCCCACGTGCCACAGTTGGTTAATTATTTTTCCATTGTTTGCATGCACTGCCGCAGTGACTTTTTTCCAACCCTCGGTTTGTTCTGTTGAATAAATGCCGGGCGTAAATGAGTAACCTTTTCCCTGCGGGGAAATTTGTGTGGCTTCGGTGATGATTAAACCCGCACTTGCGCGTTGGGCGTAATAGGTCGCCATTAAATCCGTGGGGATGTCACCCGGTTGCGCGGAGCGGCAACGTGTCATCGGCGGCATCAGTATGCGGTTGTTGACGGTGAAATTACCTACGCTAAGTGGAGTGAACAACAGTGTATCGCTCATAGCTATTTTCCTGATTCTCGTTTGCCGTGTTGAATGTCAATGTTGGTTTTACGCTGGCCAATTTTCTAACACAAGCTTGCCAATGGTCGTGCCTGATTCCAATTGCGCGTGTGCCTTGCGCAGGTTTTCGGCATTGATTGGGCTCAATACGTCGGTAACGGTGGTAATGATGTGCCCTTCATCAATCAGTGCTGCAACCCGGTTGAGTAAATGGTGCTGTTCAATCATATCGTCGGTGTTGTAGAGCGAACGTGTAAACATAAATTCCCAGCTGAAACTGACGGATTTATTTTTCAGTAGGTTTAGATCCAGGTTGCTACTGGTTTCCACAATCGAACAAATATGCCCCTGGGGTTTAATTGCATCTGCCATGTTGCTCCAATGCTGGTCGGTGTTGTTCAGGCAAAAAATATAATCGACATGATGAATGCCTTGCGCCTGCAGTTGTGCAAGAAACGGTTTGTGGTGATCGATAACCACATCGGCGCCCAATTTTTTACACCAATCCGAGGATTCGGCGCGCGATGCTGTTGCTATGACGGTGACATTGGTAAGTGCTTTGGCCAGTTGGATGGCAACCGAACCCACGCCACCGGCACCGCCAATAATCAGTAGGTTTTTTGCCGGGTTATTTTTCCCTTGGGGAATCTGCAGGCGATCAAATAATCCTTCCCATGCGGTAATCGCGGTGAGAGGAATAGCCGCTGCTTGCGCGCTGCTGAGCGATTTTGGTTTATGGCCTGCAATACGCTCATCGACCAATTGGAGTTCACTGTTGCTGCCCGGCCGCGCAATGCTGCCAGCATAGAAAACCGGATCGCCCACCTTGAACAGGGTGACATCCTCACCCACAGCGACCACGCGTCCCGCGGCGTCCCACCCGAGAACGCGGTAGTGTTCCTCTACCTTGGGTTTGGGCGCTCGCACTTTGGTATCCACCGGGTTTACCGATATCGCCTCAACTGCCACCAGAATGTCATGACCGGTTGGTGTGGGCGCATCGAGTGTGACATCGAGCAGGGATTCGGGGTTAGAGATGGGTAAATAGGCTTTAAGGGCAACGGCTTTCATAAGGAATCGCTCCAGTGAGTAGTTATCTGTAGCCAGTGTAGGCATTGGATATTATTTTGATAATCGTTATTCTGTTTAAATGACTGTTAAATAATTTTTGATAATGGGTGATTTGATGCCTAAAGCCTATTCCCTTCAGGATTTGGAATTTTTTCTGCGTGTGGCTGAAAGCGGCAATATGAGCGAAACCGCGCGCCAGATGAATATCACCAATGCGGCAGTGTCAGCGGCGATCAAGCGCCTGGAGCTTGCGTTGGATGTTAATCTGATTGAACGAACTACACGTAGCCTGCATTTAAGCGCGGCAGGGCAGAGCCTGATTCCTTATGTGCAGCAAGCCTTGGCAGTGTTGGATGACGCCGAGTCGGAACTGCGCAACCTGCAAACGGCAGTGGCTGGGGAGATCAGTGTGGGGCTGCCGTCTGATTTGGGGAGGCATTTATTGCTGGATATTTTGGATGAATTCCAGCAGCAATTTCCGCGCGTGAGTTTGCGGCTGGATTTTTCCGATTTTATGCAGGATTTGTATCGCGATAATTTGGATATGGTGATTCGCTACGGCGAATTAAAAGATTCCTCGCTTGTTGCACGCAAATTATGCGACAACCAGCGCATATTGGCGGCATCGCCTGCGTATATCGCCCGTATGCCGCCACTGGACTCATTGGAAGATTTGGTCCATCACAATTGTTTGTATTTTTATCGCAATGACCGCCCTTACAATCAGTGGATTTTTTATCGCGATGGAAAAACGATTGAAATCCCCATCCAAGGCAACCGTCACACCAATGACGGTGAAGTCGTGCGGCGTTGGGGGCTTGCAGGGCAGGGTATTGTGTATAAATCGGCGCTTGATTTGAGCAACGATATTGCACAGGGCAGGTTGGTGAAATTGTTAGAAGGTCAATACCAAGGGCAACTGACGCCGGTTTATGCGGTCTATAAACAACGTAAGTACCAGCCTTATCGGTTAACGGCACTGCTTAATCATTTTGAAAACAAATTGAAACAAAAAATTATCTATTAAGAGTATTTCATCATGACACTATTAATTCCGCCGCGTACACAGGACATTGGTTTTACCGTCAAACGTTTATTGCCATCGCGCATCAAGCAACGTGTTGGCCCATTTATTTTTGTCGATCACATGGGGCCAGCGCATTTTGAAGCGGGCACTACCGCAGGCGATGTGCGCCAGCATCCGCATATTGGTCTGGCAACGGTCACCTATTTATTTTCCGGTGCCATGATGCACCGCGATAGTTTGGGAAGCGTGCAACGCATAGAGCCGGGTGCGATTAATTTAATGACCGCAGGTAAGGGGATAGTCCATTCCGAGCGCTTGCCTGAGGATATTCGCGAGCAGCATGACACTGTTGAAGGTATCCAAACCTGGTTGGCATTACCAACAGCCGTTGAAGATTGCGATCCCTCATTTGCGCATTACGCGGCAGATGAAATTCCATCGGTAAATTTACCTGCACTGAGTGCGCGTGTTTTGATTGGAAGTGCATTTGGTGTTGAATCGCCGGTAAAAACAGCGAGCAAAACAACTTACATTGATCTATCGCTCGGCGCAGAAACAAAATACCAACCGGATTTTCCGCAGCAGGAATTAGCGATTTATGTCGCATGGGGAAATGTGACCGTGAACGATGAGCCTGTGCCGGAATATCACTTGGCTGTGTTGGATGAACACGCGGTTATTTCCACGGTAAGCGGCGCGCGCATTTTATTGCTGGGTGGAGAACCTTTGGATGGTGAGCGATTTATTTTGTGGAATTTTGTTGCATCATCGCGTGAAAAAGTTCGTGCAGCGGGTGAGCGTTGGACAAACGGTGGTTTTGAAATGGTGCCCGGTGAAGTTGAGTGGATTCCATTGCCAACGATGAGTTAGGCGTTGTTACCACCCCCCTTTGAAAAAGGGGGGCAGGGGGGATTAAAAAATTACGAAATCGCTTTATCCACAATCACCTGTGCTTCTGCAATCAACTGCTGCAGGTGTTCTTTGCCTTTAAAGCTTTCCGCATAGATTTTATAAATTTCTTCCGTACCGGATGGGCGCGCCGCGAACCAGCCGTTTTTACTCATCACTTTTATGCCGCCGAACCCGACATTATTGCCCGGTGCATTGGTGAGGATGTTTTCAATTTTATCGCCCGCCAATTCAGTGGATGTAATTTGCGCTGGCGATAATTTTGACAAGGCTTTTTTCTGTGCGGTATTGGCTGGCGCTTCTACCCGTGCTTCCGCTGCATGACCAAATTCATCCGCGAGAATTTTGTAACACTCGCCAGGATCACGGCCAGTTTTGGCTTTTATTTCAGCGGACAATAGCGATGGAATAATGCCGTCTTTATCGGTAGTCCATACACTGCCATCAATGCGCAAGAATGACGCGCCGGCGCTTTCTTCACCGCCAAAGCCGAGTGATCCATCGAACAAGCCCGGAGCAAACCATTTAAAACCGACGGGCACTTCGTATAAGCGACGCCCAATTTTTTTTGCCACATTGTCGATCATCGCGCTGCTGACAACAGTTTTGCCAATCGCAGTATCGGCTTTCCACAACGGGCGGTTTTGAAATAAATATTCAATAGCAACCGCGAGGTAATGGTTGGGTGGCAATAAGCCGCAGCTGGGCGCAACAATACCGTGACGGTCGTGGTCGGCATCACATGCGAATGCGACATCAAATAAATTGCGACGATCAACCATGCCTTGCATGGTGTAGGCAGATGATGGGTCCATCCGGATTTTTCCATCCCAGTCGGCCGTCATAAATGAAAATGTTTTATCGACTGCGGTGTTCAGGACTTTCAAGTTCAACTGATAATAATCGGCGATCGCGCTCCAAAAATTCACGCCGGCTCCACCGAGTGGATCTGCGCCCATGTGCACATTGGCTCCACGAATTGCATCCATATCAATAACGTTAATCAAATCTTTAACGTAGTTGTGTATGTAATCGTGGTGATGGGTAGTCGCTGATTTAATTGCCTGGTGATAATCCATGCGTTTTACATCGCGCAAATTATTTTCCAGCAATTCATTGGCGCGCGCTTGCATCCAGTTGGTGATGTCGCTGTCAGCAGGGCCACCGTTGGGCGGGTTGTATTTGAAGCCGCCATTGTCGGGCGGATTGTGCGATGGTGTGATCACAATGCCATCGGCCAAGCCAGATGTGCGGCCACGGTTGTAGGTGAGGATGGCATGGGAAATGGCTGGTGTTGGCGTATATTCGCCATCTTTGGCGAGCATGATTTCCACACCATTGGCAGCCAATACTTCAACGGCGCTGATTTGAGCTGGCTCGGAAAGTGCGTGAGTATCTATGCCCACATAGAGCGGCCCGGTGATGCCCGCTTGGGTGCGGTAATCGCAGATGGCCTGACTGATCGCCAATACATGGTTTTCGTTAAAGCTGGTATTGAACGATGAGCCGCGATGCCCCGATGTACCAAAGCTGACACGTTGTTCAGGAATGCCTACATCCGGTTTGTTGCTGTAATAGGCATCAATTAATTTGGGCAGGTCTACCAGCAATTCCGCGGGTAAAAGTTGTCCAGCCAGTGGGCTTGTGGGCATAAAAACTCCTGTTCGACTCGATTCTGCAGATGAATTACAAAGCGCTATAGTAACTCGCTTTGATTTCATTTCTCTATTTCATTTCTCAGTTCATTCATCTGCGAATACAACAGGCGTGCAGGCTGCAAACCAAACGAGCGCGAAAGACAGGCGCAATCCTTAGGCAACTAATTTTTTGCTGTCATCGAGTATTAAATTCCGATAGGTCTGGACAAAATCGTCAGCATTTCGCGTGGCACCTGTGCCGTTATCAAAATGCGCTGCCCAGAGTGTGGCAAGACTGGCGAATTCAATAGGTTTTTGGAGGTCGATACCGGTGCGGCGGTAAATCATCCACGCCATGCCGGTTGAGTAACCCAGATTGGTGATGAGTTCGTTGTGAGGGTTTTTTAAAAATTGTTGCTGGCTGGCCATGCCACGCTGGAGTGATGCAAGCTCGGGAAATTGCACCAGATATTGGTCCCATAATTCCCGATGTTTTTCTGCTGTGATCCGATAGATTCCCAAACCGTTTGTTTTTTGACAGAAACAATGTTGTCCCAATAACGACTCCTGTGCAGCAGTGCCAAGCAGCAGGTTTTCAGCGGTATCAGAATCGTCATTAAGCAGTTGCAAGCAGGGTCTAATAACCAGCTCACGCAGTTCTTGTACAGCAATACCCATAACAACCTCAATACGCCCCATTTTTGTCACAGCAGTGTCCTAAATTGTCAGCATTTATTGCCAACAGTACGGATTTACTCTCTGTAGTACCGTTTTTGCGGCGCGTCTGGTGTCAAAAATACGGTACATCGCATATCCAGCATAAGTCGCGCCAGTTTCATCTTTTATGAGGTTTTTGTTGTTTGTAGTTGTGTGTAGTTGTGTGTAGTTGATTGAAGTCATGTCTCGTTGCATCCCCATTTTCTGCCAAAAGCACAGCTATACTCGTTATTAATAGCAACGATAAATATTCATAAATAGATAGGGTTTTTTATGCGTATTGGCATCCCGAAGGAAGTGAAAACAGGTGAAAACCGTGTGGCCCTGACACCAGCAGGTGCTGCGGAATTACGCAGGGCAGGGCACAGTGTTTATGTGATGAAAAATGCTGGCAGTGCTTCAGGGTTTAGTGATGAGTCTTACCAACAGGCAGGGGCCTTGTTGGTGGATTCATTGGAGGAGGTTTATGCCAGCGCAGAATTGGTTGTTAAAGTGAAAGAGCCGCAAACGGAAGAGTTTGCGCTATTGAGTGATCGTCATATTTTATTTACCTATCTCCATCTTGCTGCCAGCCGTTCATTGACCGAAGCATTGTTGTCCTCTGGTGCGAGTTGTATCGCATACGAAACGCTTGCAGATGCCCAAGGGCGATTGCCACTGTTGGCACCTATGTCGGAAATTGCCGGGCGTATGGCTGTGCAGGCGGGCGCGCATCATTTGGAAATGGCGCAGGGCGGAAAAGGGGTGTTATTGGGTGGAATTCCCGGTGTTACACCGGCCAATGTATTGATTTTGGGAGGCGGTGTAGTCGGTGCCAATGCCGCTGCCATGGCGGTTGGTTTGGGAGCACAGGTGCGCGTTATGGATACCTCCATTGCGCGCTTGCGCTATCTGGATGATCTTTGGCGTGGCCGGGTGATCTGTGAGTACGCAGTGCAAGAGCGAATAGAGGCTTACGCACAGGATGCAGACCTGGTTATCGGGAGCGTATTAAATACCGGTGCCAGTGCGCCCAAGCTACTTGGCCGCGAATCGATCAAGCAAATGGCTAAGGGGTCTGTTTTGGTGGATGTGGCTATCGACCAAGGAGGATGTTTTGAGACCTCCCGCCCAACTACGCATCATCATCCTACCTATGTTGAAGAGGGAATAATCCACTACTGTGTTGCCAATATACCCAGTGCCGTTGGGCGCACGGCAACACTGGGTTTGACCAACTCGACACTTAGCTATATTTTGCGCCTCGCTGAATCAGGCTTGGCAGCATTGGCAACTGATGCCGGGTTTCGCGCTGGGTTGAATATCCATCGCGGCCAATTGATGCACGCTGCTGTGGCAAAGGTATTTTCGCTGCCTTTTACGGACGCAAGCCGTTTGTTGGATAAAGAATAATCACCTCGCGGTAAAAAAATGGATAGATTCGGCACAAGAATATTCTTGATCTATACTCAGGCCTGAGTAAGCCGAGAATGCCTGTACGGGGCTTGCCCGCCTCACATTCACATAACGCCTACCCACAAACGAGAACAGTCCCGGAAACCCAAGGTTAATGAGAGATAAAGCGCCTTCCTTTTTTAACGGCATCTCTTTCCAGCTTGCCAAAATCGGCATTATTCTGGCATTCGTTCTGAGCTTTTTATTGAGTTCGGTACAGCTATATCTGGATTTTTTGAATCAGGAAAAAGAACTCAAAACCCTCATTGATCGCGTTGTCCAAGTTGCGACTCCACCTGCTGTCCGCTCGGTATCCACATTAGATGATGAACTTGCTTACGAGGTCGTAAACGGGTTGTTGCGCTACGGCTTTATTTATGAAGTCGTTATTTATGATGATACGGGCAACGTATTGGCACAGGGCAGTAGCACCCGTCCGGAAGTCAATACGCGGTGGTTGACCAATAAAATTACTGACAACACGCGCGAATACACCACCAATTTATTATTGCCAGGTTACAGCGACGGCACGTCCGGCAGTATTCGTTTTTCAGTGGATATGGATTTGGCATTGGAAGGTTTTTACAACCGCTCCAAAACCGCATTGATGACGGGATTACTGCGCAATATGTTTTTGGTGTTGCTGCTTTTTGTGGTGTTCTATTACACGCTGACCAAACCACTGGTGCGTTTGTCCCGCGAAATTAATAACATCAATCCCGATCATCCGGGCGTTAATCGCCTCACGCATTTGCCCCCCCATCGCAAAGATGAATTGGCGCAGCTCATCGCCAGCTCCAATCAATTGTTGGATATTGTTGAACTGTCACTGGCCAAGCGTCGTGCAGTGGAATTGGCACTGCGCAAAAGTGAAGAGCATTTACGCCAAATTATTGATCACCTGCCGGTCATGATCGGTGCGCGCAATATCGCTGGTTATTATTTGTTTGCCAACAAAGCACTGGCTAGCGAGTTGGGTTACACGCCTGACCAAATGCGTAATTTGCATGTGCGTCAATTGCTTAAAAATTCAGTGTTTGATATCGATACCATGCTCGCTAATGATTATCGCGTTATTCGCGGTAACGAAGAGCTTGATGTCATTGAAGAGCGATTTGTCAGTGCAACGGGTAAGCAATTATTTTTACAAACGCACATTATGCCGCTGGCTTTTTATGATGAAAAAGTGGCTCTGATTGTATCGGTTGATATTACCGAACGTAAAAACGCGCAGGCAAAAATGGAATTCATGGCGCATCACGATGCGCTCACCGGTTTGCCGAATCGCCTGCAATTAGTGGAACGATTGGAACACGAATTGCGCCGCGCAGAGCGCCATGGTTATTTCGGGGCAGTATTATTTATTGACCTTGACCAATTCAAAACCATCAACGATTCATTGGGGCATCCAGTTGGCGACAAGGTGTTGGAAGTAGTTTCCGAACGCTTGCAACAGTCTGTGCGTGAAGAGGATTTGGTGGCACGTTTAAGTGGCGATGAATTCGTTGTGGTACTGACGGTGCTTGACCAGAATATCGAAACAGCCGCTTTGCGTGCTGGTGAGATCAGCGAAAAAATCCGCACAATTATTTCCCAGCCTTATATCTACGACAACATGGAGTTGCGTGTGACCTGCAGCGTGGGTGTTGTTGTGTATCCGGACAAAAATAATTCAGTGCATGAATTATTGCGCTATGCCGATACGGCGATGTATCAGGTAAAAGAAAAAGGCCGTGACTCGATTGAATTTTTCAACGAAGAAATGGCCGATAAAGTCAGCCGCCAATTGACGATGGAAGGCGATCTGCATCGTGCGCTGGAAGAGTCACAATTCGAGCTATATTATCAGCCCAAAATCCATATCCAAACCGGACGTGTGGATGGTGCAGAGGCTTTGTTGCGTTGGAATCACCCCACTAAAGGGATGATATCGCCCGTCGAATTTATTCCGGTATTGGAAACCTCGGGTATGATTATCGATGTGGGTCAATGGGTGCTGGAGACGGCATGCAAAACTCTGGTGAGATGGCAGCAAGCCGATTTGTGGCGGCCCGGTATGCGCATGAGCATCAACATCAGCCCGCGCCAGTTCCGTCGCGCCGCGTTTGCGGATGATGTACTCGCAACCTTGGCAGAATATCCTATTCCTACAGACTCTCTGGATATGGAAATTACAGAAGGTATTGTTATCCAGCGCGTTGATGATGCCATCCAAACGATGACAACATTGAGCGAAAGGGGCATTAGTTTTTCATTGGATGATTTTGGTACTGGCTATTCTTCTATCAGTTATCTCAAGCGTTTGCCTGTGACTACATTGAAAATCGATAAAGGATTTGTGCGCGATATTATCGATGACCGCAACGACCGTGTGCTGGTGGAAACTATTATTACCATGGGGCGCTTGTTGGATATGGAGCTGGTTGCTGAAGGTGTTGAAGAAGCAGAGCAGCTGGCGATTTTGAAATCCTATGGTTGCGATTATTATCAAGGTTACTTGTCTAGCCAAGCCGTTCCTTTGGAAGCATTTGAGGAAATTTTAACGCGCGATAAATAACACAATAGGCAATTAAAATAATCTGCCGAGTAAATAAGGCACCGCAGTTTCTACACGCATGATCCTTTCGCCTAAATGAACTGCATCAAACCCGATTTTTTTCAGTAACTCAATCTCATAATCAATAAAACCACCTTCAGGTCCTACTGCAAGGCTCAGTGAGTAATCAATGGAGCGCGGGCATTCTGTTTCGGTATAGGGGTGCGCAACCAACGCAGTCGTGCCTGCAATAATGCCTGGCAAATCGTCTTCCACAAACGGTTTAAAGCGCTTGTGTAAATGCACCTTGGGCAATTGCGTATCGCATCCTTGTTCCAAACCTAAAATCAATTGTTCGTGAATTGCTTCTGGTTCCAGGAATGGCGTTTGCCAATAACTTTTTTCGACGCGATACGAGTTAATCAGATGAAGTTCTTTCACGCCTAACGTCGATATGGTTTGGAATATACGGCGTAACATTTTTGGGCGCGGTAATCCCAATATTAATGTTAATGGCAGTGGTGGTGGTGGTGCTTGTGTTACCTCTAACTCCAGCACTACTTCTGTCGCAGAGATACTGAGCAGTGTTCCTTTGCCAATGAGCCCATTTAGCATTCCTACTTTATACGTCTCACCTGTTGTAGCGCCGTGTATTTCGCGGATATGAGAAAGCCGCCGTGCATCGCGAATGACTGCTTGGGTGGGTGATAGTAGATCGCCCTGTGTGAGTAGGATCAAGTTCATACGCAATAGCAGAGGTAAGTGACAACAAGCATCCGGCAGTATTTGCCAAGAGTGTTTACTGTGACGCTATGGAAAAGAAAAGTCTGGAATTGAATGGCGTCCCCGGCGGGAATCGAACCCACATCATACGCTTAGGAGGCATACGTTCTATCCAATTAAACTACAGGGACGCACCGCACATGCTGTGCGGCGCGGATTATATAGGGTTAGGCGAAAAACATTAAGCCTTGGCGACAGTATAGGACGAGGAGTATTGGGTTTTTGCACCTTGCGCATTATAAAGTGATGGTGCAGTGCCTTTGCCGCGCAAAAGCCCCAGCAGATGATTCACTGTTTGTTGGGTGCGTCCAACCAGTTTGCCGTTAATGTCATTCATTTTTTGGCAATCTTCAAATTCACTGATGACCAGTTTCCATTCATCGCGCAAGGATAGTGTTGCGGCGTTGCGTTGCAGAAATAAATCCCAGCCGTTGGCATTGGTAGGTAATCCAAGCGTGTTCAATATTTGTTGGCGTTGTTTGGCATTGGTATTGAGCTGATCAACAAGCACAATTTTTTGGTCAACAATCTGCTGCAGTTCATTCAATTTGCGTTGTTCGAGCAGGTTGCGTTCATCCACAAGTAATTGTTTGAGTTGTGAAACAGCAGCGGCATCCTGCGCAATCATCTGGCGCAGTGCATTGATATCGAGAGACATAGCAACCTCTTCATTTTGTGATGGTACAAATTTGCGGGTGCAAATTGGGTGGCGCAAAACCGGTGGAGACAGATAAGAAAAGCGTCGGGGATACGCTTTTTTCAAGTGCCTTCGCCGCTACTCCGGGCGTGTTAGCCCAGCAGATCCTCTTGGTTGAGCATATTTTCAGCAATGCGCTCAGGATTAATTTCAAAACGACCTTCAGCAATGGCGCGTCTGATTTCGGCAACCTTATCCATATCGACATCGGGTGCGCTGTTGATTTTGGTTTGCAGGCGACCCAGGTTTTGGGCTTCCTGACTCAGTACAACCTGATCACTCGCGCTGGGCGCAGCAGGAGTAGGGCTGGAAGCTTGGGTTTTTGCTTCTGGTGCCGGAGCTGCGGGCTTGCTGCGAGCACCTTTGGTGCCGACAGAATCCAGATTGTTGTTGGTGTTAAGGTTCATTTTGTTTCCCCTATTGCTACCCTTGGCCTAAAAACCAGTAGTAGCGATTAACATCAGTAATGTCGCGGTTGCTATACGTGACAGGCGAGAGTTTTAGACTCTCTGATCTGGTTATCGACCAAACCCTGCCTAACTTTAGCAATTATTCGCACTAATTTAATAAAACATTCACTTAAAACGTCCGCACAGTCCCTTGGCTAACCACGATACCGCTGATAATCCGCTCGGATGAGTTATTACGGACTCTGATCTTTTGTCCCACACGGCCATCTGCCATGGCAGTACCGGCGCTACTGACTTTGATACTGCCAGCGAGTGACTCCAGGCTCACAAGTTCACCGCGTTTGACAACTGTTGGAGCATCCAGAAGCGCCGTTTTGAAGGGTTCACCCTGGCTGATATTGCGCTTGGCTTGTTTACCAATAATGTCGTCAGTTGTTACCAAAAATGCTTGTCTGATACTGCTGATATTGACGAGGTGTGTAGCTACGTGGCTTTGATTAATTAATTCGCCACGGGCGATGCTGCCTTGTGCAACCGGTATTTCCCGGTAGATGCTCACTTGTGCCGGTATATGAACCGACCATTTTTTGCCGCTTTCGCATTCCGCTTTGACACTGATGTTGCCGCCATTGCCGGTACTATCCTGAAGGGTGAAGGCAGGTGTGGATTCACATCGGGCGAGGCGCAAGCGGTTATCGAGATTACTTACATTGATATCAATGCGTTCATGTGGAGTAGTTGAGTAGGTTTTCGCAAGGAATTGGGCAACATCTTGTTTCAGTTGATGCAGTGGATAAACGGGTGCCGCAGCGAGATTAATCGAGTAGAAAGACAAAATGACCCATGCGGCAATTGTGCCGTGGGTCTGGCGCGAAACGCTTCGTAACAAAGTTCGATAAAAACTTCTATAAAAACTAGGAAGTTCCATATTTTGTCCTATCCTCAAGGGTAAGAACCGGGTGTCAGATTGAAAACAAAGAGTGACTAAAGTCTGACGCTTTTTTGCCGCTAAACTGCTTTACAGGTATCAAAGCAAATAGTGTGCCGTAAATTTGTTGCCGTTCGGCTCATCGGGAACCGCAATACTGAGAATAAAAGAGGTAATTGCATGGCTGGTGTAATGGATAGCGTCAATCAGCGCACGCAGCTGGTTGGGCAAAACCGTCTTGAATTGTTGTTGTTCCGGTTAGGTGGGCAACAGTTATACGGTATTAACGTCTTTAAAGTGAAAGAGGTATTACAGTGCCCGCAGCTTAATGCGATCCCGGGGCGCAGTTCGGTTGTGCGCGGTGTTGCGCACATCCGCGGCGGCACTCTGCCAATCATGGATATGAACCTTGCTATCGGCCGGCGTGAACTGCCGGATATCGAGAGCTGCTTTGTGATCATTACTGAATATAACCGTACCGCTCAGGGGTTTTTGGTGCGTTCGGTAGAGCGTATCGTCAATATGAATTGGGGCGATATTCACCCGCCGCCCAAAGGTGCCGGTAAAGAACACTATCTGACTGCTGTTACCCAAGTGGATGGGCAGTTAGTGGAAATTATTGATGTTGAGAAAATCCTTGCCGAAGTTGCTCCGCCACGCGAAGAGGTGAGCGCGGGTGTGATTGAAGATGGCATTGCTGACCGGGTTGTGCAGAAACATGTCCTGATCATCGATGACTCCACTATTGCGCGCAAACAAATCCAGCGTGTGGTAGAGGGGATGGGCATTAAAACAACGCTCAAGAAAGACGGCGCCGAAGGTTTTAAATATCTGCAGGACTTGCTGAAGGATGGCAAAGATCCCTATGCCGAATTGGTGATGATTATCTGTGATATCGAAATGCCGGAAATGGATGGCTATACCTTTACGGCAGAGGTGCGCAATCATCCGGATTTGAAAAAGCTGCATATCATTCTGCATACCTCCCTCAGTGGTGTATTCAATGAGGCGATGGTGCGCAAAGTGGGTGCCGATGATTTCCTGGCAAAATTCCATCCGGATGAGCTAGCCAAGCGCGTCAATGATCGTGTGTTGGCAATTACCGGTGAAAGCCTTTTACCGCCGGAAGAAGCGTGATTTTGTGTTGCTGCGATCCGGTAGTGCGTAGCAACTGTTTTACATTGGGAATATATGATTAATAAAGAGTCTTCTCCTTTTGGCAAAACTCCAGGGCGTGACAATCTCGACCAAGCAGAGTTTGACCAATTTCGCCAGTTCCTTGAGGACGCTTGTGGTATTTCGCTCGGTGATAACAAGCAATATTTGGTAACCAACCGCATTCGCCGGATACTGGAAGAAAACAATATTGCTTCTTTTGGTGAGCTGGTCAGGGTTTTAAAGCAAGGTTTCAACCGTAAGTTAAAAGATCAGGTGATCGATTCAATGACCACCAATGAAACCTTCTGGTTTCGCGATAACTATCCTTACGATCATTTAAAAAATACGCTGCTCCCCCAACTAATGGCGGGTAATAATCGCATGTTTGGTCCAGTGCGTATTTGGTCTGCAGCCTGTTCGTCTGGCCAGGAGCCTTATTCCATCAGCATGATGGTGGAGGAGTACAAACGTCAGGCGATGGGTAATCTGGCGCGGCAGGTTCAGGTTGTTGCAACAGATTTGTCAGCGACTGTTCTGGAGCAGGCACGCAGAGGCGAGTACGACAAACTATCGGTTATGCGTGGTTTATCTGCAGATCGTTTGGAGCGTTACTTTGATAACCCGAATCCCACAACCTGGCGTGTTAAAAGTGTTGTTAAAGAGCGGATTGATTTTCGCTCATTAAATCTGATGGATTCCTATGCCGGTTTGGGCAAGTTCGACATAGTGTTTTGCCGCAATGTGTTGATTTACTTCAATGGCGATCTCAAACGTCAGATTCTGCAAAAAATTCACGCCGCGCTAAAACCTCAAGGGATCCTGTTTCTGGGTTCATCAGAGGGGCTTGCAGGTGCTGCGGATTTGTTTGAAATGGTTCGCTGCGATCCAGGTATTCTTTATAAAGCGATTTGATTAAATTTCTCGCTTCTCCGTTATCAAAATGCCCGCATTAGCGGGCGTTTTTGTTTTTGCCTCTGCCGTTTGAAAAGCGGAAATCCTTTGCCGCTTGGCGTTTGCCGCCTTCACCAGAGGGTGGTCTTTGATCTTAAAAAAATCATGTAAATCAAATAGATAAAATATATTTAGGCCTTTGGCACAGGGGTTGCTTTGTAGTTAGCAAACGCAGGTGTAAACCGTTTGGTTGCCACCTGAACTCACTGTGAGGGCAAGCTGATATGTCAATTTCATTTCAAAAAGCACTGGGCATCCACGAGACCGCGCTGCATTTCCGTTCAGAGCGTGCCAGCGTACTTGCCAACAACCTCGCCAACATCGATACCCCAAACTACAAAGCAAAAGATTTGGACTTCAAACAGGCGCTGAGCCAAAAAATGAATACGGGGCCAGGCTTTGACCTGACAACCACCCAAAACCGTCACATTGACGCGAGTGGTTTTGAAACAGATAACGGTGATGTGTTGTATCGCACTCCACAGCAACCCTCTATCGATGGCAACACCGTTGAAGACCAAATTGAACACGCGGAATACATGAAAAACGCGTTGGCGTTTCAGGCGAGTTTCCAATTTTTAAATAGCAAATTTACTGGATTGCGCACGGCCATTCGCGGTGATTAAAGCAGGTAAGTGAAGTAGTTAATGCGTTTATTAAACGAATTTTGTAGGTATTGAATCATGGCACTTGGAACTATTTTTGATATCGCTGGCACCGGTATGAATGCGCAAAGTTTGCGCTTGAACACTACCGCCAGCAAC
Source organism: Cellvibrio sp. pealriver (assembly GCF_001183545.1). Lineage (NCBI taxonomy): Bacteria > Pseudomonadati > Pseudomonadota > Gammaproteobacteria > Cellvibrionales > Cellvibrionaceae > Cellvibrio > Cellvibrio sp. pealriver. The sequence continues at coordinate 1,162,362 of NZ_KQ236688.1, forward strand.
CTGGCTAATGCGCAATCGGCCAGCTCCAGTGTGAATGAAGTGTATCGCAGCCGTCAGCCGGTATTTGCAGCAATACATCAAGATGCTATGCGTGCTGCTGTCACCGAAGGTACTTACAGCGATAACGAAGTGGATGCCGCTGCCGGTGTGCAAGTGCTGGGTATTGTTGAAAGCGATGCGCCATTGCAACGCCGCTACGAACCCACGCATCCAAAGGCCGATGAAGAAGGTTATGTGTATTACCCGAATGTGAACCCTGTAGAAGAAATGGCCAACATGATTGCAGCATCGCGCTCGTTCCAAATGAATGTGGAAGTGATGAATTCTGCGAAGCAAATGGTTCAACGTGTTTTAACTCTTGGTCAATAAAGGAGCTGAATCATGAGCGTATCCGGTACTTCATCAGCCAATAGCGTCACTGACAATTTAAGCATCACTAAAAAAACAGAAACCAAAAAAAATACCAATGAGTTGGGCCAGGCTGCGTTTCTGGAATTGATGATTACGCAAATGAACAACCAAAACCCATTGAGCCCGCAAGACAACAGTGAATTTGTTGCTCAGTTGGCGCAATTCAGCTCGGTGGAAGGGTTGGAGCGTTTAAACAACAGCTTCAATAGTTTTATGTCCAATAATGCGTTGCAAGCGTCTTCTTTGGTTGGGCGCAGCGTAACGGTTGAATCGGAAAAAAGTACCTTGGTTAAAGGCGGTATTGTGGCGGGCAGTGCTGATCTGGCGTACTCCACAAATAATTTAAAAATTAATATTTACGACGAAGTTGGTGCGATTGTACAAACAATCCCGGTTGGCGAAGTGCCTCAAGGTGAAATGGTATTCCGTTGGGATGGGCAAAATATGGAAGTGAATGGCAAGTTGCTTGATTGGGAAGCAGGTGATGATGCCGCGGCTGCGGGGCAATACCGTTTTGAAATTACCGCTGACCAAAATGGAAAAAATGAAGCCTTGAAAACATCGCTTAGCGCCAATGTGAATAGTGTGACGATTGGTGAAAACGGCAAATTGATTTTAAACCTCGCGGGCATAGGCGCGGTTGAAGCGGAAAAAGTAAAACAATTTAACTAATCATTAAACTTGAACACTTGGATTAGCTTTAGCAGTTGACTTAGATAGTTGAATGATTGATTTGAATTAATTGTTAGATAAAAAATCCTGAACGTTAAACGTTATGGCTGAGGTGTAATATGTCTTTTAATACAGCGTTAAGCGGAATTCGTGCAGCTAATACTGATCTGCAAGTGACCGGTAATAATATCGCCAACGCCAGTACCGTTGGTTTTAAATCGTCACGCGCTGAATTTGGCGATGTATACACGAGTACCTTGTTAGGTGGTGGTTCAAACACTGCAGGTAGCGGTGTGAATATCCAGAATATTCGCCAGCAATTTACACAAGGTAATTTGAAATTTACCCAAAACGAATTGGATTTATCGGTTAACGGTGAAGGATTTTTTGTTGTCGAAAAAAATGGCGAGCGCTTGTATACCCGTGCAGGCACATTCGGGTTAGATAAGAATGGCTATATCGTGAATGGGACTGGCGCGTTATTGCAAGGCTTTGCAGCCGATGCAGAAGGTAATGTGAGTGGTATATTGAGTGATTTACGTGTCGATGTAAGTTCGCAAGACCCGCGCCAGACTACGGGTGTATTCGCATCTTACAATTTGGATTCCAATGAATTGGTATTGGAGTCAACCGGACAACGTTTTTCTACCAATGGCACTGGTATCAGTAACGCGATACTTGGTTTAAAAGAACCGGTCACATCTACCGTGGACATTGCCACAGCAACTGCATCGGCAGGTTCACCCATTGTTGTTGCTGTACCTAGTGCAGGCCCACCAGTGGTGGCAGCAACAGTGCTGCAGCTGTCGCGCACAGTACCTGGCAACCCTACAGCACAAACAGTGAATATCACTATCTCCCCAGGTACGTATAACAATTTGACCGCTGTCGCTAACGAAATTAATAACCAAAACTTCAGTAGCCCTGTGCCATTGAATGTCCAAGCATTTGTGGATACTGACGGCAATTTAAAAATACGCGATCTCGCTGCGGGTGTCGCTTCTGATTTGGATATTTCAACCATTAGTGGTGCCAATGCCCTTACGACAGCAGTAGATGCGATTACTCCTGCAGATATTATTGTAGGGCAACCAAAAGTCACCAATGATTACGCATCGCATACGTTGGTGATTCAAGGTCCAGGCACCACTGCACCTGTTACTTACATTAGTAAATACGGTGCCGGTGCAGATACAACCGCATCAGAATTAAATTCATTAGCAGGTATTAGTGCAACCGCGCGCACCACCGCGACTGTTTTGAGAGAAGTGCCGGCAAATCCTGGCCCACCAGCAACACCTGCTAAACCCTTTGTCAATAATACGGGGACGTTCACTCTCAATGGTGTGGTATTAACTTCTTCAACAGCAGTTGATATGACTGATTTGGCTGAGGAAATTAACAAGCTCAGCAAATCTACTTTATTTGGTATTACTGCAAGTGTTAACGAAACTACTGGTGATCTTGAAGTGGTATCGGCAACAGGGCGTGACCTTGACTTTTCGTTCGGTGCAGCAGGCGATGTAGTCGGTATTATTGGTAGTCAAGGTGTATTGCAAGAATTGGATACCATCACAACCCCTGCATTAGTTAACAGCGCCATTAAAGTGGGTGGTGAAATTACTGTTACCATGCAAGAGGGTTATTCGATTACCGCTAGCCAACCTACAACACCGGTGAGTGGTGGCATTTTGTTTGGCGCAATTGGTGATCCGACTTTTTTTACTCCCGTGCCGATTAACGCATTTGATCCCAACGATCAAAAAACATTTAACCACGCAACGACTACGCCTGTGTATGACAGCTTGGGGAACGTTCACTCAATGCGTCAATATTTTGTGAAGCAAGCGTACGATCCTGCTGATCCGACAACATCGCCTAACCATTGGAAAATGTATGTGCAAATTGATGGTCAAAACGTAGGTGATCCCGATCCAACTTTGCCATCACCAGACAATATCGCACCTACTATGGCGTCGTTTGATGTCCACTTCACACCTGAGGGCACCATCAATAGATCAATGACCGATGCCATCCTGATCTCCAACTGGACCCCGTTGGGTAAAGACGGGCAACCAGTAGGCGCGTTGGGACCATTGAATGTGTTGCAGGGCGGCACTATCCCTGTGGCTGAGCCACCAGCCAGCTCAAACTTTTTGATTGATCTTGAAGGCAGTACTCAATTTGGCAGTGTGTTTTCTGTGGAGGAATTGGACCAAAACGGTTACGCCACTGGCCGCTTGGCTGGGTTGGATGTGAGCAATACCGGTATTGTGTTTGCCCGTTTCACTAACGGTGAAGCGCAAGTATTGGGGCAGGTGGCTTTGGCTAACTTTGCCAGCGTGGATGGTTTGAAACCAACAGGCGATACCATGTGGGCGCAGACGTTTGAATCGGGTGAGGCGATTGTAGGTGCGCCAGGTTCATCGCAACTGGGCAACATTACCGCCGGTGCAGTAGAAGAATCCAACGTGGATTTGTCGGAGCAGTTGGTGAACCTGATTATAGCCCAGCGCAATTATCAGGCGAACGCCAAAACCATTGAAACCGCAAACGCAACCACCCAGACCATCATTAACTTGCGATAACAAAATCGCTTCGTTACATAGCGGCAAAGAGCGGAAGCTCTTTGCCGCTTTCTATTGGGCTTTTATTCTTTTCTTCGTGATACAAATATAAAAGTCTTTTTAATTCAGTTGTTTAGGTGCCATTCAAACATTGGCACTGCTCTTGCAAAATCTCCAGTAATGGCAAATCCGCCAAAAAACTAGCGGCATTTTTATTCCTTCATAAGGCTGCTAGCACTGGAGACACAATCGTGGATAAAGCACTTTTTATCGCAATGACCGGTGCCAAGCACAACATGCTGGCGCAGGCCAATCGCGCCAATAATCTGGCTAATTTGAGCACTACCGGATTTCGTGCTGACTTTGAACAGTCGCGCAGCATGGGTGTGTATTACGGCGATGGCCAGCCAACCCGCGCGTATGCCATGACGGAATCCCCCCGCGCTGATTTCACGCCGGGCTCAATGATCGCCACCAACAATCCACTCGACGTTGCGATACAAGGTAATGGTTTTATTGCTGTGCAGTCACCTGATGGCACAGAAGCTTATACCCGTGCTGGCAACATGGCGGTAGATGCAACCGGCATGTTGCGCACTGCCAATGGTCTACCGGTATTAGGTGCTGGTGGGCCAATCAACATTCCCGAAAATGAAAAAGTCCAGATCGGTGCTGACGGCATTATTTCCATTATCGGCCAAGGGCAGGGACCCGAGGCGATGGTGCAAGTCGGGCAAATCAAATTAGTGAATCCCGATATTCAAAATATTGAAAAGGGCGATGACGGTTTGTTTCGCCAACGCGATGGTGAAATTGCCCTGCCTGCGGTTGAAGTGACCTTGCGTAGCGGCATGCTGGAAAGCAGTAACGTCAATGCGATCGAAGAGTTTACGCAAATTCTTAGCCTCGCACGCCAGTATGAAATGCAAGTCAAGGTGATGAAATCGGCAGAAGAAAATTCCGCTGCATCTGCCCAGCTGTTGCAAATGTCGTAATTTTTTAATGCGTTTTTTCGTTCACGCATTTAACCAGAGGAATAGATCATGCACGCCGCACTCTATGTCAGCAAAACCGGTTTGTCTGCACAAGATCGCCAGCTCACTACCATTTCCAATAACCTGGCAAACACCAGCACTATTGGTTTCAAGCGTGACCGCGCGATTTTTGAAGATTTGCTGTATCAAAACCAACGCCAACCCGGCGCGCAGCAAACGCAAGAAACTGAATTGCCATCAGGTTTGCAATTGGGTGCCGGTGTACGTGTAGTTGCAACACAAAAAGAATTTACCCAAGGCAATTTGCAAGTAACGGAGCAATCGCTCGATGTCGCAATTGACGGCCATGGTTTTTTACAAGTACTGCAACCCGATGGCACTATCGCTTACACACGCAATGGCCAATTGCAAATCAATGGTGAGGGCCAACTTGTGAATGCAGATGGTTATTTACTAGAGCCTGCGATTATTGTTCCCGAAGGTGCCAACAAAATTACCATTGGCGCAAACGGTACCGTTAATGCGTACACGCCCGGCCAGGTTGACCCACAACAGCTAGGCGATATTACTCTGGTTGATTTTATAAACCATTCCGGTTTGCAGCCCATTGGCGGCAACTTGTTTGTGGAAACTGTTGCCAGTGGAAACCCGATTCAGGGAACGCCCGGTGAAAATGGTTTGGGCGTAATAAAGCAAGGTATGTTGGAAAACTCCAACGTGGATATTGTTGAGGAGATGGTCAACATGATCACCACCCAACGCGCTTACGAGATGAACTCCAAAGTCGTTTCCACTGCAGACCAAATGCTGCAATACATCACCCAAAATCTTTAAGTGAGTGATTTAATCATGCGCACTTTTCATGTTGGTAAAAAAATGTCGCTGACATTGTGGATATTAAAACTGTTCGCGTTAACGGCATTGGCAACATCGCTCAGCGGCTGTTTTACTAACAAAAAGCCAATGGCAGATGATCCTGCCTATGCACCCACAGTGGCAGCCAATATGCCTGTGCCGCAGCGTACAGAAGGTTCTTTGTATCAAGACACTTACGGTTTGAATTTATTCAATGATCGCAAAGCGCATTTTGTGGGCGATGTTATTACTGTGACCTTAAGTGAGCGCACCGTATCACGTAAATCATCGGGTGTTACCACTAGCAAAAACAGTGGTGTCGATTTCAATGCTGGTCCTTTGCTAGGACAAAACCCAACGATTAAAGGTAACGAATTAACAACCACTCTGGAGCAGGCTAGAACTTTTGATGGCAGTGCCGATGCTGACCAAAGCAATAGTTTGCAAGGCAACATTACTGTGACCGTTGCTGAAATTTTGCCAAACGGCAATTTGATTGTGCGCGGTGAAAAATGGATCACATTAAATCGCGGTGATGAATTTATCCGCATCAGTGGAATTGTAAGGCCCGATGACATAGCACCTGATAACACCATTGTGTCTACCCGTTTGGCGAATGCAAAAATTTCTTACAGTGGTTCAGGCGAATTGGCTAGCACCCAACAAATGGGGTGGTTGTCCCGCTTTTTTAATAGCGATCTTTGGCCTTTATAAACAAGCCCGCTGTCACTTTTTCTGTAGAGGTATTTTTATGCGTAGTGTTTATTGTTTGGTGCTTGGCATCGCATTGGTTTTCAGTAGTGCAGCCCAAGCTGAGCGCATTAAAGATATCGCCAGTGTTGCCGGTGTGCGTGCCAACCAATTGGTGGGTTATGGTTTGGTTGTCGGGTTGGATGGAACCGGTGACCAAACAACGCAATCGCCTTTTACGGTTCAGTCGTTCAACAGCATGCTCAAGCAGTTTGGTATTACCGTACCGGAAGGTGCGCGTATGCAAATGAAAAACGTCGCAGCGGTGATGATTCAAGCAGAACTGCCTGCGTTTGCAAAACCAGGGCAAACCCTTGATGTCACCGTCTCGTCTATTAGTAATGCAAAAAGTTTGCGCGGTGGCAGTTTATTAGTGACCCCCTTAAAAGGCCTCGATGGAAAAGTCTATGCCGTAGCCCAAGGTAATTTAGTGGTGGGTGGGTTGAGTGCATCGGGTAATGATGGATCAAAAATTACCGTGAATATTCCCAGCGCGGGCCGTATTCCGAGTGGTGCAATTGTAGAGCGTATGGTGGAAACCAATTTCGCTGCAGGTCAGCCGATTATTTTTAATTTGCATCGCGCGGATTTCACTACTGCCAATGCCTTGGCAAAAAGTATTAACGCCATGTTAGGGCCTGATATAGCGCGCCCAATGGACGCTGTTTCTATTATGGTGAATTCACCTGCGAACCCGGCGCAGCGCGTTGATTTTATTTCGATGTTGGAAAACATTGAAGTTACACCAGGTGAAGAAGTTGCCAAAGTGATTATCAATTCACGCACAGGCACCATCGTGGTTGGGAAAAATGTACGAGTGTCTCCTGTTGCAGTAACTCACGGTAGCTTGACGGTATCTGTAGCAGAAAGTTTAACCGTAAGTCAGCCAAATGCTTTGGCGGGGGGGCAAACGGTTGTTGTGCCTAGCAGCAATGTACAAGCCAATGAAGAAAATAATCCCATGTTTAAGTTTGCACCCGGTGCCAGTCTGGATGACATAGTACGTTCTGTGAATAACGTGGGTGCGTCGCCCAGTGATTTGATGGCCATTTTGGAAGCGCTTAAACAATCCGGTGCGCTCAAAGCAGAGTTGGTGGTGATCTAAATGTTACCTATCGACAGCAGTACAGGCATATCGCAAATCAAGGATTCCTATCTGGATCCTAATTCGCTGAATTCTGTTAAAGCAATGGGGCGCGATAAAGACCCGCAGGCATTAAAAGAAGTTGCGAAAAAATTTGAAGCGATGTTTGTGCAGCAAATGTTGAAGACCATGCGTGAAGCCAATGAGGCTTTTAGTGAAGGTAATTATTTTGATAGCCAAACCACACGCTTTCATCGCGACATGCTGGATCAGCAAATGGTGCTTAATTTAACCAGTGGTTCGGGTATTGGTTTAGCAGATCACTTTTATCAGCAAATGCTGAAAAATTATGGCGGCAACATGAAAGCGCCAGAGAATTCATCAAGTGCGCATGAGCTTGGAGATCTGTCAGACATTGTTGCACATCAGTCATTACCACAAGGTGATTCTACAAACGGAAGTGTAAAAGAAACGATTGGCGATCTTGGTGAATCTGCCGATGTATTGGGTGATTGGACCAACGATTTTATGCGCATGAGCGATAACTCGAATGTGCAATCGGTGTTGACAGGTGAGACGGATAAAGACGCTGATAATCCGGTTATTGTTGCGCCTTTCATCAATTATGCAGCAATGCCCACTCATTTGAACAAAGCTAAGTCTGCTGAGATTCGTGCAGGGCAGAAAGGCAGTATTAGCGATACCCAAGAAAATTTTGTCATGCTGTTGAAGCCCCACGCTGAAAAAGCAGCGGCAGAGTTGAATATCAATCCGGATGTATTGATTGCCCAGGTTGCATTGGAAACGGGTTGGGGCAAACACGTTATTCATGATAACCAGGGCAATAACAGTTTTAATCTATTCAATATTAAAGCCAATACCCACTGGCAGGGCGATAAAGTCAATGTATCTACACTTGAGTATCGCAATGGTATAGCGGCAAATGAAAAAGCAGATTTCCGTAAATATACCGATTACGCAGAAAGCTTTTCAGATTACGTGAGCCTGATGAAAAATAATCCGCGCTATGACGACGTATTGGCAGCAGGAACTGATTCAAAAAAATACGCAGAAGCATTGCAAGCCGCTGGCTATGCAACAGATCCCGAATACGCTAAAAAAATCAAACGCTTGTTGAATAGTGATGCGATCAAATCTGTAGGGGAACTCACCAGTACAGTGATTTCCACCTTTACTATGGCAGCGAAAGCTGGCCGCACATTCGTGGAGTAAGTCATGAGCGGTATTCTCTCTAACGCCGTATCCGGCTTGCAGGCTAGCCAAAATGCACTGCGTACAGCAGGGCATAATATTTCTAATGCAAACACTGCTGGCTATTCGCGCCAGGAAGTGAATTACGTTACCCGTCCGGAACAAAATGCAGGCGGTGCTGGCTTTATTGGTTCTGGTGTTACGACTGCTTCTATTGAGCGTGTGGTCAATGAATTTGTAACGGCCCAGTTGCGTTTGGATACCTCTACGTTTAATCAGCTAAATAAATTCAATGCCAATATTGGCAAAATGGATAAGTTGCTTGCTGATACGAGCACCGGTTTATCCGGCGCATTACAATCCTTTTTTGCTGCGATGCAAAACGGCGCGAACGATCCTGCATCTACTCCAGGGCGCCAATTAATTGTGACTGAAGCAGAAAGCATGAGCATCCGCTTCAATAATCTCAATCAGCGTTTTACCGATATTGAAAAAAGTGTAAACGGTGAAATTCGCACTGTAACCGAACAAGTGAATTCACTAGCACAATCTGTTGCATCACTTAACCAATCTATTGGCGAATTGCGTGCATCCGGTAGTGGTAATCCCCCGAATGATTTACTGGATAAGCGCGATGAAGCCTTACGTAAATTATCTGAACTGGTATCTATACAAGTTGTTAATCAGGGTGATGGCGATGTCAACGTATTTATCGGTAATGGACAGCCATTGGTGATTGGAATCAAATCCAGTAATTTTAATGTGACCAATGATGGCAAAATCCAATTGACGGGCAACAACTCCAATGTTGACGTTACCTCCCAAATTACCGGCGGGCAATTGGGTGGTTTGGTAGGGTTTCGTGAACAGGTGCTTTTGCCTTCGCTGAATGAATTGGGGCGTATTGCATTAACAATGGCCGATCAATTCAACACCTTGCAGCAGGAAGGTATTGATTTGGATGGTGATTACGGCCAGCGTATGTTTGGTGATATCAATGATCCGGTACTTGCAGCAAACCGTGTTGCACACGGAAATAATGCGTTGCCTTTTGATCGGATCATCTCGGTTACTATTGATGACACTAACAAGTTAAGCACCAGTGATTATTTGTTTGAAATCGTGCCTGGCTCAAGTAATTATTTAATTACACGCCTTTCAGATAAAACGGTAGTGGAGCAGGGCACCTTGTCCGGTGCATATCCCACCAGCATTTCGTTTGACGGTGTTAGCGTCAATCTAACCAGTGGTTCTTTTCAAGGTGGCGATAAATTCACAATTCAGCCAACTAAAAATGGCTCACGCGATATTCGTGCTGAAATAAAACGCCCGGAAGATTTGGCATTCGCTTCGCCCGTGCGCACAGCAAGTAATACCAGTAATGCGGGCAGTGGTCTTATCAGTGCGGGCGAAGTGTTAAGTTTGGTGGATGCCAATGGCAACCGTTTGCCAGCATTTTCAAAACCGGGTGAGTTATCGCCACCTATTTTGATTCGCTTCACATCTGAAACAACCTATGAAGTGCTGGATAATAGTGACCCAACCAACCCAAAACATTTGGTGCCTGCATTACGCGAACAAATTTTCATTCCAGGCAGTAGCAATAATATTTTTACTGGCGACATTGGTGAGCATATTGTTGTTGGAAATGGTAGCCGGTTAGGCTTGCCGGAAGGGCGCTCACCACAAGTGGTAACGGCACTGAGTGACCCCCTCGCCAAGAACGGCTATTTGGCAGAGCAGTTACACTTTACGATTAAAGACCCCGTTACCGGTTCACTCAGTACCAGAATGCTTACCACCGTGCCCGGTGCAACGGCGATGGAGACCGCTGCGCAAATAAGTTCTGTGTCCGGTGTGTCAGCTCGCGCGTTTACCACGGCAACGCTCACGGATTTAAATTTAGCAACAGCAGATCTCGCACCACCCACACAACTTTATATTAATGGCCAACCACTGATCCAATATAACCCGGGTAATACCGCATTCCATGTGGATGTACCTAATTATACGGTTGATGGTGAATCTGCATTTAATGACTACCTCGCACAGCAAATTAACAACAACCCCAATTTAACCAGCTTGGGAATTCGCGCACAAAGCAGCACTAATCCAATTACAGGTGCACCAGAATTAAAATTGGTTGCGTCATCGGGTGTGGATCTGGATATCCGCTTGAAATCTTCATCTAACAGCAGTGTTGATGTGAATGACAGCAATGGAAATCCTAATGTCCGTTTGCAGGGTGCAGATACCGGCGCAGGTGAACTGCAAGGTATTGTGGTGGGTGGAAGAATTGATATTACGATGGCAGATGGTGTTAGTCTCAGAACGGTTCCCACCGATAGCCCATTATTTGGCGATAGCACGCGCGATACTTTTGCAGGCTCTTCTTTTATTGGTTATCAGGTTGCCATCAGCGGCCAGCCAAAAGCAGGGGATACATTTACGGTTGGTTTTAATACCAACGGGTCCAACGATAATAGAAATGCGTTGGCAATGGTTGCGCTTGAATCGCAAGGTATGATGCAAAACGGAACTCTTACTCTTGAAGATGGTTATGGCAAGTTAGTTGAAGAAGTGGGTACTAAAAGCAGTCTTTCAAAAATCAATACTGAAGCAAGCAAAAGTTTGTTAGAACAAACCCAAACCATGCGCGACAGTATTTCCGGCGTGAACCTTGATGAAGAAGCAGCAGACTTAATTAAGTTCCAACAGCTTTATCAGGCTAATGCCCAAGTGATTTCTGTTGTGCGTGAATTGTTTGATACCCTTCTCAGTTCACTGTAAATCTTCTGTATCACATTAACTCCTTAATCTCCTCTTGTTTCTCTTTAAAAGCCCCTCTTTAAAAAGAGGGGTGTCAAACTCCTCCCTTTGAAAAAGGCAGGCTGGGATGGATTAAAAATCTCTGCTTTTTTAATTTCACATTTTCATTCCATAAAAATTGGATCAAATCCTGCATTGGTAGACTGTAAGTAATCAATGAGGCAAACATTTGCCGCTTTAGAGGAGTTGGTCATGCGCGTATCCACCTCACAAATTTATAACATCGCAACTCTGGGAATGGGGCAGGCGCAGTCTGCGGTCACCAAAACCCAGGAGCAAATGGCTACCGGTAAAAAAGTATTATCGCCTGCGGATGATCCTGTGGCCGCGACGGCCATTTTACGCCTCAATCAGGAATTGGCACGCACTGAGCAGTACGGAAAAAATATTAATATTGCCGAGTCCAACCTGAATCTTGAGGAATCGACAACGCAAACGGTTATCGACCTTGTCCAACGTATGCGCGAGCTTGCAGTGAAAGCAGGTAACACCGCGGTTTATACGTCTACCGATTACAAAGCATTGGCAGCAGAAGTAGATACGCGAATAGCTGAGCTTGCGAATTTGCAAAATACCCGCAATGCATCGGGCCAGTATATTTTTGCGGGCTACAAAGGTGATACCAAGCCATTTGTCAGTGATATCGGCGGAAATTTCACTTACATGGGCGATGAAGGGCAATTGCGATTGCAAGCGTCTACATCGGTTACTGTGGCGGTAAGTGATTCAGGAAAAAGATTATTTGTTGATATTCCCAGCGGGCATAACACATTCACTACTTCTGCTGGTGCAGGTAACAAAGCAATTCCTCCGGCAGTGATTTCGGTAGGTGAGGTGATCGACCAGCAAGAGTTTGATCGCCTTTATCCGGAAGACTTACAAATTACCTTCACCAAAAATGGCTCAGCGGTAAATTTCACTGTTACTGAACGGGCAAGTGGAAAAGTATTGCTACCTGCACAGCTGTACATTCCGGGCGATGATATTGAAGTCGCGGGTGCGAAATTTAAAATTCTGGGAAACCCTTATGCGGGTAATCCGGCTATTCCTGCCGAACTGGATTTTGGTGCAGTAGGTGCATTCGATTTCTCCGTAACGCCGACGAATATTGCTATTACCGTCGGTGGAAAAACAGAAACCCTGTTACTCGATCAAAACGTGACTAACGCAACTGATTTGGCTGCTGCATTAAACAGTACTACCGGCACGCCCAGTAACGCAGATAAATTAGCCAAATTAGGTGTAGTGGTTGATTCAACCGGCTTTCAATCGCCAACCGGTTTAAATATTACTGTGCGCAATGGTACGCCAGACACCGACACTGCGTTAGGGTTTAACACGCAAAGTAATGGAACGACATCTGTTAATTTGCCATTTGCATTTGGTGTGGCAACCGATTTCAGTGCATCGCCTGCAACGTTTCAGTTGGAAGTGAATGGGAGAACGGAATCCATTACTTTCAATCAAAACATCACCAGCGCTGCTGATTTGGCCAACGCATTCCGTACACCCGACAATGCTGCAAAGCTTGCGCGGTTGGGAGTCACGGTTACCGATCAGGGATTAATTTCAAATACCAATGCTCCAATTACTATTAAGGGCGGGAACCTGAATATCAATAACGTTACAGGTTTGAGTACGCAGGATACGGGTACATCATCAACGCGCGGTGTACTCATCGAAACGGGCGATAGTTTTTTTGTAGAGTCCACCAATAAACAAGGGCTACTCACTACACTGACTCGTTTCAGTGAGGCGATGAAAACAGTGGTAGATTCACCAGAGAGCAAAGAGGAGTTGGCCAAAATCGTTGCCAAGACGTTGACCAATTTGCAAAACGCAGTCACCAATCTTACGTCCGTGCAGGGTGAGATGGGATCGCGCTTGAATACTCTGGAGAGCAGTAAAGAATTGAACCTGGATATTACGCTCTCAACCAAGACGGTATTGAAAGGTTTACAGGATCTGGATTATGGCGAGGCGTCCATTCAACTGTCCATGCAGACATTGGTGCTCAATGCCACACAACAAAGCTTTTCCAAAGTAAGCCAGTTATCGCTTTTTAGTTATTTATAAGTTTCATCATTTCTACGCAGGTCACTTATCTTTTGCTAATCTTGCTTTATAGCGTTAGTCTTCCTTTGGCTATTATTAAGAGTTGTTCTATCACCAAGAGTTGTATTTATGGATATCAACCCTTTGCTTGACCCTTTGGTTCGTGCGCTCAGTCAATCAAAAGCTCTTTTGTCTCTTGCCCAGGCGGGCGATTGGGAATCGTTTGAAACCTTGGTGCAACAGCGTCAACAGGGGCTTTTGTCGCTGAGTGACCATGAATACCTTCAATCATTGGCGCAAGCCGATCTTGAGGCAAAAGCTGCAGGCCTTATTGAAGAAATCCAACTGATTAATAAAGAGTTATCGGCACTTGCTGAAACGAACCGTGAAAGCACGGCGTCAGAATTGCGTCAAAATGGAAAGGCAGCCAAGGCGATTGATGCCTATGGTGGTTAATTGACGGTTTGCATGCTTTTTATAACTCTTAGTGCTTATTTCAAATAATTTTTTGTACAAAAAGTTTATTCCTGCCATAAAAAATTTCTAAAGCTCCTTCTGGATGTGTCGATAACCTAGTTAGAAGTGCTGATTAAGCTGTTAGCGTCAGACTTCATCAACCGACACTAGCAGCATGGCCTTCCTACTTGATCAGCCACTGCGTACTTTAAATCCAGGAGATTCATCATGGCTTTAGTAATTAACACAAACGTCGCCTCTCTGAATGCTCAACGTCAGTTGATGAGCTCAGGCAACGCGCTTGACCGCTCCACCGAGCGTTTGTCTTCCGGTATGCGTATTAACTCAGCAAAAGACGACGCTGCCGGCTTGGCAATTGCCAACCGTATGACTTCACAAGTTCGCGGTCTTGACCAAGCAATCCGTAACGCTAACGACGGTGTATCTCTGATTCAAACCGCTGAAGGTGCGCTGTCAGAATCAACCAACATCCTGCAACGTATGCGTGAACTGTCAGTACAGTCCGCAAACGGTATCTATAACGCCAGCGACCGCCAAACACTGAATGCCGAGGTAAAACAACTCGTATCAGAATTGGATCGTATCGCTAAAACCACCGCGTTCAACGGCCAAAACCTGTTAGATGGCAAGTTGGGTAAAGTAGAGCTGCAAGTCGGTTCAGTGGCTAATCAAACAGTCGAATTAAAAGTGCCAGCGATGGATGCCAAAACTCTGGGTATGGGTTCTACCAGTGTGGATTTGATGGGCGGTGCCTCGAATTTTAACAATCTGACCACTGGTGCTGCGCCTGCGGTAGGTGTGCTCAGAGAAGGCAGTATTTTGATTAATGGCCAGTCAATCATTAAAGGTACTGATTCCTTCAACGGCACTAGCGACACTGACCAGGAGTTATTAGACCATATCAATACCAATGTGAATGGTGTAACTGCTTCTACCTATGCTGTAGCAAGTGCGACTGATGCAGGTGACGGTGTTTTACTGTCAACTGATAAAGTAGTTGTTACCCTGGCTAACCTCGACGGCACTACCACCGCAATTGATATTGGTGGTGGCACCAAAGGCACCAGCAGCTTGGCTGAATTGGTTGACAAGATGAATGCCGAAAGCGGTGGTAAATTTACCGCGACTATTGGCGATGATGGCAAATTGTCTATCTCTGCAGAAAACGTGTCTTCTATCACCGTAACAGACGCTGCTACTGCGTTGGGAACTGGTATTACCACTGCTGCGAATGCTCGCATCGTCTTAAAGGCAGACAATGGTGATCCTGTTACTGTGACCCGTGGCTCTATTGGTACCTTAGCTCAGTTGGATGCACTGGGTTTCCGTGAAAATGATACTGCAGGTGTTGTAGAGGGTTATGCTGCAGGAAATGGCAACTTGGCTTCCGGCGATTTAAAGATTAATGGTGTTGATATCCCTGCAACCACAACTGATCAAACTGTGGCGAACCCAGCCTTGGCTGCGAAAGTTGCTGCGATCAATTCGGTATCCAGCGAGACCGGTGTGACTGCTACTGCATATACCTCTGCGGTACTGGACTTCAGTGCAATTTCACTGGCGACCTTGGTTGGTGCTGATGATATCTCGCTCAATGGTGTTGACATCACGGTTGCTGCTGGTACTGCGACCACAACGATGGCAGATTTGGCCAAAATGTTTAATGACAAGACAGACCAAACTGGTATCACCGCTACCGTCAGCGGAACCCGCTTGTTGCTGGAAGGCAACGTATCCCAAATTTCGTTTGGACTGGGCTCTGCTGCTGCAGCAACTGATGTCAACGCAATTTTCGTTGATGGTGGTGGTAGCTTCGTTAAATTTGGCTATGGAAATACAGCGCCAGCTGATATGACTTCGGCAACTCCTGCTACTGTCACTGCAGCAGGCGGTATCAAGCTGACCAGTAATAACGGCAACCCAATTCAGGTTGATGTGAAAGATGCCGCAGCAACTACCAAGACTGGTTTGATTGATTCAAACGTAAGTGCAGGTGGAGCGTTTGGCGCTGCTATCGCGTCAATCAGCATCGATACCGCTGCGAACGCTCAAAAGGCGATTAAGGTAATCGACAACGCATTGACCACCATCAGTGATGTGCGTTCAGAGTTGGGTGCGATCAACAACCGTTTGGACTTCACCATCTCTAACTTGGCGAACATCTCAGAGAAGACTTCATCAGCACGTTCACGTATCACTGATGCTGACTTCGCTGCAGAAACTGCAAACCTGAGCCGTTCACAAGTGTTGCAACAAGCAGCCTCGGCGATGTTGGCTCAGTCTAACGCTCGTCCACAACAAGTACTGTCTCTCTTGAGATAATACAGGCTACTTCCGGGCTAGCTAATCCCAGCTAACCCGGAAGAACATTTTTAGTGAGGAACAGATTATGAATGACATCACTAAAGTTGCTTCGAATCCGGTACAAGCGAAAGCTTCGCCGGTTTCGTCGTTGCCTGGCGCAAGAGGTCAAAAAACCGGCAATGATTTGCCGCCTGCCGCTGAAGCGGCAAGATCTTTACCTAAAGATCCTGTCAATTCTCAGGCGGTACAAGAGCGAGTCCAAGCGGCTGTGGCGCAAATGAATGAATATATTCAGTCAACACAGCGCGATTTAAACTTCTCATACGATCCCGATTCCGGTGAAACCGTTGTGAAAGTTTTGGATCGCGCAACGCAAGAAGTTATTCGTCAAATTCCTGATGAAATTTTCTTGCGGTTGGCTCAGAGCCATACGCCAGATGAGCCTGGTCAGTTGTTTAGTGCTCAGGCATAAAACCTTTTTAAAACAATAGGTTGTAGATGTTTTAATGGGTTTGTTTGGTGGGTGTTTTAAAGCGAATAGGGCAGCGAAAGCTGCCCTATTTTTTTATCAAAAACATAACGAGAGTTCTTAAATATTTTTAAATTTTTTGTTTTATTTTTTTAATAAAAATTAAAAAAATATTCAGCAAGTTTGCATTTTCAATAAGCGTTAATGGCGTTTTGGATAAGCGCGCTTTTTCTCCTTAAAAATGTTTTGGCATGGTCTGTGCAAAATCGGCTTTAGGCGACCGTATAGAAATCCTGTTTGTTGCAACCTCCGGTCATACAGTGGGTAGCAAATTTCTTAAAAGTCTTGCCACGAAGTTCTGACAGTCCATGCAAGTCGATTAACAGATGGCTTTGAACTTCATTAGTCGGCTTGTCACAGCAATAGAAACTGTGAACAGGAACAATCATTAGGAGATTTATTATGCCTCTAGTCATTAACACCAATGTCGCTTCCTTGAATTCACAGCGTCAATTGATGAGCTCAGGAAATGCGCTCGATCGGGCAAGCGAACGTTTGTCCTCTGGCCAACGTATTAATTCTGCGAAAGACGATGCTGCAGGCTTGGCGATTTCTAACCGCATGACGTCGCAAATCCGCGGTCTTGACCAAGCGATCCGTAACGCGAACGACGGTGTGTCGCTGATCCAAACCGCGGAAGGTGCCTTGCAGGAATCGACCAACATTTTGCAGCGTATGCGCGAACTTTCCATTCAGTCCGCTAACGGAATTTATTCCGATGCAGACCGCAAAACACTGGATGCGGAAGTACAGCAGCTGATTTTGGAATTGGATCGTATTGCGACTTCAACATCCTTCAACGGCCAAAAATTATTGGATGGTTCGCTTGGAAAAGTGGATCTGCAAGTCGGTTCCGATGCAGGCCAAACCATCACCATGAAAATCCCCGCCATGGATGCAAAAACCTTGGGTATGGGCTTTGTGGGTGTGGATATGTTGGGCGGTCAAATTGACCTTTCAACACTGTTGATCAATGAAAACGACATTTTGATCAATGGCCAATCTATCGCTAAATCACTGGAGAGCTTTAACGGCTATGCATTAGCTGGCCCACCAGTAGTTCCTGCGCAAACACTGGATAAATTAATCAATTTGATTAACAAAAATGTGTTGGGTATTGATGCCTCAACTTACGCTCAGGCAACAGCAACAGGTGCTGGTACCGGTGTGCTTGAGGAAGGGCAAGTATTTGAAATTGCGATTACCAAACTCGACGGAACACAAACCACTATTCAGGTTTCCAACACTCAAAACCTGAAAGAATTGGCAGACAAGATCAACACTGAAAGCGGCGGATTATTAAATGCTGCAGTAGGTGAGAACAGTAAGCTCAGTATTGCCGGTATTAATGTGGCGAGCTTCACCATTACTGATGGTAGTGTGCCTGCAAACTCGGCAGGCGGTAATATCAATGGTACTTATGCAGGTCGTTTGGTGCTTGAGTCTGAGTATGGTGATCCAATTACGATTACCCGTGGTTCAACCGGAACGCTGGCGCAACTGAACGCACTTGGTTTCCGTGAAAATACCAACCCGGGACAAGTAGAAGGTATTGGAATTACAACACCTGCTGCTCCCTGGAATGTGGGCGACTTGTCAATCAATGGTGTGATTATCTCCAATAAAAACACCGATAGCTTGTTAGGAAAAGTCAACGCGATTAATGCCTCACAACAAGATACCGGTGTGACCGCAGAAGTATTTGCAACGACCACACTGGATTTTGGTGGTATCGATTTAACAGCCATTACGTCGCCGCTCCTGATGAATGGTGAGCCGATTAATATCAGCGGCTTAACCAGTATTTCAGAAGTGGTTGCCGCCTTTAACGCGAAATCCGACGTGACCGGTGTTAGCGCGTCGTTGTTGGGAACCCGCGTCGTATTAGAGGGGCACACTGCAGCAATCACGTTTGGTGTAGATGGCACCAACGATGGATTGGTAGATCTGAATGCTGAAAACCTGCAAATCCAAACAGGTACTGCAGCGCCCGCGACAATCAATGCTGCGACAGAGTCTGTAGCAGGCGGCATTAAATTGACCAGTGCTAATGGTTCACCTATCAGTATCAAACTTGGACCTAATGCGGTTGCTGCAACACTCGGCTTGCTTGAGTCCAACGTAACGGCTGACGGTGCATTCGGTACTGCGATTGCGTCTATCAGTATTGATTCAGTTGAAGGTGCACAAAAAGCGTTGGGTGTTATCGATAACGCGTTGACCACCATTAACGATGCTCGCTCGCAGTTGGGTGCAATCAATAACCGCTTGGACTTTACTATGTCCAACCTGGCAAACGTGTCTGAAAAGACATCGGCCTCGCGTTCGCGCATCGTGGATGCGGATTTTGCGGCAGAAACCGCTGCATTGAGCCGTGCACAAGTCTTGCAACAGGCAGCCCAAGCGATGTTGGCGCAAGCCAATGCTCGCCCTGAGCAGGTATTGCAGCTGCTCCGGTAAGTCAGGTTTTCGATACACAGAAAACACAGCGCCTTCCGGCACTTAAAAAACCGTCGCAATTATGTTGCGGCGGTTTTTTTATGCTTTTTTTCGGCCAGTTTCAAAGAGCTCGGCTAGTCTTAAGGAAGCGAAAAACCGGATTGCAATGCATGATCAATATTAGGCGTATGCCAGCAGCACTGTGGGTGTTGCGTATTCTTTTACTGGCGTTGGTGTATGTGATTGCCGGGCGCTTGTCGTTACTTCTAGCCATTCCTCCTGGCTTTGTCACCGGATTGTTTCTTCCATTGGGAATTGCGTTAGGTGCTGTGCTGATCTGGGGATACTCAATGGGGGTTGGGGTTTTCCTCGGCTCTTTGTTGCTGAATATTTCTGTCAGTAATGCTTCTGAACTGTCCGCACCGGTTGTTTTACTCGCGGCTGAAATTGCCAGTGGCAGTGTGTTAGCAAGCCTTGCAGGAGGCGCGCTGATTCGTCACTTTGTGGGGTTCCCGGATAGCCTGACCGATGAACGGAAAATTTTTGCGTTTTTTGCGTTGGGAGGTCCTGTTGCTACCGGTTTAAGTGCAAGTGTAGGTGTATTGGCATTGTGGGTTAATGATGTCATCCAAGCCAAACAAATCCTGTATAGCTGGTGGACCTGGTGGGCGGGCGACACAATTGGTGTATTGATCGCTACACCGTTGATGTGTGTGTTGTTTGCAGAGCCGCAGCATTTTTGGCGAGGGCGTCGTCTTACCGTAGGCGTACCGCTGGTTGTGAGCAGTCTGATTGTGGTTGCTGTGTTTGTTATGTCGAGTAACAACGAACAAAAAAAACTCGCTGATCAATTTCAGCAGCAAGCGCGTTTAGTTGATGATGCGGTTCAATCCAGTATGTCGGATGTTGTTTATACACTAGCAACATTGCGCGGATTATTTTCAGCCTCAGAAGAAGTTACCCGTGAAGAGTTTTCAGCATTTATCAATGATGTGCTTGTTGATAAGCAGGGCGTGTCCGGATTTTCATGGAACCGGCGAATAATGCATAGTGAACGTGTTGCCTTTGAAAATGAAATGCATGCAGAAGGTATAACGAGTTTTTATATTAATGAAAAAAATACCAATGGCGCATTCAGTGTCGCTTCTGAACAAGAAGAATATGTTGTTATTACTTATGTGGAACCATGGTTAGAAAATGCGTCTATTTTGGGGTTTAATGTTGCATCTGATCCCACTCGCGCAATTGCTGTGAGCCGCGCACGGGATAGTGGCGCATTTGCGATGACACAACCAGTGCAGCTGTTGAACGATACTCAACGATCACCAGGTGTGATTGTGTATTTCCCCGTGTATGACACGATCAAGCGCTTGCATACAGCAGTAGAGCGCAGAGAACATATTTTGGGCTATGCAACAGCGATTGTGCGTATTGGTGATCTGATTAATGCCGCAGTAATCCCGTTCTCATCTGATGACTTTCATCTCGACATTGTTGATGTGACGGAGCCTGATACGCCGCATGTATTTTATCGTGTAGGCGAATCACATGTGCCGTCTTACGCACAAGAACTTATCTATCAGAAAGAAATTGCTATTGGTGGTAGGGTGCTGCTGTTGGCAATTAACCCGACAGAAAAATTTTTAAATGAGCATGTCAGTTTGCAATCCTGGTTCGTATTGGCTGGTGGTTTGTTGTTTTGCAGTTTGTTGGGTGGTTTTTTGCTGTTGATCAGTGGCCGGACACAGCATATTACCAATCTGGTTGAGCAACGTACTAAAGAGCTGGCTGCTATTTTGGAGAATGCGGTCGAATCGATATTGGTAGTGGATGAACATGGTGTTATTCAAAAAGCAAATCAGGCTGCAGCAAAACTGCTTCACTATCCTCTGGAGCAATTTCCCGGTTTGCATATCGTGGATTTAATTCCGGGGTTAAGCGATGCATTTGTATCCAATAGTACGCAAACAGTAGCACCTGAATTGCGTGAAAGCGTCGGGCGCTGTAGTAGTGGAAAAGAAGTGGCTATCGAGATGAGTGTTAGCCCTGTGGAAATCCATGACCGTAAATTTTTTACCTTTATCATTCATGATGCGACTGAGCGGCGTAAAGTAGAGCGCTTAAAAAGTGAATTTATTTCTACCGTTAGTCATGAATTACGAACGCCCTTAACATCAATAAAAGGCGCGTTAAGTATTGTCACCAGTGGCAGCATGGGCGAGCTTCCCAAAAATATAAATGACTTACTGGGAATTGCCAGTAGTAATGCGGAGAGATTATCCCGGTTGGTAAATGACATTCTGGATATAGAAAAATTGGAATTCGGTAAGGTGCAACTAACCCTTAAGCCGCACAGGGTGTATCCATTGTTGCAACAATCTATCGAGCAAAATTTTGGGTATGGCGCACGTTATGGGGTGACCTTACAGTTGGATGCACCTTCAGAAACTGCCATGGCTGCAGTCGCCAATCTCGATTCAGACCGCTTCTTGCAAATCATGGCCAACCTCATATCGAATGCGGTGAAGTTTTCTTTTCTGGATGGGGTTGTGAGGGTGGTGCTGGTGAGTGAAGGAGACAACATTAAAATATCGGTCATTGATGAAGGGCAGGGTATGGCAGATGACTTCCGCCAACATATTTTCAAGAAATTTGCCCAGGCTGATTCGTCAAACACCCGGCGACGCGATGGAACCGGATTGGGCTTGAGTATTACCAAGGTCATTATTGAGCGGATGGGCGGAAAAATTGACTACCGCTCTACTTTGGGTAAAGGAACCACATTTTTCTTTACCTTGCCTCTTTATACTGGCGATTAAGCTGATTTAAAGGGTTTTTCCGCATAAAAATACAGGAATTGGCGTAGTTTGTGCTCCTGTTGAATATAAGGAGAATCTTTCCTTAAAAAGCGGCAAAACCGGCTAAAGTTTACCCGTGTGCTGCCGCTAACTTATAGCAAGCGGTAATTTTTGGCGTGGAGGTACCTATGGTGAGCAGTACATCGAGCACAACCAACAATAATGGCGCGACAGGTTCCAGCATCATCAGTGCGCTGGGGACTGGCTCTGGTATTGACTCGAATAAGCTGGCTGACCAGTTAACTGAAGCCGCCCATATGGTGCAGTCAAACAGGCTGACCTCCAAAAAAACCTTACTGGAAACCCAGATATCTGATTACGGCTTGCTGCGTAGCTCTTTATCCAAACTTGAAACAGCGGCAGCCGCTTTGGGTAGCTCCGATACATTTAACGCCAAATCGCTATCGGTGCCTGATACCAACCTCCTGAGCATCACCAAATTGGATGCGAAAGCGGCTGCAGGCGGCTATCAAATCAAAGTCGAGCAAACAGCTCAGTCCCAATCACTCAGTTCCGGTACGTTTAGCTCCATGACTGACCCTATTGGTAAAGGAACCTTGGTCATCCGTTTGGGGGAGTGGAATGCAGGATTAAACGATTTTGAAGTTGACTCTAGCAAAACTGCCGGCGGGACAATCACTATCGATGATGGGAACAACTCATTGATTGGTCTGCGCGATGCAATCAATAAAGCAAATATGGGTGTTTCTGCCAGCATCGTGAGTGATGGTGGTTCTTATAAGCTGCTCCTGACATCCAAGTCGGGTGCCAAGAATGAAATCGAAATCACCGCAACAGAAGATCCCGGTGCACTTGGCCTTGCCAGTTTTAATTTCAATGAAACCACGCGTAATTTGACCCAACAACAAGAAGGGTTGGATGCAAAAGTGCGTGTGAATGGCTTATTGGTAAGCCGCGAATCCAACCAAATCAAAGATGTTATCGATGGTTTGGAGTTTGATTTATTCGGTGCCTCGTTGACCGAAACTATCAGTATTTCAATTAATGAAGATAAATCGGTTGCAGAAAAAACCATCCGTGACTTTGTAACCGCATACAACACGTTTAAGACAGAAGTTGAGAAACTGGTTGGTTTTGATGCGGAACTGAAAGATTACGGCAGTTTGAAAACTGATCCTCTAGCAAAAAACCTGATGCAAGGTATCCGTAATTTTCTCTCCAGTTCGATCCCTGGATTAAGCGATGGTTTTACCGCACTTTCCAGTTTGGGTATTCGCACTGAGAGGGACGGCTCGCTGAAAATTATTGAAAATGAGGAAAATACAGGTTTTCGCGCAGCAATCGATACCCATTTCGATAAGGTGCGTGATTTGTTTGTTCCCAAGGTTTCAGCGTCGGTTACGAACCTTGAAGTTTCCAAGTACACAGCAAAAAGTAAACCCGGTACTTATGATGTTGTGATTACCCAGCAACCATCAAAAGGTAAGCTGACCGGCGCAGCAATAGGCGTTGCGTTTCCATTAGATACCACCGGTAAGGATTACAACTTCAAGTTGAAGTTAGACGGCACCGAAACTGCTTTGATTACATTACCTGCCGGAAAAACCTATACAACGGAAGGTGAGTTGGCTGCTGAAATCCAAAGCTTGATCAATCTGGATAGTAACCTGAAAACCGTGAAATCAACGCTGGCGGTGAGTGTTGAGGCAGGAAAGTTGGTATTCACATCCAATACTTATGGCAGCTCCAGTAAAATTGAATTTACAGCGATATCGAGCGATATGGCGGATTTGGGGATTGCTCTCGGTGCTGGCGTATCGGGTACGGATGTTGGTGGCACTGTCGCCGGACAAGCAGCGTTTGGTTATGGCAATGTATTACTACCTGCATTGGGATCTGATGCAGAGGGCTTGAGCATGACAGTGCAACCAGGCGCAACTGGAGGCACTATTACATTTTCACGCGGCTTTGCTGGTGGTTTGACCAATATTGTGAATGACTACCTCAAATCATCTGGTGTCATCAAAGAGCGTGAAGACAATATTAATAAAGAGATTAAGGGAGTCAAAGAAGATGAAACTGATTTGACTCGCCGCAGCGATGCCTATAGAGCGCGTCTGATGGCGCAGTTCCAGGCGATGGAGTCAATTGTCCGCTCGCTCAACTCTACGGGCGATTTCTTGGACGGTATTCTTGATCGTTTACCTTTCACATCCAAAAACAATTAATTCGCGTAATTAACCTTACGCGAATTTTTATCCAGATGTGCATGATATGCACATCTGCAGTTTTTTTATTTCCCCACATTTTTTGATCGCTTATTGTTCTTTGCTGTATCGTGATCTTTGAATCATAGTTTGTTATATACCTATTCTTTAGCTATTTGATAAATGAGCCGTTTAATTATTCACAATTAAAGGTTGGGTAGCTTATGTCAAAGGTATTCGCACTTATTCCTGCGCGCGGTTGGTCTAAAAGCCTGTGGCAAAAAAATATTGCGCCTGTATTAGAGCAACCCCTGATTGCATACAGTATTCAGGCTGCCCATGGTTCAGAAGTTGTCGATGCAATTTATGTATCGTCCGATGATGACCAGATTCTGTCTGTAGCCCACTACTATAATACAGAGCGATTAAAGCGCGATCCGCATCTCGCAGAAGATGAATCACCACTGGATGCTGTCGTGGCAGAATTTATTCACCGTATTAAACCGGCGGCGAAGGATATTATTATTTTATTAAAACCCACATCACCGCTACGCACGGCAAGGCATATTCGTGAAGCCTTGGCTGAGTTTAAGGATTTCCCTACTTGCCGCAGCCTTATTAGTGTTTATGAAATCAATAATGCGTATGTCAGAGCTTATGTTGGCGGCGGAGAGTTTTTGCATCCTTTAGCGGGTGAGCATTCGTCGTATTATTGCAGGAAAGACCTGCCATCGCTTTACATGCCCAATGGTGCAATTTATATCTTTAAAGTTGACGATTTTATGCGCGAGGAGAAAATTCCACTCACGCATACTATTCCTTATTTGATGCCAGCGTCTGACAGTATTGAGGTGTGTAGCGCAAACGATTTGCAATTGGTGGAAAATCGTTTGCGCGAGAGAGCCAATTTCTGAACGACATTGCTTAGGGGGATTTTTTCAGTTCTTCCGCTTCTTTTTTTAGTGCTTCTTCAAATTCAAGTTGTTCCTGTTCAAGTTCGCGTTGCTTTTTATCCGCGTCAGGCAGTAACGGGGTGAGTTGTTTCTGCGCTTTTTTCTGTGCATTTTCTGTTGCTTCATTCACGGTGGCATCGACTTTTTGATTGACCTTCTCCGCTACCGCTTCCACAGGGTTATTAATAATATCCTGAACATTTTCCAATGCTTTTTGTTTTTCTTCGACGGCTTTTTTGGCCGCCTGTGCTTTGTCGTAAGCACGTTGTAGTTCTTGTGGTAGCACGGGAGTAAGTTTCTCTTTTGCCCCTTCGATTTGTTCAGAGAATATTTCGGGAGTGCCATCTTTAATCAGCATGACCGCCATTTGGTTGGTGTCTGCATTCCAGACCATGGCTGCCTTGTCGGTAATGGCTTTTGCTTGCGGTGGTGCATAGCGGGATGCCACATAAAACAGGGCGCCTTCCTGTTGGATTTCCTGGGCGGTGCGTAGCAACTTCATGGTGGGCTCATACTTATCGCCCAATAATGCCGTCATCCGGTCCTTAATGATGGGGGCTTCAAAAAAGTTGACTTCATTCGGGTCGAACCCCACCAATGGTTTTAAGAATGACCACATAAGCTTGCTTTGTAATTGGTTGCCGATTAACAGCGATGAGACGCAAGCAGAAAGAAACAGGCAAATACACATAATGGAGAGTGGTTTGATCAAGCGCATAAAGAATCCGTTGAATCCGTCAGTAGAATTAGGGCGGCAGTGTACGCAATGGGCGATATAACGTACATAAGCTGTTTTTAGTCCGGGTTGGTTGTTTCCTGTGCTATTGCAGTTGCACCCACAGTTACTTCCGTAAATAACCTCAAATTATGCAAGGTTATTTGCTATATTTTGATTTTCTTTCATACACAAGGAAAGCGTCTTGAAAATTTTAGTAGCTATTAAGCGCGTACCGGATGCAAATACTCAGGTGCGTCCCTTCGCAGATGGAAACGGTGTAAATGTTGCCAATACCAAAATGGTGTTGAATCCATTTTGCGAAATTGCAGTCGAGGAGGCCATCCGCCTTAAAGAGCGTGGCATCGCCAATGAGGTAGTGGTTGTCAGTATCGGTGCTTCAGTCGTGCAGGAACAGTTACGGAGTGCCCTGGCATTAGGAGCGGATCGCGCTATCCATATTTTGTCGGATATACCTCTGGAGCCATTGGGTAAAGCCAAGGTGTTGGCTGATGTCGTCAAGCAAGAAAATCCGGGGTTAGTGCTGTTGGGTAAGCAATCTATTGATGGCGACCACAACCAGATTGGCCAGATGCTGGCAGCCTTATGCAAGTATCCTCTGGCGACATTTGCCTCGCAAATCGAGCTAAAAGGCAATGAAATATGGGTGACGCGAGAATTGGATGCCGGCCTGCAAACCCTTGCGCTCTGTTTGCCTGCCGTCGTTACAACAGACTTGCGCCTTAATGAGCCGCGTTATCCCACTATGCCGAATATTATGAAGGCGCGCCAGAAACCGCTTGCTATTATTCCCATCGCTGAATTGGCCGTGGATGTTGAACCCCGTTTGCAAGTATTGGGTTATCAGGCTCCAGCTGAACGTAAGCCCGGCATTAAAGTGGGTAGTGTGGCGGAGTTAGTGGAAAAACTGCGGCAGGAGGCCAGGGTGATATGAGTGCAACACATGAATCACGCGCAGCATTGGTTGTTATTGAGCTTGATGGTACAGAGTTTTGCGATATCAATTGGAGAGTGATGGGCGCTATTGCCCGCCTGCGGGAATTTGGCGCATTGAACGTGGACTTGTTGCTGGCAGGATGGAAATGTGGATCGGCTGTTGATATTGCCGCGGCAATTCCGGGAGTCCGGCAAGTTCTGGTAGTGGATGACGAACGCTGTGAATTCCAGCTAGCAGAGGTTTTTGTACCTTGGCTGGCAGCGTTTGTTGATGGTTATTCTTACGTGCTGATCGGTGCAACGACATTCGGTAAAAATCTGTTGCCGGGTGTGGCCGCTCTTGTTGATAGCCAGCCCGTGACCGATGTCATCGCCATAGAAGCACACAATGTCTTTGCTCGTGCTTGTTACGCCGGTCGGGTAGTTGAGCGTGTTGCAAACCTGCAGCCAATCCAGTTACTGAGCATTCGCGGTACTGCGTTTGCTGCAATCACGCAGAGAAGCTCATCGATTCCCGCACCCATAACAAGGCTCACACCTCCGGCCACTCAGGAGCATAGCCGTGTTGTCCAGCAGGAGCGGGTGGCTTCTGAACGGCCAGAGCTCACATCGGCACGGGTTGTAGTCTCTGGTGGGAGAGGGATGCAAAGCCGTGAGAATTTTCAATTACTGTATCGATTAGCGGATAAGTTAAGTGCAGCGGTTGGTGCATCCCGCGCGGCCGTCGATGCTGGTTTTGCTACAAATGACATGCAGGTTGGCCAGACGGGTAAGGCGGTTGCCCCGGAGTTGTATATCGCAGTGGGTTTGTCGGGCGCAGTTCAGCACCTGGCGGGTATGCGTGATGCCAAGGTAGTCGTGGCAATTAATAACGACCCGGATGCCGCTATTTTTCAGGTGGCAGACTACGGGTTGGTCGCAGATTTATTTGAGGCGGTGCCTGAATTGATTGGGCATTTGTAAAGCTGATAAGAAGTCGGCTTTTACCGGCAATTTTCGCTACAATGCCGCCCCTGTAGTTACTCATCAACTTTATCTTTTCAGGTTTTTTGCGCATGACATTCGAACAATTCGAAACTTGGGCCATGTATATTTGTGTTGGTGGCCTGGTAGTGTTTATGTTTTTTATTGTGTGGGATCTCGCTAAAAAATCCAAAGCTGGCAAGTTTGGCACGTTCGTGCTGTTTGGTGTGCTTGGGTTTGCGATTATGGTTTTCGTTATCAAAGAAGTATTTGTCCACATGCTCGGTTAAATCGCTGACATTTATTTTTCAGTTAATCACCCGGCAACTACAACTGGATACTCTATGTTTCATTTTTTTGTTCCCGCCACCAAGGTACAAAAAGACCGTGCCATTATGCGCGAAACAGATGCGCGCGTGGCCAAGTACAGCCGACGCGGATTGATACTGAATTTCATCGTCTTTGTACTGTGTTTGGCTTTTGGTGATTTTCAGGAAAAAGAACACAACCTTGCCATTGTTCTGGTGACCGGCCTGCTGCTGGTAACACTCGGGCGCAGTTACTATCTCTTCCGTTTTGACACTCTCTATGCGCGTGCACCAGCGCGCTGGCGTAACCAATACTTCTTTGCATCTTGCCTTGGTGCTGCCTGGTGGAGTGTGATTCTGGTGACGCTCACTTGGGTACAAGGAATGCGTGATGAAACGCTGGTGATGTGGCTGTACTCAGTAGTGTTTTATTCCAGTGTTGCCAACGTATTTGCGCCATACAGGCATTTTCTTAGTTTGTATTTGGCGATAGGGCAAATTCCTGCTGCTATTACCGCAATTTTGTTAGGCACTGCAGAAGGAGCCCTTTACGGCAGCATTATGCTGGTGTTTTACGTGATGCTCAGCCACCAGGGCAAAGTGACATCACTGGCGTATTGGGAACGCTTGGAGGCGCACTATTCGCTGCGTGAGCGCGCTCAAGGGTTGGAAAATGAGAAGCGTAGCTCGCAAGCCCAAATTGAATTAAAAAATGAATTTCTGGTTAACCTCGGGCAGGAAATTCGTTCATCTATTAGCGATGTAATGAGCACCTTGTCATTGATAGATGACAGTCAATTATCAGAGCATCATCGCGAATTATTAACTACCGCCAACAAAGCCGCTGGTAGGCAAATCGATCTGGTTAATAACGTCGTCGATTTTTCCAAAATTACTACGAAGACCCTGGTGCTCGATGAAGTTGAATTTGATTTGCGCAGGGTTTTGGAAAAATTTGTTCAGGATTTTACGCTCGATGCACACCAGCAAGGCATAGAGCTGTATTACAACTTTGACCCTAATATGCCATTGCGGGTGAAGGGTGATGTCACGCGCTTGAACCAAATTCTGGCAACACTGCTCAACCATACACTGAAAGCCAGCCGAATAGATCATGTTTATATTGAGGCTCGTTTTCATCAGGAGCAGGATGACTTTGGTGAGTTACAAGTCATAATCAGTGACAGCGAGAAAAATGTCGCAGGTGAAAATGACCCGGAAGCCTATGAGAGCAAACAGACAGGTATTGGTTTATCTATTTGTAAAGGTTTGGCTGAATGCATGGGTGGCAGTATTCACCTGCGCGAAAATAAAAATCGCGGCAACCGGATTTTTATCAATGTCGCTTTGCAAGTCATTTCCCATGAAGAACGTCGATTTGGCTCTGAACAAAAATTGCGTGGAAAGCGCGCACTATTAGTGGATTTGCCGGATAGTAACGCCAATGCACTGGCAGACGAAATTAATGCGTGGGGCATGACAACGACAATCGTGGCGGGGCAAGAGCAAGCCATTGCCAAGTTACGTGAGCAGCGAGCTAATTCAGCTCCGTTTGATATGGTGCTCATTTTTACCAAGCTGAATAATATGAATGGTTTGGCGCTGTCCCGTGAAATTGTGGCTCACCCTGATGTTGCGGATGTAAAACAAATTATTGCGATGAGTATTTTGCAGAGCGATAGTCCGGAAATGAAATTGCATCTGCGTACGTATCCGCAAGTCAGCATTATTGAAAAACCTATCATGCGTCGTCGTTTGCTTGATATTGCAGTGCAAAAATTATTAAACCTGAATAGCGAAGACGAGCAACGCAAAACAAGCGATAAAGACACGGTTGGAATGTTGGTGATGCCCCGGGTTTTATTGGTAGAAGATCATCGCGTCGATCAAATGGTAATTAGCGCTATGCTCAAAAAGCTCGGCTGTTATGTGCAGGTAGCGCAAAATGGTTTGGAAGCGGTAGAAATTGTTGAAAAAGAACGCTTTGATTTGGTGTTGATGGATTACGACATGAAAGAGCAGGACAGTATTGTTGCTACAGAGAAAATCCGTAACTACGAGCGGATGACACACAGTTTGCGCCATCTGCCTATTATTGCAGTAACCTCAGCTCAGTCTGAAGCGGATCAAGATGTCTATTTGTCGGCGGGAATGGATGATCATATCAGCAAGCCGATCCGTTACGATGACTTGGATGCGCGGCTCCAACGCTGGCTGGAAAAGTCCAACACCTAGCAATCAGGTCTGCGCAAAGAAGCGTTTATATTCGTAAACTTACAAGCTGGGTCAAAATGCCGCTGATAAAATCAGCGGCATTTTTATTTTCAGGGAGCTGAATTTAAAACTATGCTGTAACGCATGTACAGGTTGTAGCATCACTGCATTGTTATCGTAAAACTACTATAAAAACCAAATAAACCATCAAACACTACACATAAAACAAACAGCGCATAAAGGGTTGGCAATGAACAGAGCTCATCAGAGTAATACCGTTTCGTCTGTCTTGATATCGATTCTCCAGTTTGTGGGAGCGGTAGCAGTCATTTTTGGCTTGGCAGCTTGTGGAAAAACAGAACCACCCGCGAGTACCGCAAAGCAGGAACAACCCACGCAAGAAACCGTTGTGGGAGCAAAAATACTGGTGTTCAGTAAAACAGCAGGCTGGCGCCATGATTCTATCCCGGCAGGTATTGAGGCTCTGAAGAAGCTGGCAGCTGAAAACCAATTTACCGTTGTTGCAAGCGAGGATTCCGGTTTATTTACCGACGCTGAGCTTAGTCAGTTCAATGCGATTATCTTTTTAAACACAACGCTTAATATCCTTGATGAAAATCAAGAACTGGCAATGGAGCGATACATTCAAGCCGGTGGAGGTTTTGTTGGTATACATGCGGCAGCAGATACGGAGTGGGAGGGTGATTGGTTTTGGTATCGCAATCTGGTTGGGGCTGTCTTTAAAAATCATCCGAATGAGCCAAGCAATGTGCAAATGGCAACGGTCAATTTCACCGATAAAAAACACCCTTCAACTGAAAAAATGCCAGATGAATTTTCTATGGCAGATGAATGGTACAACTATCGTGACATGTATGAATTTATCAACGTTGTAGCCAAGGTTGATGAATCTACCTATGTTGGTGGTGAGCATGATCACGATCATCCTATCTCTTGGTATCACGAATACGATGGCGGTCGTGCGTTTTATACCGGTATGGGGCATTCGGCTGAGGTTTATTCCAATCCCGATTTCCTGAAACATTTGTTGGGTGGTATCACCTATGCGGTTGGCCTCAATCATCGTCCTGGTTTTACACCGCGTTTGGATTACGCCAAATCGCGCCCTGAAAACAATCGTTTCATTAAAAAAACCTTGGTTGAAAATTTGGATGAGCCAGTAAAGCTGGCGTTTTTTCCTAATGGCGATGCCCTTATTGCGCTACGCCCAGGGAAATTCCAGCGCATTGAATACAAAACCAATCAACTAAGTGATGCCGGTAAATTGTTGACTGCATATGATAAATTTCAGGAGTGGGGTCTGGTTGGTGTTGCGGTAGATCCCGAGTTCGCCACAACCCAGGCGATTTATGCTGCGTTCACCACGAAAGATGCAGCAGGAAATGTACATCAGCGATTGTCTCGTTTTTTGTGGCGGAACAATCAAGTAGATGCAGAGACAGAACAATTAATTCTGGAATATCCGATCGACAATAACTGCTGTCATACCGGTGGCGATTTACAATTTGGCCAAAATGGCGAATTGTTTTTCTCAACGGGTGATAACACCAACCCGCATGATCAAGATGGTTACGCCCCTGTAGATCTTCGCCCCGGCATGAAGAAAAATGATGGTATGCGCGGACCCGGCAACACTCAGGATCTGCGCGGTAAAGTATTGCGCATCAAGCCGAAAGCAGAAGGCGGATACGATATTCCGGAGGGCAACCTGTTCAGCGATGCAGCCCAAGGTCGTCCGGAAATTTACGTAATGGGCGCGCGCAATCCCTACAGCATTACTTACGATAAAAAAACCAGCACATTGTTTTATGGTGACGTCGGGCCTGATGCAAGCAACGATTCTGAAGAAAAAGGTTCGCGTGGTTACGATGAAGTTAACCGTGTAACAGCGCCAGGAAATTTCGGTTGGCCGTTAGTGATTGGCCAAAATCGCCCTTACAAACAATACGATTACGTCAATAAAAAATCAGGCGAGTTTGTTGATGTAAATGCTCCTGTTAATTACTCACCGAATAATACCGGGGCAAAACAATTGCCACCTGCACAACCTGCATTTATTGCTTATCCCTATGGTATTTCGGATGTTTTCCCTGAGTTAGGTACTGGTGGACGCACGGCGTTGGTGGCTGACGTTTATCGTGCGAATGAGTATCCAGAGTCAGTGAATCGCTATCCGGCGTATTACAACGAAAAATTATTTATTGTTGATTTTATGCGAGCCTGGGTAAAAGCCGTAAGTTTTGATGAGCAAGGCCGCATTCACAAGATCGAACCTTTTGCTCCGCAGATTAATTATGCATTACCGATTGATGCGCGCTTCTCTCCTGATGGTACCTTGTATGTACTTGAATACGGTATGTCGTGGTTCACTGGAAATCCGGACGCTCGTCTTGCCCGTATTGAATATGTAGGTGCAGGTAACCGTCCGCCTGTTGCAGAAATCACAGTTAATAAAACCCAGGCGGGAATTCCTGCTGCTATCCAGGCGTCAGCCAAAAAGTCTATCGATCTCGACAGCGACAAGATGGTTTATAAATGGGTATTGGCGTGTGCAGATAATAGTTGTCCCGAGCGGCAGTTAGGCGATGCTCTTGATGTAAACTTATCATTCGATAAAGCCGGGAAATACAATTTAGCGTTAACCGTTACCGATGTGCACGGTGCCGTATCATCAACAAGCACCCAGCTTGAAATTGGTAATGAACCATCGCAGATTGAATTTTCATTAAACCAAAATCAATCATTTTATTGGGCTGATACGAACAAGTTGGATTACACCTTCACTGTTCACGATAAAGAGGATGGTGCCGTTGCTGAAATTGCCAACGCTAATCCGTTAATTACATTTGAGTATATTTCACCGGTTGGTGAAAAAGGTCAGGGACATCAGGTTGTTGATGTCATCCAACAAGCGAAAGCATTGATTGATGCCAATAATTGCCTTGGTTGCCATAAAGTAGATGAAAAATTGGTTGGTCCGGCATTTCGCGATGTTGCCCGCAAATATCAAAATGACCCCAATGCAATTAAGTACCTGGTTAATAAACTGGCTAACGGTGGTGCCGGCGTTTGGGGTGAGATGAATATGCCAGGCTTCTCTGGTTTGAGTGAGGCAGATCGCACTGCACTGGCCACGTATGTTTTGTCGTTAGCCGAGGATAACTCGCCTGAAGCCTTGCCTTTGTCTGGTGTAGTAGCGCTTGATTCCCATCGTAAAAGCGTAACGGCCTTAACAGGTAACTCTCCTTACGTTAGTCTCGGGGAGGCATATAAGTTTTCAGCCAGTTATACCGATAAAGGTGCGAATGGCATGCCGCCGATCAAAACGGTTCAAGAGTTCAAGTTAGTCCCTTATCGTTTTGATTTTGATAGTGTATTTAATCCGGACTTGGCATCCAAAGGTGTAGCGCAAGATACGTTCAGGGAAATCAAGACGATTAAATTTAATGCGGATGATAATTGGGCTGGCTTTGCGATAGGCCGATATGATTTGTCGTCAGTGAAGTCTTTAAAAATTGGAGCGTTATTTTTCAAAGAGCCAACCAAGTGGTTAGTTGAAGTTCGTCGTGGAGATGCACAAGGTGATGTATTAGCGCAAGGCGTACTGACCTCTCAGGAGTTGAAAACCTATGGTCGTACAGGGATTGCATTAAAAGAGTCTACAGGTTTCTTCGATGTGTATATCCAGATAAAACCTGAACAAAAAACCTCTGCAGAGCTGCGCTTGCAAGATATTAGTTTTGAAAAATAAAGCGGATACTTATAGCTAATCAGGATTGTTAACTTCTTAATTGAATTGGTTAATTTCGTTTACCAAAAAAACCACGCGTGCGTGGTTTTTTTATTGCTGGTATTTTGTTGCTTCTATTATTATTGTTGAATTGTGAACTACGAGTTTGCCTCGGCAATTGCGTCTGCACTGACAACACAGTTTCTGCCAAATTTTTTTGCCATATACAATGCATTATCAGCACGTTCAAAAAAGTCATTGATGTGCTCCTTGGTGGAGCCTTGGTAAGTAGCTATGCCAATGCTGATGGTCATATTAAAAATTTTACCATTGTGTGAAATAGCGGTTTCAGCAATTTGCTGGCGAATACGTTCGGCGATAATTTTGGCTCCTTCGGAATCTGTTTTTCCAAGTACAACCACGAACTCCTCGCCGCCATAGCGGAAGGTGATATCACTGCCACGGCACACGGATTGGATATTTTTAGCTATTTCACGCAACACCATGTCACCACGGTTATGTCCGTATTCATCGTTAATTTTCTTGAAAAAATCAACATCGATGATTAACAGGGATAATGAAGTGTGGTGGCGCTCTGCCATTTGCAACTCGCGGCGTAAGGCTGTATCCAGGGCGGCGCGATTGCCCAGCATAGTAAGAGGGTCAAGCAGCGCAAGGCGCATGGCAGATTGATAGCGGATTGAATTACGCAGAGGATAAATTAGCGAACTCAATAAAAACTCCAGCGTGATTAATTCTGCTTCAACGAAGCGCTTACTGCGGCTGAAAATGATCTCACCCAAATAGCCTTCATCTGTGGTCAAGCGATAATCGCAGTGGTGCAGGCATTCACGGCCCACTTTCAAGACATTGATATCGTCACTGAATTTGAAAACCAGGCCCGATACGTTGACCAGGGGTTGGATGTGTTTATAAAACAGATTGAGAATTTCCCCGGTGTCCAGGCTCATTTGTAACGCCTGTGACAGGCGAACCCGCGTGCTGAGCTCCTGTTCAGGTGTCAGGGGGATGAGAGGAATGTTGGCTGCGCCATTTACCTGATGGGAATTAGTCACCAGAGTCATGTCTCGCATATTCTTTACCTGTCACGTTAAAGGTTATTCGTCGCCTAATTGCCGTTTTTGAATAATTAGGCGTCAGTGAAAGGTGTTTAGCGAAATTCGTGCCAGTCGATTTTTATATTTTAATAGCTATTAAAATCAATTACTTACTGGATTAAGTTGATGTTGACTGGGGAGGTTGTCGTCAGGAAACTAGCGAGTCGATAGGTGTAAAGCGGAAACATTTTGCCGCCAGTCAAAAGTTTGTCGGCAACAGTATGCATAGACAGAGACCGCCAGTGGGGCGGTTTTCTGCCCAGATACGTCCTTTGTGCAAAGATACACTGCGATGGGCAATGGCAAGCCCCAAGCCGTAACCACCACTCTCGCGTGTGCGAGCCTGATCAGTACGGAAGAAAGGTTGGAATATATCGTCAAGGGCATCTTCAGGTACGCCAGGCCCCTGATCCATGATGTCTATACGATAGTGTTCTCCATCACCGGTTTTATCCAGTTGGATACAAATTTCGGAATTGTGGGGGGTGTAGAGTATTGCGTTACGCAGGGTGTTCTCGAACACGCCCACCAACATGTTCCCATGGGTTGAGACCAGCGCTTCTTCCAAAGGTGATTTGAAACGGATATTGATGTTTTTATCGTAGGCATCCTGTTGGTAGTTATCCATCAGGGTTTGCAGCATGCTGACCAAATCCACAGCGTCATCCAGCACCCAGCTATCTTGCCCTTGAACAGGTAATGTCAAAATTTCGGTGATAATGTCATTGAGATAATCTGCCGCTTGTTTGATGCGCGCTAACTCATTATCCACAACCCCATTGCTGCGCTGACGCGCCAATGCGAGTGCGATTTGCAACCGTGCCAGAGGGGTGCGCAGCTCATGGGAGACATCTTTGATTAGACGTTTCTGTTCTTGCATGGATTTTTCCAGCCGCTCGGTCATGTGGTCAAAGTCGCGACCAAGTGCCGCAATTTCATCGTTGCGCCCACGGAATTGCTCGCTAATGCGCACACTTAAATCGCCACGCGCAATTTGCTGGGTAGCTTTTTGGAGTGTGTTGATGCTGCGGGTGAAATGACGTGCAAGAAAAAAACAGGCAGATCCACTGACCAATATTGATACCAGTAATAACGGCCAAATATTATCGAGGAAAAGTTCCCAAATAATATCCCGATCCTGACCTTCATCACGCCCGGCTGAAATGGTAATTAGCTTCACGCTATTGCCATCACTTAATGTTATGTAGCGCCCGAATAATTTACGGTTGCGATCCTGTACCTTATCGAATGGGTGTTTAAAGGTGAGGCGTGGAGCCAGGAACATGACTCCTGGCGGCAGTGGGCGATCAAGCAGATCGCGATTTTCCTTATCGACGACGTACACAAATCGGGTTGACCAGGCAGGCATTGCACGCAAGTCCTGAATCAACTGTTGTGTGTTGCGGTTAACCGCATTACCTACCATTTGGAAGA
Organism: Cellvibrio sp. pealriver; assembly: GCF_001183545.1. Taxonomy (NCBI): domain Bacteria; kingdom Pseudomonadati; phylum Pseudomonadota; class Gammaproteobacteria; order Cellvibrionales; family Cellvibrionaceae; genus Cellvibrio; species Cellvibrio sp. pealriver. The sequence goes on from NZ_KQ236688.1 coordinate 1,198,980, forward strand.
GTAAACGTTTTGCGGGGTCATCATCATTGGTCATGCTGCTGTGTTGCAGATTGCCGTCAGGCGTCATGTCAAACCAATGCACAACAATATTGGTGCCGATAATAATCGCCACCGTAATCAACCAAAATGTAAGAAATATTTTTAGATAAAGACGTGTCATCAATTTACAGGATCATCATCGTTCATCGTTAGCATGTACCCGGCACCGCGTACATTGATGATCAGATCCTTTGATGAGCCTGCAGCAGTAATTTTTTTGCGGATGTTGCTCACATGCACATCGATACTGCGATCGTAGGGGGTCAGTTTGCGGTTAAGTGCTTGCTCGGTCATGTCATCTTTGCTGATGACCTGTCCTGCGCGGCGCACCAGTATTTCCAGTACGCTAAATTCAGTTCCGGTAAGGGCGACTTCCTGATTTTCCCAGGTTGTCGTACGTGTTCCCAAATGCAGTGACAATTTTCCGGAGGTGAGTCGCTCAACGCTGCTGGGCGATGCTTCTTTTTGATTGGCGCGACGCAAGATAGCGCGGATGCGCGCAACCAGCTCGCGAGGGTCACAGGGTTTGGATAAATAGTCATCGGCACCAATTTCCAGCCCGATAACACGGTCAACAGTATCGCCTTTAGCGGTGAGCATGATTACTGGTGTTTGATTGTGCTGGCGCAAATTTTTCAACACATCAAAACCATTGCGCACGGGCAACATCACATCAAGCACTATGACGGAGTAGGGATGCTTCAAAGCAAGATCAAGAGCCGTTTGTCCATCAAAAGCGGTATCTACAGAGAAACCTTCGGTTTGGAGGTATTCGGTCAATAATTGACTGAGTTCTTTGTCGTCGTCGATGAGCAGAACTTTAAGCATGGTCGTATCTAATCCCCTGTTGGAAGGCGCTGAGTGTGCACCAGCCCTTGTTGAGAGTCATGATTCTTTGGAATTCATTAACCAATCTTAACATTATCCTGACCATAATGGATTCACAGGCTCGGATACAGGCTGCCGGGCATGAGAGCTGAACCAGCCTGATCACATTGCCAGAGGAATATTGTTATGAAATCGATCACGTTATTGTCTGTTGGAGTCGTCTTGTTAAGTGCTGCCAGTGTAATGCCGGCTATGGCGGGAAGTTCAGGAAAGCACTGCGATGTTAAGCATCATATCGGCCAGTGGGGTGGGCATGATGGTATGGGTGAGCGTGAGCTTCGTCACCTGAGGCACGCTTTGGATTTGACCGATGAACAAAAAGCAACACTTGCAAGCCAGCGTGACACCAATAAAGCAGAACGCGAAGCGCTTCATGCCAAGTTGTCTGGAGCGCGCGCGGCATTGACAACGGCTGTTGAATCCGGAGCGAATGACGCTGAGTTGGCGGTGTTGGCTGATACCTTGGGCAAATTGCAAGCTGAACAAGTGTTGGCAGGCTTGAAGGCACGGCAAGCGTTTTTCGCCATACTGACAGATGAGCAAAAGGCAAAAATGGCTGAGCTCAAGACCAAACGTATGGAGCGTAAAAAAGAACTTAAATCGGAGCGCAAAGAAACCCAATCGTCATAGTTAATCAGTGTTACTTCTTTTTTGGCTAAAAACCCCGCTTAGCGGGGTTTTTTATTGGCGGATGATGGATTGGATCTAATTTCCGGATTAGTCCCCATATCGGGCTTGCTTGTATAAAGCATTCTTGGGAAAATCCGCGCCGTTTTTAGCGATCCTGCTATCTCCTGTTTATTCCTGCTTCCCGAGGTTATCGTGGCACAGATAGGTCTGTTTTTTGGTAGTGACGAAGGTAATACCGAGCGCGTTGCTTATCGTATCCAAAATCGTTTTGGTGTTGATGTTGTTGACGTTCGCGATATCAGTGATGCCACACAATTGGATTTTGCCAATTACGACAAAATTATTTTGGGAATTCCCACATGGGATTTTGGCCAGATTCAATCGGATTGGGAAGAATTTTGGGATGATATTGCTGCGGTAGATTTTTCGGGTAAACAAGTTGCGTTATTTGGCTTGGGCGACCAATTTGGATACGGTGATTATTTCCTTGATGCGATGGGAATGCTGCATGATGTGATTATCCAGTCCGGCCCTGAAATAGTGGGGCATTGGCCAACGGATGGTTACGAGTTTGAAGCATCAAAAGCAGAAATTCCCGGTGCAGGCCATTTTGTTGGTTTGGCATTGGATGAAGATCAGCAAGAAAATTTGACGGCGGATCGTTTGAACCGTTGGTGCACCCAAGTTCATGTTGAATTCGGTTTGGATTCACCGCTAAATCTACTGGATGACAATTGATTGCAAAGCGCTATTCCGCTTGAATCTTCAAAAATAAAGGACGCATATGCGTCCTTTATTTTTTACTGCAAGAGCGTTTCAAGCTTCTGCCACGAAAACGGCACGAATGGGAGCAGGGTGCCCTTCAGCCGTCAAAGCAGGATTATCAGGGTGTAAAAATTCAGGTAGAGAATGAAAACGCATCCATTCTGTGGAGCGTTGTTCTTCTGTGGTGGTTGGACAGACATCGACTACGCGTGGATTACTAAAGCCCATCTTGCGCAGCCATGACAGCATGGTTGCGCAGCTTGGTAAAAACCACACATTATTCATCATGCCATAGCGCCCCTCGGGTACTAATACATCCCCTAGTTCGCCCTCAATAACTAATGTCTCTAGTACAAGTTGTCCGCCGGGGCGCAGGGTATTTTTTAATTCCAGCAAATGATCCATTGGCGAGCGGCGATGATAAAAAACGCCCATTGAAAAAACCGTATCAAACGCTTGCAATTTTTCTGGTAAATCTTCGATACCAAGCGGCAAAACATCTACAGGATAATTAGCACCGGCAAAATGTTTTACCATGTGAAATTGCACAATAAAGCGTGGCGACGGGTCAATACCAATTACGCGTTTTGCACCTTCGCCTAACATGCGCCAGCAGTGATAACCATTGCCACAGCCTACATCAAGAATTAGCCGATCTTTTAATGGTGCGAGGTGAGGAAGAACCCGATCCCATTTCCAATCAGAGCGCCATTCGGTATCGATGTGGATGTCATGGATGAAATAAGGGCCTTTGCGCCACGGAATGAGTTCCTGCAATGCTGTACGAATGTCATCGCGTGTCGCTTCATCACAATCGCTACGAGAGCCAATTTGTACGCGTTGTGATAATTCAATCTGACTGGCAACGACACTAGGGAGTTTTGCTAGTGAGGCTTTCCAGCCAGCCAGATCGCCGTAACGTTTTTCACACAACCCAGCAGCGATTTGTTCGGGAAGTTTGTCTGCCCATGCAGCAAGAGGAGAATCTTTTAACGCGAGTAATAAAGTGTCGTAATGAATAGAGGTCACGGCTTTTCTTCTGTAACAGTATTGGTTAACTATTTGATGGCAATCAAAGAGGCAAAATTAAAACATTGAAACCAGACATCGACGCTGTGGAATCCTGCAAGGCGCAATCGTTGGCGATGTGAGTCGAGTGTTTCAGGAACCAGATAATTTTCGATTGCTGCACGCTTTTGCGCAATTTCCAAATCGCTGTAGCCATTGGCGCGCTTAAAGTTGTGGTGTAACTCAGTCATTAGTTGCTGATGTGGCTCATCATCAAATACGACTTTTTCAGAGATGATTAACACTCCGCCAGGATTTAACCCTGCGCAAATACGGCGCAACATTTCTAACCGTTCTTCGATTGCAATAAACTGCAAAGTGAAATTTAACACTGCCATAGACGCATTATGGATATTCACATCCTGAATTTGCGCTTCCATCAATTCCACTGGAATTTCACCGCTGTCTGCTGCGATTACTTGTGCGCAGCGGGCAATCATTGCCGCTGAGTTATCGACCCCGATGATTTTGCAATTAGCGGCCTGAATACGATGACGCATTGCCAGAGTGGCTGCACCAAGTGAGCAGCCCAAGTCATAACATTGACTATTGGCCTGAACGTAACGCTCTGCCAGGTTGCCAATCATATTAATAATCGTGGCGTAACCTGGAACCGAACGTTTGATCATGTCAGGGAAAACATCGACAACGCGTTGGTCAAATGCAAAGCGGCTAACGTCTGCCAGTGGATTGGCGTAAATAGTATCGGAATTGTTTTTTTGCATAATGCTGACTGGTTAGTGGCACATTTATCAGGAAGTAATGATGTGTGCATTGTACTCTGCAAATGTTTATGACAACAAATTAAGAAATTCATAAAAGTGTCATATTTCTGAAGGAATATTTAAAAAATCGATTCTCATCCGTTATAAGTTGTCTATCTATGTCCTTGCAGAGTCCCGTCCTTAATCCCATCACCCTGCAGCAAGAGTTAAGGCGCTTGATTGAGTTCAAGCTGCTTACGCCAGTATTTCAACCCATTATAGCGCTAGAGAATCCCCGAATTATTGGTTATGAAGCGTTAATTCGCGGTCCGCAAGATAGCCCGCTCCATAGACCGGATTTGCTGTTTTCCATCGCACGCGAGTCGCGCTTGTTAGCCAGTTTGGAATTTGCCTGCCGCGAGGTGTCCTGCGAGCGTTTTGCCGAGTTGGAGCTGCCTGGAAAATTATTTCTGAATATGAGCCCTATCAGTTTTACTGATAGTCAATATCGCGATGGAGTTACCCGCGAAATTTTGCAGCGTGTCGGGCTGGATGCTGAGCGCGTGGTGTTTGAATTGACGGAGAGTCAGCCACTGGATGAGCTCGATTTGTTAAGGGCAGCGTCAGATCACTTCCAGCGTCAGGGATTTGCTGTTGCGCTGGATGATTTGGGTGCGGGCTATGCAGGCTTGCGTGTATGGAGTGAGTTGTGCCCTGATTATGTCAAGATTGACCGGCATTTTATTAGTGGCATAGATAAAGATCCTGTAAAACGCGAATTCGTGCGTGCCATGCTGGATATTGCCCATCGTATCGGCCATAAAGCAATTGCAGAAGGAATTGAGACGGCAGCGGAATTTAATACCCTGATGGCAATGGGGGTTGAGTACGCGCAGGGATATTTTATTGCCCATCCCCATGCAAATCCCTCTACAGTCCTGCCTGAAAAAATAACGCAGCTGGCCGGTATATCCAGACCTCGCTATCAAGATCACTTTACCCGCACGGTAAGTGAAATTGTTACGGATTCTGTGAGTATTCGTTCAACCGAATCCGCCGAAAACGTGGTGAAAATGTTTCGTGCAGATGTTCGCTTGAGTTGTGTTCCAGTTGTTGACGGTGAAACACCGCTGGGAATGGTGAGTCGCGCAGAATTATTAAATATTTTTTCGCGCCGCTTTGCGCATGAATTGCATGCCGAAAAGCCAATAAAAGATTTCATTAGTCCACTATCAATTATTGTTGATATCAATACCGAACTTAAAGCAGTAGGGCAAATTATCAGTGAGGATCCACAGCAAAATCTCAGTGTAGATTTTATTGTGTGCGAGCAGCAGTCTTATCGTGGTGTGGGTAAAGTACGTGATCTGTTGCGTGCAATTACCGAAGAAAAATTACGTGCAGCACGACACAGTAATCCATTGACCCAGTTACCCGGAAATGTTCCCCTGTATGAGTGCGTTGATCATTTGTTACTGACCCAAAAAGAATTTGTCGTGGCCTATTGCGATATTAATCACTTCAAACCTTTCAATGATGCATTTGGTTACAGTGCAGGTGATGAAGTGATACTGCAATTGGGAAAAATTTTAAGTGAGAGCATAGACGAGCGATGTGATTTTGTTGGCCATGTAGGTGGCGATGATTTTATCCTGGTTTTTTGTAGTACCGATTGGCAAGAGCGCTGCGAGCAAATATTGCACAAGTTCAAAAGTGTCAGTCACCAATTCCTGCCTGGCAATTCGCCAGAATACTGGAGTTTTGATCGTCAGGGGCAGCGGCAAAAATTTGGAGCATTAACCTTGGCAATAGGTTGTGTCACTCCTGATGTGAACCTATGCAAAACCCATCATCAAGTGTCGCAGTTACTGGCTGAGGCCAAACACAGTGCCAAAATGCAAGGCGGCAACCAATTGTTCCAATCTCGCCGCCGCAATCCTCCTGTCGATGCGAACTGAGTATTCCCACTCAATAAACCAGCAATAATAACCCTAGCACTCACATAATCCTGAGCTATCCTTACTGTGATTTCTTTCTGGAGGTAAAGGCATGGCTGATCTTGGCTATTACAAGATGCACGCGCTGATTATTGATGATTTCGAAAATTTCCGTGGCACGCTCTACAAAATGCTGATGGATCTGGGCATAGGGAATGTTGATACTGCAGCCAGTGGGGAAGAAGCACTGCGTTTTTGCAAAGCACGTACGTATGACCTGATTCTCTGTGATAACAATCTTGGCAAAGGCAAAAGTGGCCAGCAGGTATTGGAAGAGCTTCGCTCGACTGAAAATCCATGCTCCGACAGTCTATTTATACTGGTTTCGGCTGAGTCTAGTAAAAGCATCATTATGGCGGCTTATGACTATGAGCCGGATGCTTATCTTGCCAAACCCATAACTCCCAAAGCGCTGGATCAACGATTGGGTCGCCTGATCGAACAGCGTGCTGAACTAAAAGCGGTCCAGGCCGCCCAAAAAGCAGGCGATTACCAACAAGCAATCAAACTATGCAAAGAGCTAATTGCTGGTGGAAGCCGTCACGCCAATAGTTGTCAAAAACTGTTAGGTCAACTCTATTTAGCTGTCAACGATGTTGCAGCCGCAGAAGCGCTTTACCGCACTGTATTGGATAATCGCGAATTGGAGTGGGCACAGTTGGGGATGGTAAAGACAAAATTGGCGCAGCATGATTATCTGGGCGCACAACAGTGGCTGGAAAACATTTTGCAGGGCAATCCCCTGTGCATGAAAGCCTATGATTTACAGGCAGAGCTTTTCAAGCTGCAAAATGATACGGAGGGGTTGCAAAACATTTTGCAGAAAGCGACCGATATTTCACCACTGTCTATTCTTCGGCAACAAGCTTTGGGTGATATTGCGCAACAAAATAACGATTTGGTTACGGCTGCAAACGCGCTAAGACGTGCAGTTAAACTTGGTGAACACTCCTGTTTTGATAAAGCAGAAGTACATTCATTATTTGCCCAAACCACAATTGATTTACATTCAATTGATAAAGAGCTGGCTAAGCCTTTGGTTCGCGATGCAATCAGTTGCATTATTAATTATGAAGATAATTTTGGTAAGACCCAGCTTAAAAAGGCAGAGTCATTACTGCTGGAGAGCCAGTTGCAGGTGTGTGCTGGCGATCAGCGCCGTGCGCAAGAAGCACTGAGTAATGCGCAAACAGTTTTGGGCAATACCAAGGATGCCGATGCACTCCCTGTGCAGATTGAAATGGTTCGCGCATTGCGCGTGCTTGGTAAAACAGATGAGGCGCAGAGGCGCTTGACGGATTTGTTGCAGCATTATGCAAGTAATGAAGACCAGTTGCAGAAGCTGGATGTTTTATTGGACGAGCCGCGCAGTGAAAAGAATAAGCTGATGGTGGCCGAAATCAATAAAAAAGGGATTGCTGCTTACAATGCCAAAGATTTTTCCGCTGCGGCAGATTCTTTCAAAATTGCATTACAAAAGCTGCCCAATCATGTTGGTCTTCGCTTGAACTATGTGCAAGCAATGATCGATAAATTAAAGAGTAATTTTGAACAATCCACGAATGAAAAAATCCAGCAGGCGTTTACCAAAGCGAGCGCAATTATTTCCACTCAGCATCCCCAGTATCAGCGTTATCGCCAGTTAAATGAGGTATATACCAATCTGGTAAAAGCCTATGAAAAAAATAGCCGAGGTTAATTGTGACTCCTACAACTGATCAACCATCTGATAATGGAAACACTGGACAAGTGCCGATTGATTTTGCGTTTGTGTTAGCTTCCAGTGTTCACGATATGAAAAATTCACTGGGTATGTTGTTGCATACCTTGGCTGCAATGATGGAAATCTCTCCGCCTAAAGATGCAGAGCAAGCACGGTTTTTTTCCACCTTGGAATACGAAGCAGCACGGATAAATGGTGAATTGGTTCAGTTACTATCACTCTACAAGATGGATGAAAAAACCCTGGCGATAGTGATAGATGAGCATCATGCTATCGATATTATTGAAGAACAAATTGCCCGGAACGACACTTTATTAAAATCAAGGAATATTGATATACAAATTGATTGTGATTCTGATTTGGTTTGGTATTTTGATAATGAATTGGTAGGCGGTGTATTAAATAATCTGATCGTAAATTGTGCGCGCTACTGTAAAAAGCAACTATTGGTGAGCGCAACAGAAGAGAACGGCTTTTTATGTATCGCAGTAGCAGATGATGGCCAAGGGTATCCTGATAACATGCTCTTGGGGCCGTTGCCGCAAGCTGCAGTATCTTTTAATTCCGGCAATACCAAGCTGGGTTTGTTATTCGCGCGCAAGGTGTTGGAATTGCACAAAACCAAAAAAGGGCAGGGATATATGACAATTGCCAATAATGGACCTTTGGGTGGAGGAGTGTTGAAATTATATTTGCCTTAATGATGCCGGATACATACTGGTTGGGTGTTGAAATCACCTGTTCGCTATTGCATCATCTAAGCTTACGTTTTCCATTTCAGGTTTGTCTTATGCTCAAAATCCGCTTCAAAGATAACAAATACAATGCGGTATGGCTGGTTGAGCCAAAAATCACCATAGGTCGCTCAGCAACAAATGCACTGGTCATCGACGATCCCCTTGCCAGCGATGTCCATATGGAGGTGTTGGTTGATAATGAGCATTTAACGCTGCGGAATTTGATACCTTCACAGCCAGTAATAGTAAATGGACAGGCGGTTACCGGTGCTTGTGAACTAAAACCGGATGATCAGATCAGTTTGGGGCGGGTTGAGCTTGTCGTAATTGACCCCAAGCGCGAAGCCAAAATTGTTGCAGAAGAGTCAGCCAGTGTAACGCAGTTGCGCACGCCACAAGTGACAGGCTGGTCTCTCAAAGCTCACCACACGGCCTTGGCCAACCGCGTATATCCGCTAAAAGACATTAATGTAATTGGTCGCTCCAACGACTGTGACATCAGTCTGGCGGCTGCGCATTTATCCCGCCGTCACGCCCAGCTGCAAATTATTGATGGTATGTTGTTTGTCAAAGATTTGGACTCAGCGAATGGTACCTTTCTGAATGGTAAACGCGTTGCCGAAGCCAGAGTAAGGCGTGGCGATGAGTTGCGGTTTGATGCGCTGACATTTGGTGTAATGGGGCCTACCGACGATATGGCCAAAACGACAGTGCGCAAAGCCCCGATAAAACCCGAAGTACCTGAAATAAAATCCAGACCTTCACGGGAAAAAACATCGGCACCAACGCGTGCCTCGTCACCAAATCGGTCATCGGCAGCGATGCAACCAAAACCCGCGCCTGATAACGCCAAGGGTAAATTTGGCTTAATTTTCCTGGGTGTATTGGCTGTTGTGGTTATAACAACCCTGATCCTAACGCGAAAATAATTATTGAAGCTTTGCAGGAAATGGCCGAGAACCTGTGATGCCACAGACAGATACTGCCGCACTCAGGTGATCTTATGAATATTTCCTCTCTAAACAATCCCTCTGTTTCAACAAGCGTACCTGGCAATAAAGCAGCTGGTACGCCAGTGGATGCAGATAAGTTGGCATCCAACCCCGGCGGTTTCACGCAGGGTGGAAAAAGCAGCATCGTCACAGCAAGTACAGTGCTGTCGGCCAGTTTTGAGGATAAACGTCAAACTGCCCTGCAAATAGTTAACCGCACACTCACGCAGGCTTATGAAAAAATCAGCTCGCGAGGGCAGGCTGCAAGTGCAGAATATGAAACTTTTGAGCCTCTGACGGCTGAAAAAGTTGCTAATAATATTCTTGGGTTTATCGAGCGCAGGCTGCAAATGGATGTCGCTGACGGTGCTTCCCAAGAGGAGCTACAAGCGCGGTTAGAGGCAGGATTGGCTGGCTTTAAAAAAGGCTTCGCAGAAGCGAGTGAAAAGCTGGAGGCGCTGAGTCTCTTATCACCGGAGATTAAAGCTGATATCGGTCAAACCTATGATCTGGTGCTTGAAGGTGTGGATGAACTGCGAGCTAAATTTATCCAGTCTGCTGTTGAAGAAGCGCCAGCCAAATCATCTAACTCTGCTCCAGAGATTGTGAAAACCGCATCACCCAAAACGTCCGAACCCACAAAGCTTGATGTGCCTGCTTTTATCCCTGCCACCAGCAGCTACTTGGGTTATGGCAATTATGAATATGGTCGCGCCCGCGAATTCAGCTTTGAGCTGAGAACGAAAGAGGGCGACATAGTGACTATTAAAGCAAGCTCAAGTGAAGGCTTGGCTGTCGAGGCTGGCCGCGCTTCACGCGGTAATCAATCTGTAAGCGCCATGAATGCCAGCTACAGTTCCAGTGAGTCTTTTTCACTCTCAATTGAGGGAGAGTTAAACGAAGATGAGTTGGCTGCGATCAATGACTTACTGGGACGGGTGAATGATCTTGCCGGGCAATTTTTTGAAGGTAATCTGGATACTGCATTTGAGCAAGCAATGAATCTGGGATACGACGCTGAACAGATCGGCAGTTTCTCGCTCAATCTGGCTCAGGCAGAAATACAGCAAGTCACCCAAGCTTATCAAGCGTTTGAACCTGACAATAATGCTGGCGGTGTTGATAGGCCTGCATTGTTGGCTGATCAATTGTTGCCGCTGGGGAATTTCATTAAAAATCTGTTAGACAGCTTGGATCGCGCTTCTATTTTTGATGAGCCTGCGTCACTGTTGTCTGGCATGGCAGAGACAATCACAGGCGAAACTGAAATAGATCAATTGCAGGGAAAACGATTCCGCGACTTTATTGAAGAAATGTTTGCCTTGGATTTGCGCTAATACGTATAAGATGGGTTTTTATTAATTTGATGTTTTATGAGACGGCAGCAATAATTGCCAATCTATTTTGCTCATGAAGATTTTATTATGAAACCCGTTTATCTTTATTCAACCCTTGGCTGTCATCTATGTGAGATGGCCAAGGAGATTGTATCCCCTTTGTTAAACCATTATTCCCTTTATCTGGAAGAAATTGAAATCGCCGAATCAGACGAATTGGTAGAGCGTTATGGTGTGCGAATTCCAGTGTTGAAATCCCCGCATCATTTGGACGAATTGGGTTGGCCATTTGATGCAAGTCAGGCACAAGCTTTTTTGGACAGAATAGCAATCTGATGCTTTATGCATCGCCCGCAAGCCCAAGGCTATTCATTGTTTCTGCCACCCAATGTAATGCATCGACATAAATAGTGGCGAGAGTCTCGGGCGATAGCCCAAGGCTTTCCAGATGCGCCCAATCGATATCATCCCAATGGCCTTGCTCATGGGCCTGAACAATATGCAAAACCATTCCTTCCGGGCCAGAGTGTGCGAGCATAGCTTGATTCAAGGTTTCACTGAGCGAAAGGTTACGAAGCAACTCCTCCAACGGAGAGTCGAGAAACGCATCCAATGTTGATAGCAGGCCAACAGTAAAGTAAGAATCCGGGCGGCTGCGTTGGTTGATGTGGGTTGCAATCATTTCGCACATGCGTGCGCGCGTTAGTGCTGCAACACTAAGCTCATGGGGTTTGCCGCTCAAGTTGGACAGCGCTAGTAAATTCACCCAGTTTCTCAGTTTTTGTAACCCCAACAGCATGATTGCCTGGCGTAATGATTCCACATCACGCGATAAACCAAATGCGGCGGAATTGACTAGTCGTAGAAGCTTGAAACTCAATAATGTATCGCGTGCGATCATTCGTTCGATTTTTTCAATCGGCACATCCGGATCGTGCAGTGCTGATAACAGCTGCAAAACGGATTGTTTGTTTTCAGAAATTTTTCGTCCGGTAATCACCCTTGGTTTTGCCAGAAAATAGCCTTGAAATAAATCAAAACCCAAGGCTTTGCAGTTTTCAAACATCTCGTAAGTTTCAACTTTTTCTGCGATCAGGGTGATACCAAATGGTTTTAGGTAATCAATGTGATGTTTCAGCTTTTCAGGTGTTAAGCTCAATACATCCAACTTGATAATATCGGCATAAGGAACAAGGTTTTTACTGTCTTCATCCAGCTCAAAATCATCCAATGCAATCGTATAGCCTTGTTCGCGCAATTCCATGAGTGCATGCAGCATAGCGGCATCGACTTGTTGCCCTTCAAGAACTTCAATGACTAATTTTTGGCGATTAAACGGGGGAGGGGAATGCAGGAGAGTGCGCGTAAAATTCACAAAAGCTTTATGTTTTCCAACGACTTGTTCTATTGAAAGCTCTGTGAAGGCGTTAAGTAGAACCTGCGAACTGGCTGCATCTCCATCTGTCGATGCAATAAACTTCAAATCATTATTGCGACACAATAATTCATAGGCAATTACCCGCATGTTTCCATCAAAAATAGGTTGGCGGGCAAGAAGTGGCGTCATGTTGGTCATAAAATAAATGAATCACAGCGTAGTTGTTTTTCTGGATGTACTGTTATTGGTTCTTGGTCTATTCAACATTGTAGCTGTCAACCGCAAGCTTACAACTACAGGATATTACATCTAGCGGAAACTCCGGTTTTAACCTGTTGGAATTGCAGCGATTTATGGATTATTGCCTATAATCATAGAAATTTACGTCTAAACAGGCGTTTGTGGTTGGGAGACTCCGACTCTGTTTGCAAATTGATGGTAACCGCATGTCCAAATTATTAGACTCTATTGATCAACGCACTCGCTTGGTAGGTGAGAACAGGCTGGAGTTGTTGATGTTTCGCCTTGGTGGACGGCAGCTTTTTGCGATTAATGTGTTCAAGGTGCAAGAGGTGGTCAAAGTTCCAAATCTTCGCCATGTGCCACATAGCCATCCCCATATCAGGGGTGTTGCTCATCTGCGCAACCAAACTGTTCCCGTAATCGATCTGCGTGCGGCCATCGGCATGAGTCCTTTAAAAGAGTTGGACAATGCAAATTTGATCGTGGCGGAATACAACCGCTCTGTTCAGGCATTTTTAATTGGTGCGGTCGATCGAATTGTGAACCTTAATTGGGAATTGATACTGCCACCGCCAAAAGGAACCGGGCGTAGTCATTTTTTAACAGCGATAACCCGCATTGATGATCAGTTAGTTGAAATATTGGATGTTGAGCGGGTTCTGGCGGATATTATTCCTTATAACACGCGTGTATCTGACAATGTTCTAGATCAGGATTTAGCTTCAGAAGCACGCAAGCGCAAATTAAAAATACTCCTTGCTGAAGATTCCCCGACAGCAGTTAAACAAGTAAAAGAAACCCTGGGCAATATTGGGGTTGAGGTTTTGTCGGTACAAGATGGATTACAAGCGTTGACGCTATTGCGCCAATGGGCAGCGAGTGGCCGCAAAGTGACGGATGAAATTTTGATGCTGGTGACTGATGCTGAAATGCCTGAAATGGATGGCTATCGGTTAACTGCTGAAGTACGTAAAGATCCTGCGTTGGCAGATCTTTACGTAGTGTTGCATACCTCTCTTAGCGGCAGCTTTAATAAAGCGATGGTGGAAAAAGTAGGGTGCAATGACTTTTTATCCAAGTTTCAACCAGACGAGTTGGCTGCTGTAGTACAAAAAAGATTGCGGCAGTATTTTGGTGCGCAGAAAAACTAATTGATTATGTAATTGATTGCGCAGGTAACGTAAAAAAAAACCGCTGATACCCTAAAGGCATCAGCGGTTTTTTTATGTAGGATATTTATAGCTGTTGACTAGCTTCTGTTGGCGTTACAAAACGGGTTTCTTGTCCAAGTCTGTAAGCGTAAATGACAGAAAAAGACAGAACGTTTTGCACATAACCCCGTGTTTCTTTGTAAGGAATGGTTTCAATCCAAACATCGTAAGGCAATTGCGCATTTTGATCTTTGTTGAGCCATTTTTTGACGCGCGAAGGACCTGCATTATATGCAGCAGCTGCCAATATGCGGTTTCCATCAAATACGCCAAGCAGATGATTCAAATAGCGGCTGCCCAGTGCAATGTTTTTCTCGGGGGTGATTAAGTCTTGGGGAGCAAAGCGTAGCCCATTTTTTTGTGCGGTTTGTTTGGCTGTAGAAGGTAATAATTGCATTAAGCCTACTGCGCCCGCCGGGGATTTTGCATCGTGTACGAATGCGCTCTCTTGACGTGTTACAGCGAAAATAAAGAGCGGATTGACAGATGTTTGTTGCGCAGCTTTGGTCACGTGCTCTTTGTAAACAATAGGGAATCGTACTTGCAGATCATCCCAATATTGTGCGTCTGCCATCACTTGTATTCCATTGCGATACCAACCCCATTTCTCAGCGAGTCGGCCAGCCAATACCATTTGTTCCAGCGGCATACGACGGCTGGTATGGAAAAATTCACGATTAGCTGCACCTAATTCACCGCGCGCAAAAAACTCGCGCGCACGCAACATACCTTGATGGTTTTCCAATGCTGAGACCTGTTCGGGCGTAAATGCCATCGGGCGATCGAGCAAATGGTAATTTACCCCTGTTTTATCAGCGGCAAGAAAACCATAAAAACTTCTCGCGGGTGCAACACTGTTATAAATATCCGCGGGTGTTTCACCATTGATTTCTTTAATGTCCAGTTCTTCCATCGCCCTTGCTTGCCAATAGCGCCAGCGTTCTGTTTTACGTGCATCTTCCGGTAAGCGTGTTAACCACAGGTTAACTTGCTCCCAGTTTTGTTTGCGTAATGATTCACGCAACAGCCACTCCAATAAATCAACCCTGGTTAAATTTGGCGTGGATGCGGCCAAGCGTTCAGCTTCCACTTCGTGATCTTGATATAGCAGGCGCAAGGCGATTTGGTATTTGATATCAGTGCGGTCTTCATCGCTGAATAGCTGTTGTGCGTCGTAACCGTTCCACAGTGCCAAGGCCTCTTTGGCATTGCTGCGCGCTAATTTTTCCAGCCCATGCAGAATCACGGTTTTCATTTTGGGTGATTGCTTGGAAAATTTGGACGTTTGCTTCAAGAGGCGTGGGTTGGCATTTACCTGTTGCAGCAACAGCGCATGTGGGCGATCTGCTGCCGGTAGAAGATTGCTCAGATAGCTTGCCATTCCATTATTGTTTGCTTTAACGGCCTTGAGATGGCGATCCCATATGATATCCGCAGTCATAAATCCTGCTTTTTTCCATTCCACAAACACGGGATCGCACGCTTTGGATTGGGTCTTTTCAATGTTCCATAGCGCGGCTACTTCATTTAAGGCGGCTTTATCTCCCTGTGCAAGACGCGCGCGAACATGCAGGCAAGCCAATTCAGGATCTGTCAGTCGCTTATCGTAAAATCGTTGATAGTCTGCCCAGCGCTCACGTTGTGCCAGTGTGCGCAACCAGCGATGAGTGAGGCGTTCGGATAGAAATGAATCGGGATAGCGCTTAAAAAAACTTTCTACTTCTTTCGTGGGCAGAGTGATTAAACGATTAGTTAACTCTTGGTATTCAAGGTAAGGCAGAAGAGGGTATTGCTGTAACTGTTTAACCAATCGGTGATATTCAGTCATATTTTTGGCATTTAATGCTTTTTGCGCCTGGGCATATTTTTGCCGTTCTATTTGGCGCGCATCAGGTTTGGCGGGTGCTGTTTTTGTTGCCGGTTTTGTATTGTTAGTTGCCGCGTGTGCAGGGATCAGAGACATACTACCGACGAATACGCTGGCACTGAGTGCTAACGGCCAAAGTATTTTCGAAAACCTCATGGGAACCTCAAATTACTGTCAAACGTAGATACGAACCGGCAAACGCATGCGGGTTGGTTATGCCTTCCTGGTGGGATATGATGCGGCACTTTCATTTACCGCGTGGCCAAGCTTATCTTGAGAATAACAGCACCTTGATGCTTCTGCCAGTACCATTTTCGATAGAAAACTACCTGAATTATTCCTTCTATGTCTTTGATTAAAATTGAAAAAGCCGGGCTCAGTTACGGCCTGCAAGTGTTGCTTGATGATGTAAACCTGAGTATAGAACGAGGGCAGCGACTGTGTTTGATCGGGCGAAACGGTGCCGGTAAATCCAGCTTGTTGAAAGTGCTGGATGGCGAGGTGGATCTTGATAAAGGCGATGTTATTCGCCAGAGCGGAATTCGTATCACTCGTCTTGAACAAGACCTTCCAGAGGCAGACGACCGTCAGGTATTTGATGCCGTTGCTGCAGGCGCAAAGGGAATGGGCGAGCTATTAGCTGAGTATCGCCAACTTTCCCATAAAGCGGATATTACTGAATCCGGCTTGGCGCGCATGGCACAGTTGCAGCAGCAAATTGAAGCAAACGATGGATGGGCACTGCAGCAGAAAGTCGATGAAATTATTTCCCGCCTTGATTTGCCAGCAGAACGTTACATGCGCGAATTATCGGGTGGGTGGCGTCGCCGTGTTGCGCTTGCGCGAGCATTGGTATTGGAGCCGGATGTTTTGTTGTTGGATGAGCCAACCAACCATTTGGATATTGCAGCAATCGAATGGCTGGAAAAGCAATTACTGAACTATAACGGCGCGCTGGTATTTATTACCCATGACCGCTCTCTGCTACAAACATTAGCGACACACATTGCCGAATTGGATCGCGGTCAGTTGCGTTATTGGGCGGGCGATTACGCCAGTTTTCTGGTTTATCGGGAGCAGGCACTGGCAGAGGAAGCGCGCCACAATGAATTATTTGATAAGCATTTAGCACAAGAAGAGGTGTGGATTCGCCAAGGGATCAAAGCGCGTCGCACACGTAATGAAGGCCGTGTTCGTGCGCTAAAAGCACTCCGTGATGTTCGTGCACAACGCCGCGAACAAGTGGGTAAAGCCAATTTTAGCCTTTCGACCGGAGGTGATTCCGGCAAGTTGGTAGCAGAACTCACGGATGTTTCTTATGCTTGGGGCAATAAAATAATCGTTAAACAATTTTCTACACGCATTATGCGTGGGGATCGTATTGGCCTGGTAGGTGCAAATGGCGCTGGAAAAAGTACATTACTTAAATTGATTTTGGGTGATCTGCAGCCACAATCCGGCCACGTAAAGCTCGGAACTAATATTGAAGTTGCTTACTTTGACCAGCTGCGTGATCAGCTTGATCTTGACAAAAATGCGGTGGATAACATTGCAGGCGGTCGTGAATTTATCGATGTTGATGGAAAATCAAAACATATCTTTTCGTATCTGAGTGATTTTTTATTCAGTGGTGAAAGGGCGCGTACACCACTGCGTGCGCTGTCTGGGGGCGAGCGTAATCGCGTGCTTCTTGCAAAATTATTCAGCAAACCGGCTAATTTATTAGTGCTGGATGAACCTACCAACGATCTTGATGTAGAAACACTGGAGTTATTGGAGGATATACTGTCCGAATATACTGGCACATTGTTGCTTGTGAGCCATGACCGTGCTTTCCTTAATAATATTGTTTCAAGTGTTATCGCCTTTGAAGGTCGTGGCAATGTGATTGAATATGTTGGCGGATACGATGATTGGATTCGCCAGGGAGGTAAGTGGACTGTTTCAGATGAATTGCCTCCTCCTGCAGAAAAAAAGCTACAAGTAGAAGCAAAAAGTGCGGAACCTGCAAACACTCGCCAGACAGCAAAACCCAAAAAGCTCAGTTATAAATTCCAAAAAGAATTTGAGGAGTTGCCACAAAAAATTGAAGTGCTTGAGTCTCAAGTAGCTCAGTTGCAGTCGATAACATCGGCCGAAAATTTTTATACTCAATCAAGCAATGTCGTAGAGCAAAAGCTGCAGGAGCTGGCTTTGTTACAACAACAGTTAGATGATTGTTTTGAGCGTTGGGCGGAGTTGGAAGATATGCAACAAGAATGATTCTTGTTGCATTGCACGCATGAAAAAGCCGTACTGCGATATCGGTGCTTACTCAGCCCCCGTTTGTTTTTTTACCAAAACCGCCAATACATCGCAGGTTGCCCCATGCAATACACTATTGGGTGTTGAACCCAGCAACAAGGCAAAACCTTTGCGCCCATGACTACCGACAACAATCAGATCAGCATTTTCTTGCTCTGCAAGATAGTGTAATTCCGCAGCAGGCTGCCCTACCAAAACATGTTGTTGCTGGATTGGATATGACGTGCTTTTGGCGAGTGCCGCCAAATCAGCAGTAGCTTTTTGCACTTGCTGCTCCTGAACGCCGGTCAGATCAACAGGCATGTCACCGCCATAGGCGAAAGCAATAGGTTCAAGCACATAGGCAAGTGTTAATTTTGCCTCACAAGTACGCGCAATGGCTGCAGCACGACGGATAACCGTTGGACAGTCATCCGAGAGATCGACGCCGACAATAATATGTGTGTAGTTAATAGCTTCTGTCATGATTCCTATCCTCGACTGACGGAGGCAATACTCAATGAAAGCCTCTTGCTTAAGAGTAGTTCTTCCCATCTAAAGTTTTAAGGATTTTCATGAATATCTGGTTTTTTATTATTTTGATAGTGGCATTGGCGCTGGTATTAGGCCCTATCAGTATGTTGAAGCCCAAGCCTGGGCAGAAGCGTAAAGAAAACTTGCGCCTACATGCCAGCCAAAAGGGCGTTCGCTACACCCTGCGACGTCCGCCCGCATTGGCAACGGATATTGAACAAACTGCACCTATGCCTGTGTATTACATCCCCCCCCTTACTAAATCGCAAATGGACAATGAGTGGATATTAATGCGCACCCATTATGTTCACGAGGGAAATTTTTATCAGGAGTGGGATTGGCAGACCAAAACACGCCCGGGCGATGATGCGTGTCAGTCTTTGAAGCGATATTTGCCCGATTTGCCGGTTTCGGTCATCGCAATCAGCCAGGGGAGTCTGGGAACGTGTGTTTTTTGGTCGGAAAGAGAGGATAAAGAGACGTTGGAGTTACTAATTGAAATGATGGAAGTGCTTCATAAACACGCAAGCCCACCTGGTTGACCTGGTTACCCCAAGTCCAGCACTGCAGAATTCGTATCGCGTAAATCACGGCTTAGACCAACACGGCCACCGTCTATCATTTCACTTAACTCTTTAATCATTTTGAGTCGGCGAGGATCCTGGTGCATGGATTCCATCAGCAACTGCTGTGCTTTGCGATAGAACGCCTGAGCTGAAAACCTGTCACTAATGGACATGGATTTATCGCCCTGTCCAATATAGGACATTACCGAAACCATCAGATATGCCCAGCGCAACTCAGAAAGGTAAGTGTCCATTTCCACCTCATTGATGTTCCCCTGAGCAGCCAGCTGGGTAATCAGATGCATAGCTTCGTTCAGGTGTAGCTGGGTTTTGGCAATTTGTGCGTCACTTTCACGTTGGTAGCTGGTGGCTTTTTTATAGTTGGGATTCATTAACTCTTCAGAATAAAGCTCACTTTTGCGTATGGCCGCTTCTATGTGCTCCGGGTTTTTGTCTTCCAGCGCCAGCATTTGTTGCTGTATCGATATCACCATGTCGTTGATATGCTTGACGATCATCCGGTTGGGAATAGTTTGCTCAAGGGAGATTACCAGTTCAATCAGTTCTTCTGCCTGAATGCGTAAACGACGTTGTTGCAAGCGGCGTTGGCGCTGAATCTGCTGCATTCTATTGATTGCACTGACGGCAATAAGTGTTATCAGCATCAAAAAAAACAAAATCACAATCAAAGTCATTCGAATTCTGCGTGCATAGGTTAGGTTGAGGATCAGGTTTTATGGGTTCTTTAAATGGAAACGCTAGTTGAAATTAATTAACTTTATAAAACAAATGCTTAAGTGTCGTATTTAAAGAAAATCCTTAACCTAAAAAACGGTAAACTTTGCACTTCCTGTTGTGCTCAACTATAAGACATAAGGAAAATTATCGCTTGACCCCTTGTGATTCAAGACTTATATATGCGCACCTTTGCCGCTAGTTTAGCCTTTTCATAGGCAGCACTGTACCAGATTGGCGCATTATTCAGCAGATTATACAGCCTTCCTTATATATACAGAGACCTTTCTAACAATCATGGGTAAATCCTTAGTTATCGTTGAGTCGCCCGCCAAGGCAAAAACCATTAATAAATATTTGGGAAGTGACTTTATCGTCAAATCCAGTATCGGTCACATCCGGGATTTACCTACTAGCGGTGGCGCTAAACCGGTCGATGCGAAAGAACGCGCCAAACAGGCTGCCGCTACGCGCAAGATGTCAGCTGATGAAAAAGCGATTTATCAAGCGAAAAAAAGTAAAAGCCAGCTCATCAATCGTATGGGAATCGATCCCGAAAATAACTGGGAGGCGCAGTATGAGATTCTCCCGGGAAAAGAGAAGGTAGTGGAAGAGCTAAGAAAACTGGCCGAAAAAGCCGATATGGTTTATCTGGCAACCGACTTGGACAGAGAGGGAGAAGCAATCGCCTGGCACCTACGTGAAGCGATTGGTGGTGATGAATCCCGCTATCGCCGCGTAGTTTTCAATGAAATTACCAAAACTGCTATTCAAAATGCGTTTAAAACACCAGGTCCAATCGACCAAAATCGTGTTGATGCGCAACAGGCGCGTCGGTTTTTAGACCGTGTGGTTGGTTATATGGTGTCGCCACTGTTATGGGAAAAAGTGGCTCGCGGGCTTTCAGCCGGGCGTGTTCAATCAGTAGCTGTACGTTTAGTTGTAGAGCGGGAAAGTGAAATCCGTGCGTTTGTTCCAGAAGAATATTGGACACTATTTGCAGATCTACAAGCTGATAAAAACCAGCAGGCCAGTTTTGAAGTAAAAAAGTTGGGTAATGAGGCATTTAAGCCAATCAATGAGAGTCAAGCGATGGCTGCCGTCAGCGCTTTACAGCATGCATCGTACAAAGTAATTAGTCGCGAAGATAAACCGACCCAATCCAAACCATCTGCGCCGTTCATTACATCTACCTTGCAGCAGGCAGCAAGTACGCGTTTAGGTTTCGGTGTAAAGAAAACCATGATGATGGCTCAGCGTTTGTACGAGGCTGGATACATCACTTATATGCGTACAGATTCAACCAACCTGAGCAAAGAGGCTGTTGATGCTTGCCGTGAATATATTCTTGAAAATTATGGTACGCGTTATTTGCCGGATGCTCCTGTGCTTTACTCAAGTAAAGAAGGTGCTCAAGAGGCGCATGAGGCAATTCGCCCATCAAATGTGAACGTACAACCTAACCAGCTAAGTGGTATGGAACGCGATGCTGAGCGTCTTTATGGATTAATTTGGCAACAGTTCGTAGCTTGCCAAATGACACCTGCTGAATATACCAGTACCAGTGTTGTGGTTAACGCTGGAGATTATGAGTTACGTACCCGTGGTCGCGTAATCCGTTTTGACGGATATACAAAAGTAAATCCGCAAACCGTCAAAAAAGACGAAGACATTGTTCTGCCGGATATGAAGGTTGGTCAAATCCTGCCTCTGATTAAGCTGAATCCACAGCAGCATTTCACCAAACCTGCAGCACGTTACACAGAAGCCAGTTTGGTTAAAGAACTAGAAAAGCGTGCTATTGGCCGCCCATCGACGTACGCCTCAATTATTTCTACGATTCAGGAGCGTGGATATGTGCGTCAGGAAAATCGCCGTTTCTATGCAGAAAAAATGGGCGATATTGTTACTGAAAGACTGGTTGAGAGTTTTGATGATCTGATGGATTACGGTTTTACAGCCAGCATGGAAGAATCACTTGATGTTGTCGCGCAAGGAGGGAAAAACTGGCGTGATTTGCTGAATGAGTTTTATGGTGGTTTCAGTAAAAAACTGGCTCAGGCATCCAGCACTACTAAAGGCATGCGCGCTAACGATCCTACCGATACAGATATTGAATGCAGTCTTTGTGGTCGCCACATGCAAATTCGTACGGGCACTACCGGGGTTTTTCTGGGCTGTTCTGGCTATGGATTACCACCTAAAGAGCGCTGTAAAAATACCATGAACCTGGTGTCCGGTGATGAGGTTATTGATACCGAAGCTGACGATGATGAAGCCGAGTCGCGTCAGTTACGCTCAAAACATCGCTGCAAATTATGTAATTCTGCGATGGACTCTTATCTGTTGGATGAAAATCGTAAATTGCACATTTGTGGAAATAATCCCGATTGCTCGGGCTATGAAGTTGAGCAGGGAAGTTATCGCTTAAAAGGTTACGAAGGGCCAACAATTGAGTGTGACAAGTGTGGCAGTGAAATGCAGCTCAAAACCGGCCGCTTTGGTAAGTATTTTGGTTGCACAAATTCCGAGTGCAAAAACACTCGCAAGCTGTTAAAAAATGGTGAAGCGGCACCGCCAAAAGTGGATCCAATTGTAATGCCGGAATTACGCTGTGAAAAAGTGGATGATCACTATGTGCTGCGTGATGGTGCGGCAGGTTTGTTCCTTGCTGCAAGCCAGTTTCCAAAAAATCGTGAGACTCGCGCCCCTTTTGTTGAGGAGTTATTGCCATACAAGGATCAAATTGATCCCAAGTATCATTTCTTATTATCTGCCCCAGTGAAAGATCCTGATGGCAACAAAGCGATTATTCGCTTCAGCCGCAAAACCAAAGAGCAGTATGTCCAAACAGAGCTTAATGGAAAAGCGACAGGCTGGAAGGCATTTTTCACTGCGGGTAAGTGGCAGGTACAAAAGTAAATACATAATGCCAGCATTTAAATATGCTGGCTTATTTTCTCTCTTCCCCCCTTTAATTAATATGCCTATTACACATCTCTCCCTTGTTAATCAAAAGTTTGCGTTTGCACATGCAAATTTGGTTGATATGGAATTATCGAATGTAAAGCTCTCGGGTGCACAAAAAGTCCGCCAGCAAGCGCTGGCCGATGCTGTTGTCTTTCATCTTACGACAGCATTGTGCTTTTACGTGCGTGAGCTGGCTGATCAATATCGTGTCAAAAATGCAGCCATCCTCATAAGCATTGAGGAGCTCTACATGGCGCTTGATGATTTAGGCATTAACTCATCGGAAGTAAATGAGTTAATAGCATTAAAAGAGGAGCCAGATACATGGCTTCACTTATTGTTACTACATGAGCAGATGATTTTCAAATCGCCTGAAAAGGCAAAGGAAAAGAAAGCGTTTGTTACTGGTGATACCATAGAATTTGTTGATGTAACGGAAATCAACGAGCAGCCGTCGTTAAATATAACGCGCGAGTTGCTGACTGAGTGGTTGGCTGGTTTTCGGGATTTGGTGACACGCCAACGCAGTACATATGCAGAGTATTGATAAAAAGTTGAACCTGCAGAATGACTGTGGCACAATCAGCACCCTTCGCGTGCTAGGGGTATTGATTTTTATAAAAAACATTAAAAATCAATATGTTAGCGCGTGATAAAAATTAGGTCAGCGTCTTGGTAATGGCCAAGAAACGACACAAAAGCGGACGTGGTGAAATTGGTAGACACACCAGGTTTAGGTTCTGGCGCCGCAAGGTGTGAGAGTTCGAGTCTCTCCGTCCGCACCATATTCTCCCTGTATCCTGATATTCAGGGTGCTTGAGCAACTGCCATACTTTTCAGTTATTTCACGAGGCAAATATGCAGGTTTCACTGGAAACGACTTCTGGATTGGAGCGCCGCTTGACTGTGGGCGTGCCGGCGGAACAAGTAGAAAACGAAGTTGAGAATCGCTTGAAGCAAGCGGCTCGCAATGTAAGCATCAAAGGTTTCCGCAAGGGCAAAGTTCCAATGTCTGTAGTGAAGCAACGCTTTGGTGCTGGAATTCGTCAGGAAGTGGTCGGTGATGTTATCAGTCGTTCATTTTATGCGGCCGTACAAAAAGAGAATGTTAAGCCTGCTGGTCAGCCTTCTATTCAGCCCAAACAGTTGGCTGTAGGAAAAGATTTGGAATACGTGGCGACCTTCGAGGTTTATCCTAGCGTAGAGCTCAGCGATTTAAGTGCCTTTGAAATCACTACTTACAAAGCAGATGTTACAGAAGCAGATGTCGATAACATGATTGAGGTGCTTCGTAAGCATCAGGCCACATGGTCTGTTGTAGAACGAGCAGCGGCTGATGGAGATCAAGTTAATATTGATTTTGTTGGCACTAAAGATGGCGTTGAGTTTGCTGGTGGCAAGGCCGAAGGGCATTCACTGGTTCTTGGCTCGAAGTCAATGATTCCTGGATTCGAAGAAGGGATTGTTGGAATGAAGGCTGGCGATAAAAAAGATATTTCGGTAACTTTCCCTGAAGATTATCAGGCTGAAGAGCTGAAAGGAGCCGCTGTAACATTCGCTATTATCGTTAATAGTGTATCGGAAGCTGCGCTGCCTGAGCTGAAGAAAGAGTTTTTTGTGAAGTTTGGTGTAGAGAAGGGTGGCGAAAAGCAATTTCGTAAGGAAGTGAAAGCGAATATGGATCGTGAGCTTGCTAATGCTCTTAAAGCAAAAGTAAAAGTCCAAGTTATGGATGCTTTAATTGCTGCCCATAGCACAGATATTCCCAAAGCATTAGTCGCGAATGAGATTCATGTTCTTCGTAATCAAATGCTTCAGCGTTTTGGCGGACAGCAGCAAAATTTTGATGTTAAAAGCCTTTTGCCGGACACAATGTTCCAAGAAGAGGCAGCTCGCCGCGTCACTCTCGGTCTGATTGTAGGAGAGATTGTGAAAAGTGCGAAATTGAAGCCTGACTCGAAGCGCGTGCGTGCAATGATCGAAGAAATTGCATCTACCTATCAGGAGCCTAAAGAAGTGGTTGAATATTACAGCGGCAATCAGGAGTTGATGGCTGGTGTGGAATCTGCCGTGCTTGAAGATCAGGTTGTTGATCATATTCTGTCTCAGGCAAAGGTTTCCGAAGTTGAAACTAGCTATGATGAAATTATTAAGGCTAATGCGCAACGCTGATAGCCTGAAAAAGCCGCAAAGCCTTTGTTTTGCGGCTCCCCTCACCAAACCTCCTGTAAAAAGCTCTTTTGACTGGCATATAATCCAATCACGGGTTAAGCTCTCATTGTCAAAAAACCTTAGTTTTCAATATTGGCGATGCTAAAAAGCCCGCTTAAGGACAAAACGCACAATGTCATACGAATTCTTAAAAAACCAGTTCTCCACCACAAACAGTGGTCTTGTACCTATTGTGATTGAGCAAACAGCTCGAGGTGAACGTTCCTTTGATATCTATTCTCGCCTGCTTAAAGAAAGAGTTATCTTTTTGGTCGGGCCAGTAGAAGACTACATGGCAAATCTGGTTGTTGCGCAACTTTTATTTTTGGAAGCGGAAAACCCTGACAAAGATATACATTTATACATAAATTCCCCGGGCGGCTCAGTTACTGCTGGCATGTCAATCTACGACACTATGCAATTTATTAAGCCTGATGTAAGCACCATGTGTATTGGGCAAGCATGCAGTATGGGTGCGTTTCTGCTCAATGCCGGAGCAAAAGGAAAGCGTTTTTGTCTCCCTAACTCTAGAGTTATGATTCATCAACCGAGTGGTGGTGCTCAAGGACAAGCATCTGATATTCACATTCAGGCGCAAGAGATTTTAAAGATCAGGGCTCGCCTGAATGAATTAATGGCGTTTCATTCTGGACAGCCTATAGAGAAAATAGAAATCGATACTGAGCGCGATAATTTCATGTCTGCGCAACAGGCAAAAGATTATGGATTAATTGATTCAGTTGTAGATAAGCGTATACAGTCGGCTAAATAGCCTCTTTGATTGTCGGTATTACGGTGGGCAAGTCGCTCTGCAAGCAAGTGTCTGAGCAATTAGACGACAAAAATCCATCATCACACTTGAAATTTAAATATTTAAACTGACAATTGTTACATATAAAGATGGAGTGGGTTCAATGACCGATCACACAGGTGACGCAGGCGATAAAAGCGGAAAGTTACTATATTGCTCTTTCTGTGGGAAAAGCCAACATGAAGTCCGCAAGCTGATTGCGGGGCCGTCAGTTTTCATATGTGATGAATGCGTTGATCTATGCAATGATATTATTCGTGAGGAAATTCAAGAGAGCTCATCAGAGGGGAGCTCTGAAAAGCTTCCAAAACCCCATGAAATATCTGCAATTCTCGACCAGTATGTCATTGGTCAAAAACGCGCAAAAAAAGTTTTGGCCGTTGCGGTTTACAATCACTACAAGCGGTTGCGTTTTGGAGAAAAAAGCGGTAAGGATAAAGAGCTTGTAGAATTAGGTAAAAGCAATATTTTGCTGGTGGGGCCAACGGGTAGTGGAAAAACTCTGCTCGCAGAGACTCTGGCTCGCTTGTTAGATGTCCCTTTCACTATCGCTGATGCCACAACGCTCACTGAAGCAGGCTATGTGGGTGAAGATGTTGAAAATATCATCCAGAAATTATTACAAAAATGTGATTACGATGTAGAGAAAGCACAGCAAGGTATTGTTTATATTGATGAGATCGATAAGATTTCACGCAAATCAGACAATCCATCTATTACGCGGGATGTGTCTGGAGAGGGTGTTCAGCAGGCGCTGCTAAAATTGATTGAAGGGACTGTTGCATCTGTGCCTCCACAAGGTGGGCGCAAACATCCTCAACAAGAATTTTTGCAAGTTGATACTTCTAATATTCTATTCATCTGCGGCGGTGCATTTGCAGGATTAGATAAAGTTATTCGGGATCGCTCCGAGAAAGGTGGAATAGGGTTCGGGGCAGAAGTTAAAAGCAAAGATGATAAGCGTAACTTTGGGCAAACTTTGCAGGATTTGGAGCCAGAAGATTTAGTCAGATATGGTCTGATTCCAGAATTCGTAGGTCGACTCCCTGTAATTGCCACGCTAGACGAGCTCGATAAAGCTGCATTAATTCAGATTTTAACAGAGCCGCGCAATGCATTAACTAAACAATACGCACGTTTGTTTGAAATGGAAGGCGTACAGATTGATTTCCGTAGTGATGCGCTGGATGCTGTTGCTGAGCGAGCGCTTGAGCGTAAAACAGGTGCTCGTGGTTTGAGGTCTATAATGGAATCGGTTCTACTTGATACTATGTACAAGATCCCATCAGAAGAGCATGTTGTCAAAGTGGTGGTAGACGAGGCTGTTATAAAAGGCGAGTCTGAACCTCTTCTTGTATATGAAAATATTGATAAACAAGCTAAAACTGCTGCAGAAGATTAGATTTTTATAGAGCTAAATTATCTGTGATTTTAAAACAAAAAGAGCGCATTTCGCGCTCTTTTTGTTTTTTATCTCCTTAAGCTTGTAATTCGGTGTTTTAACCCCCACTCTTATTCTATTGCAAGACAGTATCTTGTCTTTCCGTAATAGAGAGGAACCAATGGTCGCTGAAACTCTTCGAAATCTCCATATCACTGAAATTCCACTACTCCCACTGCGGGATGTAGTTGTATATCCTCATATGGTTACCCCGTTATTTGTCGGTAGAGGCAAGTCAATTGAAGCCTTGGAAAGGGCAATGGCAAGTGACAAGCAGGTACTGTTGGTGGCGCAGAAAAATCCACAACAAGATGAACCTCTGGCGCAAGACCTCTATAAAATCGGAACAATTGCTACCATTCTCCAACTCCTAAAATTGCCAGATGGAACTGTCAAGGTTCTCATTGAAGGGCGGGAGAGGGCTCATATTGAATCAATCGAAGAGGCTGATTCTTTTTTTAGGGCTACTGTGGATGTAATAGTGAGTCCCCAAATTGCCAATGAAGAAGCTCGTGCTTTAGTTGCATCTGCCATAGGTCAATTCGAGCAGTACGTAAATCTTAGTAAAAAAGTCCCAGTGGAAGTTATCACTTCATTGTCTGGAATTGATGAACCCGGTCGATTGGCTGATACGATAGCTGCGCACATGTCATTGGATCTTCCCAAAAAGCAGTCCATTCTTGAAATGGCCGATATCCATGCTCGAATTGAACACCTCCTTGATTTGATGGATGCAGAAGTTGATCTATTCCATGTCGAGAAAAAAATTCGTGGTCGTGTTAAAAAGCAGATGGAGAAAAGTCAGCGCGAGTATTATCTAAACGAACAAATTAAGGCTATTCAAAAAGAACTTGGAGAGCTTGGAGAAGAAGTTAGCGAAGCGGATGAGCTTGAGAAAAAAATCGTTGCAGCAGCTATGCCTAAAGAGGCTGAAGAGAAGGCTCGTACTGAACTTAATAAATTAAAAATGATGTCCCCAATGTCGGCAGAAGCTTCTGTACTCCGTGCTTATATTGATTGGATGATAAGGGTGCCTTGGAGCAAGAGAAGTAAGGTGCGCCACGATCTTAATCGCGCGGAGGAGGTGCTTAATAAGGATCATTTCGGTCTCGACGAGGTAAAAGAGCGCATACTTGAATACTTGGCGGTTCAACAGCGAGTAAAGAAAGTAAAAGGCCCCATCTTATGTCTTGTTGGACCTCCCGGTGTTGGTAAAACATCCTTGGGGGAATCAATTGCGCGCGCAACAAACCGTGAGTTTGTTCGTATGGCCTTAGGCGGAGTGAGGGATGAGGCTGAAATTCGCGGGCATCGGAGAACTTATATTGGGTCATTACCTGGAAAACTAATCCAGAAAATGGCTAAAGTAGGTGTGCGTAATCCACTTTTCTTGCTGGATGAAATTGACAAGATGGGAATGGATAATCGTGGTGACCCTGCTTCTGCTTTATTGGAAGTTTTGGACCCGGAACAGAATAGCCATTTCAGTGATCATTATCTTGAGGTTGATTACGACTTGTCTGACGTTATGTTCGTATGCACGTCTAATTCTATGAATATACCGGGACCTCTGCTGGATCGTATGGAAATTATTCGCATCCCAGGGTATACGGAAGATGAAAAGCTCAATATTGCCCAGCGTTATTTGCTGCCAAAACAAATCAAGGCAAATGGCTTAAAAGAAAGTGAAATCAATATTAGCGAAGATGCTATTCGTGACATTATCCGTTATTACACGCGCGAAGCTGGTGTTCGTGGACTTGAGCGGGAAATTGCGAAAATTTGCCGTAAAGTGGTTACTCGTCACGTGAAAGGGCATAGAGAGAATGTTGATCAGGTTAAAGCTGCATCTCTTGAAGGATTGTTAGGCGTTCATAAATTTGACTTTGGTAAGGCCGAAAGTAAAGATCAAATAGGTCAGGTAACAGGTTTAGCTTGGACTCAGGTGGGTGGCGAATTACTTACAATTGAAGCAACCTCCGTTACAGGTAAAGGAAGAGTTATTAAAACTGGTTCTTTGGGGGATGTTATGCAGGAGTCCATTCAGGCTGCTTTGACTGTGGTTCGGTCTCGCAGCCAAGCTTTGGGGATAGCTCCAGATCATCATGAAAAGGTGGATATACATATCCACGTACCCGAAGGTGCAACCCCCAAAGATGGTCCAAGTGCAGGGATCGCCATGTGCACTGCACTGGTGTCCATACAGACCAATATTCCTGTTAGGGCAGATGTTGCCATGACAGGAGAAATAACCCTTCGAGGAGAGGTTTTGCGAATTGGTGGGCTCAAAGAAAAGCTTTTAGCTGCACATAGAGGCGGAATAAAGACGGTAATTATTCCTGCTGATAATGAGCGTGACCTCAAAGAAATCCCTGATAATATAAAAGAAGATTTACATATAAAACCGGTAAAATGGATTGACGAGGTTTTGGCAATTGCCCTGCAATCCAGCCCTAAACCTCTTAGTGATGAAGAATATCGTGCATTGGAAAAGGCAGCCCAGAAAACTACAGATAATGACAATAGGTTGAGCACCCACTAAGAGGAAAGGCTAGCTGATTCGAAATTGCACATTAACTGTTTGTTTTGTGATCCGCCCCGTGGGGTTTTGTGTAAAGCTTTAAGCTTTCCTTGACCCTCTTCCACTCTGTTGGTATAAATCGCAATTCATTTGATGCACGGGTAATCTAGATTAATAACGAAGTTGATCTGTACTGTGTTTTTAGAAACAAATAATCAAAAGGGGTTAAGTGTGAACAAAACTGAGCTGATTGAAGCGATTGCCGCATCTGCGGATATTCCTAAAGCTGCTGCGGGACGAGCCTTGGATGCGGTAGTTGAAAGTATCACTGGAGCCCTGAAAAGCGGAGATTCTGTTGTTTTAGTAGGGTTTGGTACATTTGCAGTTAAAGAGCGCGCCGCTCGTACTGGTCGCAACCCTCAAACTGGTGCGGAAATTAAAATTGCTGCCGCTAAAGTTCCAGGCTTCAAGCCCGGCAAAGCGTTGAAAGATGCAGTAAATTAATAAGTGCTTTCAGATATTTTTCTGACACTTTTAAGTATACGAAGCGCATCATATCAAGGTGCGCTTTTTTTTTAAGCTGTTCTCTTTTATGTTTGCATCTCTGTGCATCAAATTAATTAAAGAGTTTGCTTATTTAAAATCAAATAATTAGTTTTTCGTTGCTTATGCCATCTGTAGGGCATATTTATCCGCTAGGAGTTCAAAATGTTACAACACCTCAGAGATAATTCCCGAGGCGTGATCTCGTTTATTTTGATTGGCTTTTTGGTAATCATTTTTGCCCTTACTGGTGTTGAGGCGTTATTTAATTGGGATACCTCTGCCAATCAGGCAGCTAAGGTTAATGGAGAGGTTGTTACAGAGATGGATGTTGCTCGCGCAATCAGCATGCAAAAGCAACAAATGCTCAATACTTATGGCGACCAAATTCCATCTGAATTCCTCAGTGATGAATATTTACGTAAACCAGTAATAGAAAATTTGATTCAGCGTATGGTGCTGTCACAAGCTGCTGAAAGTGCGGGAATGAAAATAGGCACCTCATATTTAAGTGAACAGATTGCAAGTGCTCCGCAGTTTAAAAATGAAGCCGGCTTATTTGATAACACTCGTTATCAGCAAGTTTTACGTAATTTAGGGTACACACATAGTACATACTCCAAAATTTTATCTGACGAGTTGGTTATTAATCAGTTGCAGGCTGGAGTAGAAGCAACTGCTTTTGTTACATCAGAACAACTTAGTGATATATATTCTCTAAGTTTTCAAACTCGCGATTTATCTTACTTCCTGCTTCCAGCAGCAAAAGAGCGTGAGTCAGCAATTGTAGAGCAACCAGAAATTCAAGCATATTACGAGAAGAATCAACAAGCATTTACAAGTGAGGATCAAGTAGCTGTTGACTATATCAATCTCAATGTGTCTGATTTGATGAAGAATGTTGTAGTTACAGATGAACAGCTACGTAAACAATACGAACAAAATTTATCAAGCTTTGTTGCCGCAACTGAGCGACAAGCTGCACATATCCTTGTTGAAGGTGAAAACCCCGAAAAAGTAAAAACTATCAATGAAAAACTTGCCGCTGGGGAAGATTTTGCAGTTGTTGCAAAAGAACTTTCAGATGACTTGGGTAGTAAAGAGCAGGGGGGGGATTTGGGATTTACAAAAGGTGATGCATTTCCCGAAGAATTTGAAGCTGCCTTGGCGAAACTCAAGGTGGGTGAGATATCTGCAGCAGTGAAAACTGACGCAGGAACTCACTTTATTAAACTATTGGCTGAAAAAGGCTCTGAGCCTCCGAGCTATGATGAACAAAAAGCTAATCTAGAGGAGCAACTAAAACGATCCGAAGCAGAAAATATTTTCGTTTCTCAATTGGAGAAGCTTCGTGATTTATCGTATAACGCCGAAAACTTGAGTGAAGTGGCTCAAGAGTTGGGACTTAAAGTTGAGAACTCTGGATTATTTGAACGAAGTAAAGGACAGGGGTTATTTTCAAATACTGATATTACTGAAGCTGCATTTTCAGACGAGGTACTGCAAGAGGGTAATAGTAGCGATGTTATTGAGCTTGACTCTAGCAATGTAATTGTATTGAAGAAAACTGATTACAAACCTAGTCAGGTAAGACCATTATCTGAAGTTGAGGGTCAGATAGTTAATTTGTTGAAAGAGCAAAAAGCAAAAGTTGCTCTAGAGAAGCAAGCAGTTGAGTTGATAGGATTGTTGAAGTCTGGAATGAGCTCATTAGATGTAAGCAAAAAAGCTGGCGTTGAACTAAAGCAAGTTAAATCCGCTTCGCGAAATGCATCAGGGGAGAATCCTGAAATAGTAAGTCATGCTTTTTCCATGGCAAAGCCTGCGAATAATAATGCTTCTTTTGACACATTAACTACTGTCGCTGGAGATATGGCTGTTGTTGTTCTAGAGGCGGTGACTCCAGGAACACAGGAAAAAGTAACCCCCGAACAAAAGAGCGCAATAGCCTCTCAGCTCGTTAGCATTTATGGGAAAAATGACTTTTCCAGCTATCAAAAGTTGCTTAAAGATTCAGCTGACATCTCTCAGAAATAAATAATTCTCAAAACAAGAAAAGGCTCCAATGGAGCCTTTTTTGTTTTTGTCTCTCAAATTTTTAGTGAAAGTATTTTGAGGGAACCATTTACCATAAACAAATAATTAAGGGGCAATAGTGTACCTATTTCGCCCACCTTCTTTTGACTTGTATAGTGCTTGGTCTGCTTTTTCAATCCAATTGCGATGATCGTGCAAGTCTTCCGTTAATTCGGCGACGCCCAAGCTGATCGTGAATTTTATTTCGTGCCCTTCAGCGAAAATAGTTAATTTTTCAATTGCAATACGTAGCCGCTCGGCAAAAACACAAGCTCCATCACCATTAGTATTTGTGAGCACAATACCAAATTCTTCACCGCCGTAACGGCCCGCTATATCTAAATCACGAACTTGCTCTTTAATGATGCGGCTTACACCTCGAATGGCTTCATCTCCGACAGTATGGCCGTATTTGTCATTAATTTTTTTAAAATGATCAATATCTAACATGATTAAACTAGACGGCTGTTCATAGCGATCATAACGCTTGAACTCTTGAATTAGCCTAAGCTCCCAATAACCACGATTGTATAAACCAGTTAAATGATCTGTCCGACTTAAATTTTGTAATTGTTTATTGGCTTGTTGCTGTGCAATCTTATTAACCGCAGTGTCTGTGACATCATAAATAATCAAACAGATATGACCAACTTCTCCTTTCGTGTCGAGAAGGGGAATGATTGTACTATTTTGATACATGTATTCTGCTGTACCAGTAATAGGGCGGTAATGAGGGAAGCGAAATAAGTAGGGGCGTTGCTCCCATGTTGTAAAGGCTGTGTTTTGGAGAACAAACACAGCTTTTGATTTATGCCTAAACCACTGCTCGGATAATTCGGGGAAAACCGAGAAAAGGCTTTTATTGAGAACTTCTTCAGGAGCCTTTCCGCTATGGTTTTGCATAAAGCTGTTCCAGACCTCAATTTTGTAGTCAGGACTCATTACAACTAAACCGACATCAATATTTTGCAAAATGTCCATTTGCCAGTGAACATCTTTAAATAGTTTGCTGAGCTCTTCGCTAATTGCCATTATTCAACCTAATCGAGTAGGTAATTCAACTTTTCAGTTAATCCAAAAATAGAGTGTTCCGCAATAACTAATAAAAGGTCGCAGTTAATTTTATGATTTTCAATGGAGTAGTTAATTTCTACCACCAAGGCCTGCTTCCATTTCATGTTATTGTTTTGTAATAGATCAGTGATATTGCAGTGTTGGCCTAGAAGCATTGGGGGGCCAAAACTAAAATGGGTATCGAGCTGCTCTGCTAGTCCTCTTAAGCATGCACCATTCAGAACATTTGCAGTGTCCATTAATAATTCATACTGTGCTTGCTCGTCGGGTGCGCGGTCATATTTAAGAAGCTTGGCAAGATCCTCAAAGTCGGTCTCATGGAATATAAGCATCGCCTCACCAGCAATACCTCCTCCAATAAACCCTTGGCATACGCCATGGACTATGTCGTTTTTACTTTCACGATTCAAGGACTGCAATGCCATTGCGATATCAGTGGGATTCAATACGCTTACATGAGGTATGGATAGTACTACAAAGACATCTAGCAATCTCGCCAGGTGTGACCCTGCCTGCCCCATAGCGACATTGGTTATTTCCTGAAGGCAATCGCGTTGGTCTTCGGTGAGCAAGTAATCTCGCATAATTCAGATCTTGTTATAAAGATTCCACAGAAATATTTAATTGAAGCTTAGCAGCAATCTGTAGTTTTGTCGGGAAACATCACGTGATGTGAAACAGTTATAGTCAAAAGTCTTTAGCGAGATTGTATGAACATTGGTCTTTTAGATGTAAGTTGTTGTAAATAAAGACTTTTATGTGGCTATATTTGAAAATTAAAGTGTACTACCATGGGGCTATGCTGTGGGATATCCCATGTGTGAGCCTACGAATAAGGCTATGTCGGGCGGAGTGGCGAGCGGAATGACTATCGTAACAATAATGAGATGCGTAATTTTGGCAATACTGGTATCTGGTCTAGCTGCCTGTGAACGAAAGACATTAGTAGATATTGGTACGGAGCAGCAAATACTCTATTTCGGAAATGCAACCGATGTAACGGGTGTTGATCCCCATGGCACTAATGGCATGCCAGAACAACGAATCATGATGTCATTATTTGAGGGGCTGGTGGCGAAAGATCCGAAGACATTGGAGATTGTTCCTGCAGTTGCAGATAGCTGGGAGGTGTCTGCTGACAATATGACTTACGTCTTTCACATCAGGGAAAATGCGAAATGGTCTAATGGAGACCCATTAACGGCACACGACTTTGTTAATGGTTGGCTAAGGGGGTTAATGCCCGCACTTGGCAACGAAACAGTCACATCATTATTTGTGTTTAAAAATGCTGAAAAATATTATCGCAAAGAAATTACAGATCTTTCTCTCGTCGGCTTTAAGGCTTTGGATGACCATCATCTAAAAATAGAATTAGAAAATCCTACCCCATATTTTTTACAGCTCTTGGATTATCTTGCGTTATTTCCTGTGCACACCGCCACCATAAAAAAGTTTGGTGATTTGGATGATCCAGCAAATCCATGGACAAAACCGGGTAATTTTGTTGGCAACGGAGCGTTTGTATTAAAGGATTGGGTTCCCGGCAGGTCGTTGGTTGTCAAAAAAAATCCTTATTATTGGGATAAGGAGAAAGTTCGGCTTAACGAAATTCATTTTATGCCTATAGAACAGCTATTGGTTGAGGAGCGTATGTTCAAGGCTGGGCATTTACATCGCACAGAATGGATGCCTTACGCAAAAATGCCGGTCTATCGGGAAAATAAAGATCCCGAATATAATCATTATGCTTATTTCGCGACGTATTTTTATGTCTTTAATGTTACTAAACCCCCATTCGATGATGTGCGTGTCCGTAAGGCTTTGGCTCATGCCGTAGATAGGGAAACGCTAGTGGCAAGCGTTACGAATGGTGTGCAAAATGCGACAGGTGCATTAACACCGCCTAATACTTTGGGCTACACATCCAGACGCCAGATTGTGTTTGATGTGGAAAAAGCGCGTCAATTGCTAGCGGAGGCCGGTTACCCCGATGGAAAGAATTTTCCTGTAGTAGAGTTAACTTACAATAACTCAGAAGATCATCGAAAAATTGCTGAAGCAGTGCAGCAAATGTGGAAAAAAACGTTAAATATCAATGTGAGGCTTAAAAATCAGGAATGGAAGGTTTTTTTATACGAAATTAAAAATTTAAATCACGACATTGCCCGCACTGCATGGGTAGGCGATTACATAGATCCCAATACGTTTCTTGAAATATTTACCAGCACAAGTGGCGATAATAAAAGCGGCTGGAAAAATAAACAGTATGATAGTTTGATTAAGCAAGCTGCAACAATCGCAAATAAAGAAGAGCGTTACGAAGTTTTTCAACAAGCAGAAGCTTTATTGTTGGATGAGGCCCCATTTATTCCACTTTATAATTACACTACCAATAATCTTATTTCCGAGCAGCTAAAAGGCTATCACCAAAATATTTTGGATTATTACTCCTATAAAAATCTGTATCTTGAAGCTAAGAAACCCAAGGCAAAATAACCTATGCTCATGTTTATCGCTAAACGTGTTTTACAAGCTATTCCGGTTTTATTGGTGGTAGCTACGGTCACTTTTTTTATGGTGCGAGCTGCACCGGGTGGTCCGTTTGATAAAGACAGGTCTATACCTCCTGAGGTCATGACCCAACTGAATAAGCGCTACCATCTCGATGATCCTCTTTGGAAGCAGTACGTTGACTACATGAGCAACCTGGTTCAAGGAGATTTTGGCCCTTCGTTTAAATACGCAAGTCATTCTGTTACCGAATTAATTGCTGCAGGTTTACCACCTACATTAGAACTTTCCGCATATGCAATTTTATTTGCGCTGATCATCGGTTTGCCCATAGGTATTGTGGCTGCGTTAAAACAAAATACATTTCTGGATTACGCTCCAATGTCCACAGCCATGATTGGTATTTGTATGCCAACGTTTGTTTTGGGGCCTATCCTGTTATTGATATTTGGAATTTGGCTGCAATGGCTGCCTGTTGCTGGGTGGGGACAAGTTCCAGGCGATAAAATTCTTCCTTCTATTACACTGGGTTCTGTTTATGCTGCTTATATTGCACGCATTTGTCGCGGAGGAATGTTAGAGGTGCTCTCACAAGACTATATACGCACTGCGCGAGCAAAGGGTTTATCGACAGCGCGCATTGTTTTGGTTCATGCATTGCGAGGCGGAATTACTCCTGTTATTTCTTTTCTTGGCCCTGCTATTGCGGGGTTGCTTGCGGGTTCATTTGTGGTTGAATCTATTTTTCAGGTTCCGGGGTTGGGGCGATTTTATGTTATGGCAGCATTCAATCGTGATTACACCATGATTCTTGGTTGCACTATTTTTTTTGCTTTCTTGATCATTGTTTTCAATTTGCTCGCAGATATTTTGCAGGTTTGGTTAAACCCAAAATTGCGCCAAGAGCTGGAAGCGAGGGGATAATCGATGGCACAAGCAATTGAACCCCAAATCTTGGAAAATTTGGAAAAAGGCCGATCTTTAACTGAAGACGCAATTGCCCGTTTACGTAAAAACAAAATGGCAATGATAAGTCTTTATTTTCTACTGGGACTAATTGTTATTGCGATACTGACTCCCTGGATTGCACCTTATAGTTATGAAGAACAAAATTTGGCTTTGGGTGCATCGGCACCCTCCATGCAGCATTGGTTGGGCACAGATATTTTAGGGCGTGATCAGCTCACCCGCATTATGTACGGCAGCCAAATTTCTTTAGCTGTCGGCTTTATTGCCACAGCTGTTGCATTGACTATAGGTGTTTTATGGGGAGCTATTGCAGGTTTTGTAGGGGGTAGAGTGGATGCATGGATGATGAGAACTGTCGATGCGCTTTATGCTTTACCATTTACAATATTCATTATTTTATTAACTGTTGTGTTTGGCAGTAGTTTACTACTTTTATTTTTAGCAATAGGCGCAGTCGAGTGGCTCACGATGGCGCGAATTGTTCGCGGGCAAGTATTGATGATTAAAAAACAAGAGTTTGTGGAAGCCGCTGTTTCCATGGGGTTGTCGCCGTGGCGAATCATATCTCGTCACTTGATTCCCAATGTACTGGGTCCTGTTATTGTTTATACAACGCTCACAATTCCTAGTGTAATTTTGCTTGAATCCTTCCTCAGTTTTTTAGGCCTCGGTGTTCAACCTCCTGCAAGTTCTTGGGGATCACTCATATCGACAGGTGTTGAAACCATGGAAGAATATCCTTGGTTACTGCTCTTTCCTGGGTTGGTACTGACAGTTACATTATTCTCACTCAATTTTTTGGGTGATGGTTTACGTGATGCGCTAGATCCCAAAGCGTCAAAGGATTAAGTATGTCGACACAACCATTACTGTCTGTAAAAAATTTGCGTATTGTTTTTAATACACGCAATGGCCAAACACAGGCTGTGGAAAATTTAAGTTTCACGCTGAATGCTGGTGAGGTTTTAGGGATAGTAGGAGAGTCTGGTTCAGGTAAATCTGTTGCCTGCTATTCACTCCTGGGATTAATACCAACTCCACCTGGAAAAATAGAGTCAGGGCAGGCGATATTTCACGGAAAAGATTTACTGTCGATGTCAGAAAAAGAGTTGAGAAGTATTCGTGGCAATAAAATTGCGATGATTTTTCAAGACCCTATGACAAGCCTTAATCCTTACATGCGCATTTCCGATCAATTGATTGAGGTTTTGCTGCAGCATAAGTTATCCAATAAAAAAATAGCACGTGAACGCGCTATCGCCTCTTTAATTGAGGTGGGAATACGTGATGCGGAAACACGTATTGACCAATATCCGCATGAGTTTTCAGGTGGTATGCGGCAGCGCGTAATGATAGCAATGGCACTGCTTGCAGAGCCTGAAATATTGATTGCTGACGAGCCGACCACTGCCTTGGATGTTACGGTACAAGCACAAATTCTTGATCTCATAAAAAATTTGCAAAAAACACGTCAGCTTGCCGTTATTTTTATTACTCATGATTTAGGCGTTGCTGCACAAATGGCAGACCATGTACTGGTAATGGAAAAGGGGCGGCTGATAGAACAAGGAAAATCTGCTGATATTTTTCATACGCCTACCCAGGCATACACGCAAAAATTACTCAAAGCTGTACTGACCACAGCCAAACCTGTTGCCAGTGCGGCACTTTCCGATGCTGAACCTTTAGTTGACGTTAAAAATCTAAAGGTTGGATTCTCCTCTCATTCAGGTAGTTTTTTTAATAGAGTCAAAAAATTTTCCAGAGGTGTGGAGAGCGTCAGTCTTAGTATTCGCCATGGTGAAATTTTGGGTCTGGTTGGGGAGTCCGGGTCGGGCAAGTCAACTCTTGGTAGAAGCATAATACGTTTAGTTGATGCACAAGAAGGGGAAATTCTTTTTAATGGCGTGAATTTGCTCGAATTAGACGAACCTCACATGAAGAAAACTCGACGTGATGTGCAAATGATTTTTCAGGATCCTTATGCATCATTAAACCCTCGCATGACAGTATTCGATACATTAGCCGAGCCATTATTAGTTCATGGTATTGCTACAAAAGATACGGTACTGGGTAAAGTCAATGCACTCATGGACGATGTTGGATTAGATCGCCGCTTCATACAGAAATATCCCCATGAGTTTTCAGGAGGGCAGCGCCAGCGTATCGCTATTGCCCGTGCAATCGCATTAAAGCCAAAACTCATTATTGCAGATGAGCCTGTATCCGCATTGGATGTTACTATTCGTGCACAAATACTTGCCTTGCTGCTGGAATTAACCCAAAAACATAATTTAACCATGCTGTTTATTTCACACGATATGTCAGTCGTGCGCTATTTATGTGACCGCATTGTAGTCATGCAACATGGAAAATTAGTAGAAGAGGGCGATACAGAGCAATTATTTTCTGCTCCACAGCAGGAGTATACCCGCCAATTATTGGCGGCAATTCCAAAGCTCTAATTTTTTAAGTAAGGTGTTTTCAATCGCCTTATTTTTGAGAGAAAAAATTAAAGAAAAGATTAAAAATGCTTCAAATTTCTTCCTGATAATATTTGAAGCATCTGATTTCATGTTATTTGCGTATAGATTTTACCGTACGATTTTGCACTGTTTTCCCACGAAAAATCCTTGCCCATAGCATTGAGTTGCATTTTTTTCCACACATCGGGTTGTTCATAAGCCTTTGTTGCTCGCTCTATTGCAGCGAGCAATTCTTTGCCTTCAGGTTTGTGAAATACAAATCCATTTTCATCTGCTGTCATACCATCGGCTTGCCGCTCAACCACTGTGTCACGCAAACCGCCTACAGCATGCACAATAGGTAATGTTCCATAGCGCAGGCTATACATTTGATTTAATCCACAAGGTTCAAAAATAGATGGCATTAAAAACATATCGCATCCAGCCTCAATCTGATGCGCCAAAGCTTCGTCATAACCAACATATACCGCGACTTTATGCGGGTTCTGCATAGCAATATTTTTCAACGTTTGTTCATAATGAGGAAACCCGCTTCCTAAAATGACCAATTGAAAATTAGATGTCAGCAAGTGGCTCATTTGTGAAAGAATAAGATCTACGCCTTTCTGGTCTACCAAACGGCCAACAAAACCGAGTAGAGGAATGCTGTGATCAACAGTCAGCCCCATGCGTTCTTGCAATGCCAATTTGTTTTTGGTTTTATTGGACAGTGTTCGACGGTTGTAAGTAGCAGCGAGATGAGGGTCATTACCAGGGTTCCACTCATCGCAATCAATTCCATTTAATATCCCCGCGAGTGCCTCGTTACGGTATTGAAGCAGGCCTTCAAGGCCATAACCAAATTCTGGTTGTTGTATTTCTTTTGCATAACTCGGGCTTACGGTTGTTATGTAATCAGCAAATACCAATCCACCTTTAATGAAAGACATCTGCCCATAAAACTCTATACGCTCATGGTGCCAAAATGTATCGGGCAAATTGAGTTCAGCAAATGCCTGATAAGAAAATAAACCACGGTATGCGAGATTATGAATAGTAAACACAGTGGCAGGACGCTGTTGGTGTAAGGACAATAATGCAGGTATTAAGCCTGTCTGCCAGTCATTGCAGTGCACAATATCAGGCTGCCAATTCAGGTTAACCTGGTTTAGTGCAATGAGCTCTGCAACTTTAGCGAATAAATAAAAACGCTTATGGTTATCGTACCAATCATTGCCATCAGGTCCACAATAAGGGTTTCCTGCCCGCTCTGAAAATTCAGAAATATCAACCAACCAAACAGTCACTCTCGTTCCCGGCAAGCGTGTTTGTTTAATGTTAATCCGGTTCCCTTCAAGCTCAAACTGTGCAATGGATTTAAGGCTTTTTTCTGTGGTTTTTTCCAATACGCTGGCGTACGCAGGCAGCAAGATTTTTACATCGTATCCAAGTTTCAATAGAGCACGAGGCAAACTTGCAGAAACATCAGCAAGCCCTCCAGTTTTTATCAGTGGATAAACTTCACTGGTTGCAAATAGAATTTTCTGCATAAGTGATCCTTGTCGTTACTAATCAAAAATTACAATTCAAACCAATTTCAAAATCAATGCACCAAGGGGTGGAAGATTAATTTCCAAAGATTGGGCATGGTTCATCCAAGGTACAGCCTGTGAAAAAATCGGATTGCTATTGCCCCAATTACTTCCACCATAAAAGCTGGAATCAGAATTCAGAATTTCATGGTATGAGCCAGCAACAGGTACGCCGATGCGATAGTTACTACGTGTGACTGGTGTAAAATTCAAAATCACAATCGTAAATTCGTGATCACTTTTGCGGATGTAGCTAACTATAGATTGCGTGCTGTCATGGCAATCAATCCATTCAAATCCATCACCACGGAAATTGCGTTGATAAAGCGAAGGGATATTGGTGTAACAGTGATTAAGATCTTTTACCAATGCTTGTAAGCCGCGGTGCGGCTCATGATCGAGCAAATGCCAATCCAGCGAACGGCTCTGCGCCCACTCACTCCATTGCGCAAACTCACTTCCCATAAATAATAATTTTGTCCCCGGATAGGTATAGAGATAAGTGTACAGCAAGCGCAAATTCGCGAACTTTTGCCAATCATCACCCGGCATTTTATTGATCATGCTGCCTTTGCCATGAACTACTTCGTCGTGCGAAAAAGGCAGCATAAAGTTTTCAGTAAATGCGTACATCATGCCGAAGGTTAATTGATTGTGATGATATTGACGATGAATAGGATCTTTGCTGATGTATTCGAGCGTGTCGTGCATCCAGCCCATATTCCATTTCATGGAAAACCCTAACCCTCCGACCCATGTTGGACGGGTCACTTGTGGCCATGCTGTGGATTCCTCTGCGATGACAAGCGCACCCGGATGCATGCCATGGCACACTTCATTTAATTTTTGCAGGAACGTCATTGCCTCCAGATTTTCATTGCCGCCATGGATATTAGGAATCCATTCGCCCGGCTCACGTGAATAATCAAGATGTAACATGGATGCCACTGCATCCACACGTAAACCATCAATGTGGTATTCCTTTAACCAGAAAAGGGCGTTGGCCAATAAGAAGTTGCGGACTTCGTTGCGGCCATAGTTATAAATCAAGGTGCCCCAGTCACGGTGCTCACCCAGACGTGGATCTTCATGTTCATACAGCGCGGAACCATCAAAGCGGGCGAGGGCATGAGCGTCTTTAGGAAAGTGTGCCGGCACCCAATCCAGAATAATGCCAATGTGATGTTGATGGAGATAATCAACAAAGTAGCGAAAATCATCCGGTGTCCCAAATCGGCTTGTAGGCGCGTAATAACCGGTTGTTTGGTAACCCCATGAATCATCCAAGGGATGTTCGCTTACCGGCATAATTTCAATATGGGTAAACCCGAGTGGTTTGATGTAATCCACCAGTTGGTGTGCGAGTTCGCGGTAGTTCATGAACTCGCCAGCCCAACCGCGGCGCCATGAACCCAAATGCATTTCGTAAATAGAGACCGGGGACGACTGCCAATCCCAGTGGGCACGCTTATCCATCCAATCGTTATCAGACCATTCATAAGTCGATGGAGCCTGGATGATTGAACTCGTTTGCGGGCGCATTTCAAACGCTTGCCCGTAAGGATCTGATTTCAGGAATACCGCTCCGGTAGCGCGATTGCGAATTTCAAACTTATACAGGGCACCGGCTGTTAACCCGGGAATAAAAATCTCCCAAAGGCCACTACCACCGCGAACACGCAGACAATGCTGACGGCCATCCCAATCATTGAAATCACCTACTACACTGATCCGCTCTGCATTTGGAGCCCATGTTGCGAACAGCACGCCTTCGATCCCGTCCACAACACGGGGATGCGCCCCCAAATGCTGGTAGATGTTCCAATGTTGACCTTCTGCAAACAGGTGCATGTCTACATCGCCCAATTGTGGTGCAAAACAGTAGGGGTCAAATTCAGTGTGCATCTGATTGTGGCGATCGAACCATTGCACTTGGTAGTGTGTGGGCAGGATCTTTGCCAACCCCTGCCATTCAAAAAAATCGGTCCCCTCAATACGTTTCAATGCGTGTAGTTGCTGATTGATGACGAGCGCAGCTGTTCGTGCGCCGGGTAGAAAGACGCGGATTCTCGTGTCGGCTGCGGCTGTTGCGGCAGCCCCCAGGGGATGACGGCCAAGAACTTCAAAAGGGTCATGGTGTGTGGCAGTCACTATGCGCAGCATCTCGTGGGATAAAGGGGTGTCCTGTTTGGCATTCAACATTCAATCGATTCCTTAGTGGATTATTTGGCACGAAATTTCGCAATTTTCAGGCGTGCCCACTTTTTGGGCTACATAAAATCGTCATGTCGCTGGGTTCTACTAGCTTAGCCATTATCACCTCATTTTGTTGCACCATTTTTTTACAAAAAAAGAATCAGTTTGAAGATATTTGCAGATTCGGTGCCAAACTTGAGACTACACTTAATTTTGCATTTAAAGCGGGCAGCAAAACCGCAATTGAATGCACCATAAATTATTTGTAGTTGGTAAGGATTTGAGCAAGATCAATTTATTGGCACTGATATTGCTCCAATCTTGTCATAACACTGACACAAATTTCTTTGTTGTTTTCACACAATAGCCATAAGGAATACGTTGTAATGAGTACACCCACCTCAGGTCGTTTTGTTAGTCGTCTTACTCGTGAAACTCTTGCTGTTATTCTCGCCGGTGGACGAGGTTCCCGGTTACATCAGTTGACAGATTGGCGGGCAAAGCCAGCAGTACATTTTGGTGGAAAGTTTCGCATTATCGATTTCCCTCTTTCAAATTGTG
Organism: Cellvibrio sp. pealriver; assembly: GCF_001183545.1. Taxonomy (NCBI): domain Bacteria; kingdom Pseudomonadati; phylum Pseudomonadota; class Gammaproteobacteria; order Cellvibrionales; family Cellvibrionaceae; genus Cellvibrio; species Cellvibrio sp. pealriver. The sequence continues at coordinate 1,242,621 of NZ_KQ236688.1, forward strand.
TCAATTCAGGCATTCGTCGTATTAGTGTTCTAACCCAATATAAATCCCACTCCCTTGATCGCCATGTTCAACGCGGTTGGGGATTTTTGGGCGGGGAATTAGGCGAGTTTGTTGAACTATTACCTGCGCAGCAACGCTTGAGCGAATCCTGGTATGTCGGCACCGCCGATGCTGTTTTGCAAAATATCGATATTATCCGTCGTCACAATCCTGAGTATGTGCTCATCCTTGCTGGCGACCATGTTTATAAAATGGATTACGGCACTATGATTGCTGCACACGTAGAGCGTGGTGCAGACATTACTGTTGGGTGTATTGAAGTTCCCTTGGAAATTGCTCACGCATTTGGCGTGATGGATATGGACAAGGATTACCGCATCGTAAAATTTACAGAGAAACCGGCTAATCCTGAATCCATGCCAGGCAAGCCCGATAAAGCGCTGGCATCGATGGGGATCTATGTTTTCAGTACCAAAGTATTGTTCCGCGAATTATTAAAAGATCGTGACAATCCAAATTCATCGCATGATTTTGGAAAAGATATTATTCCTTCCATGATTAAAACCCACCGTGTTACTGCGTTTCCATTTCGCGATCCGGTTTCCGGTGGCGATGCATACTGGCGCGATGTGGGTACTGTTGACTCGCTATGGGAGGCCAATCTCGAATTAACTGGCATTACACCGGAGTTGGATTTGTATGATGCAGCTTGGCCCATCTGGACTTATCAGGAACAAGTTGCGCCGGCAAAATTTGTTTTTAACGATGAAGGGCGTCGCGGTTATGCGGTGGATTCATTAATTGCTGGCGGCTGCATTATTTCTGGTTCTGCTGTTAAGCATTCTCTTTTATTCCCACGCGTACGTGTACATTCTTATTGCGAAATTGAAGATTCTGTTTTGTTTCCCAGTGTAGAAGTAGGGCGTCGCTGCAAAATCCGCAAAGCACTGATAGATCGCCGCTGCAAAATCCCGGAAGGCACTGTTATTGGTTACGATTTGGAAGAGGATAAAAAACGCTTTCACGTTTCACCCAAAGGTGTCGTTTTAGTCACTCCCGACATGTTAGGACAGGATGAAGTCAATGGCTAATAATGGCAAAACGAAGGTCGTCTTTCTCTGGCATATGCATCAACCAGATTATCGCGATATTGTGACAGGGGAATATTATTTTCCATGGACGTATCTTCACGCTATTAAAGATTATGTCGATATGGCAGCGCATATTGAGGCGCAGCCAGCAGTAAAAGCCGTTGTCAATTTTGCTCCTATATTATTGGAGCAGCTGGATGATTACGCGCAGCAAATTGCAGCGCATTTGGCCGGCAAAGGAAAAATTAAGGATGCTGTTTTGGCATCCTTAACTGACTCGGTATTGCCCGAACCGGGAACCATGGCGTTTGTTGATTTGGCAAATAAATACTTACGTGCAAATCGCCAACGAATGATTGAACGTTTTCCCGCCTATCTTGAATTAGCCAATATTGTTGATCTATTCAAAGAAAAAGCATTCGTCAGTCGCTATCTCAATGAGCAATTTCTGATTGATTTGTGCGTGTGGTATCACTTGAGTTGGATTGCAGAAATTCCGCGCCGTAATGATGCCCGAATACAGGCACTGCAAAATAAAGAACGTAATTTCACCATGGATGATCGCCGCGAATTATTGGGCATTATTGGTGAGCTCGTTGCCTCCATTGGCCCGCGCTATCGCAAATTGGCAGAAGCTGGACAAATTGAGTTATGCATGAGTCCTTATGCGCACCCGATTGTTCCGTTACTTATTGATTTGAATAGCGCGAAAGAAGCTATGCCTGATGTCACTTTGCCGAATGCCAGTTTTTATCCTGATGGTCGCAATCGCGCCAAATGGCATTTACACGAGGGCATCAAAACATTTGAACAATATTTTGGTAAACGCCCCCGCGGCTGCTGGGCATCGGAAGGCTCACTAAGTGATGAGACACTTAAATTATTAAAAGAAGCTAAATTCGATTGGGCAGCAACAGGAGATTCCGTACTGCATAATAGTTTACGTGCTCCCGAGAATCAGGAAATTGCACAGAATATCAAAAGTACTAATCAATCTTTACATAGTGCGTATGAATTCGCACAAGTAAAATTGAATACGTTTTTCCGCGATGATGGTTTGTCTGATCTGATTGGTTTCAAATACGCAACATGGCATTCCGATGATGCCGTGGGGGATTTACTTAATCATATGGTGAATATCGCCACCGCCAGTGGCGATACAAAAAATACCGTCATATCCGTGATTATGGATGGAGAAAATGCATGGGAATATTTCCCTGAAAATGCCTATCACTTTTTACATACGCTTTATCAGCGCTTAACAGATCATCCGCAACTTGAACTGACAACCTACAGTGAATTTCTCGATCAACATCATCCAAAACCGATTGCCATGCCTCATCTTGTTGCTGGTAGCTGGGTTTACGGGACATTCTCAACCTGGATTGGCGACAAAGATAAAAATCGTGGTTGGGATATGTTGTGCGATGCAAAACAACAAGTGGATCGCGCATTAAGCAAACGTAGCTTCACTGCTACGCAATTGGCACAAATTGAAAAACAATTGGCGCTTTGTGAGGGGTCGGATTGGTTTTGGTGGTTTGGCGATTACAATCCGGCACAAAGTGTCAGCGATTTTGAATATTTATTTCGCCGACATCTCATCAATTTATATTCTTTGATCGAGCAACCAGCACCCGATTATTTGCATCAAATTATTAGCGTGGGTGGAGGTGATCCAGCCACAGGCGGAGTCATGCGCCAAGGCCATGCCAATTAATTTATCTATATTATGGTTGATGCAAATTTACGTTGCGATTAGTCGTATTTAAAAAGGGAAGGGTGCGGATGGCAGTCAAATCACCATTATTTCAACAGCGACGGGCAGGGGTCTTGTTGCATCCAACTTCACTGCCTTGCTCTGAATCCTATTTACACGGAAATCATCAAAAAGCATTCGGCACTTTGGGAAAAGACGCCTATTATTTTATTGATCTGATTGCTGAAGCCGGGCTGACTATTTGGCAAATGCTCCCAACCGGACCAACCCAAGCGGATATGTCACCATATCAATCAATTTCCGCTCATGCAGGCAATCCTGATCTGATTAGTTTGGATTGGTTGTTGGAAAAAGGGTGGATAAAAACGACGGATGTGCAACAGGTTGGTGAGCATGGGCTGAGCCATGCACGACAACAGGGCGCTTTTTCTTTTTATCAGTTTTTGAAAACACAGGATGGATTATCAACACGTCACATCTTTGAGAATTTTTGTTCACAACAACAATATTGGTTAGATGATTTCGCACTATTTTGCGCGTTGCGTCATGAGTTTAATGGCGGGTCATGGATAACGTGGCCAGAAAATATTCGCTTACGAAACGCAGATGCATTAACGAAAGCTCGCACAGATCTTAAAGCAAAAATTGATGTCATTGTATTTGAGCAATTTTGTTTTTTTAGCCAATGGAATGCATTGAAAAATTACGCCAACCAAAAAGGCGTTTATCTGTTTGGCGATATTCCTATTTTTGTGGGACACGATAGCGCTGACGTATGGGCACAGCCGCATTATTTTCAGTTAGACGAGCAGGGCAATCCACTCACTGTTGCAGGTGTACCACCAGATTATTTTTCTGAAACTGGCCAGCATTGGGGAAATCCTCATTATGACTGGGCCGCAATGAAAGCCGATGGTTTCCAATGGTGGCTGGCAAGACTGCGTACGCAATTACATTTATTTGATTTGATCAGGATTGATCATTTCAGAGGGTTTGAGGCGTATTGGGAAATTCCCGGCAACACTCATGATGCGCGCACCGGTAAATGGGTCAAAGCGCCCGGCGAATCTTTTTTAACAGCGTGTTTCGATGCTTATCCAGAGTTGCCGTTAGTAGCAGAAAACTTGGGTGTTATTACGGAAGAAGTTGAACAACTGAGAAATCAGTTCCAACTGCCAGGAATGTTGGTGCTTCAATTTGCATTTGATGGCAATACCAATAATCCCCATTTACCGCATAACCACACAACGAATGATGTTATTTATTCAGGAACTCATGATAACGATACAACTCTGGGTTGGTATGCGACCTTGGCAGAAAAAGATCGCGCGCAATTGCAGGCATATTGTTTTAACTCGCACGATGCCATGCCTTGGCTGTTAATTGAGCTGGCTTTGTCGTCCGTGGGACGCATGGCAATTATTCCCATGCAAGATTTTTTGGAGCTGGATGGAGGGCACAGGATGAATATGCCCGGAACAACGGATAAAAATTGGGTGTGGACGTTTTCGTGGGATCAGGTTGAGCCCACATTAGCTGAACGTATTCGGCAGCTGTTAAGAACCTATCATCGCTTGTGCTAGTTGCGCTGTAAGCCAGGCAGATAGAACATTAATCACTCAACGATTACAGGAACGACTTATGGAACATAGATGCAGCGCACGCTATGCAGCGGATATTAAAATCCTGATTTATCGGTACGATGTTCCCGTCGCTATAGGCCGTATCAAAAACGGTACACGCTATGGTCTTTTTATCGAGTCAGATTTAACACCTGTACAGCCGTTGCAACAGCTGGGAATCGAAATACTGGTAACTCGCGCAGCACAGAAATTGCAGCGCTATCGTTTTGATTCCATTGTTATACATACAACATCCCACGGATTTGGTGTTGAGCTTGATGCACTCAGTGAAGAAGCGGGAAATCAATTAACGGAAATGCTGCGTGCATCGCCAGAAACACCACAAGAAAGTGAATTGTTTGATATGGTTGCCAATGCCTGATGATGTGATCTCAGGCTTGGTTTAAAAACGCATCAGGTGAATTTCAAGGGGCAAACACGAAGGGTTGATTTTTATATAATTGCGCATAATGTATATTATGTTAAATTGGATATTATATAAATATCAAAGAGTTAACCCATCTTTAGCGTTTGCTCCTTTCTTTCTTCCTGTCATATAAGTTCTTTTGATGGCAATTGCTCTATGAAGCATAAACAACTGTTAGAGCGTGTGTACGCTGAAGTCGAAACAGTCATTCTCAGTAAACAGCACCCGGTTACCGGGCTGCTTCCTGCCAGTACCGCTATTAATAATCACGGCGATTACACCGATGCATGGGTGCGCGATAACGTCTACTCGATCATCTGTGTATGGACATTGTCCATGGCGTGCAGGCACCAAGGTGAAGACCATAAGTGTGACCAGCTTGAACAAGCCACCATTAAACTGATGCGTGGCTTGTTGCAGTCGATGATGCGCCAGGCGCAAAAAGTCGAGAAGTTCAAACACTCGCTGGATAATGGTGATGCGCTCCATGCGAAATACGATACTGCTACCGGTTTGCCCGTCGTTGCTGATGATGCCTGGGGGCATTTGCAGATTGATGCGACTTCGCTGTTTTTGTTGATGCTGGCACAAATGAGCGCCTCTGGGTTGCGTATTGTTTGTACGCACGATGAGGTCGATTTCATCCAAAATCTGGTTTACTACATCGCCAGCGCTTATCGCACACCTGACTATGGGATTTGGGAGCGAGGCAATAAAGTCAATAATGGCAAGACAGAAATTAATGCCAGTTCAGTGGGCATGGCTAAAGCGGCTTTGCAGGCACTGGACGGATTTAATTTATTCGGAAAACATGGTGACAAAAGGGCAACTATTCATGTAATTGCTGATGCAATTTCACTCGCCAGAACCACCCTCGCCTCACTTTTACCGCGTGAGTCTTTGTCTAAGGAAACAGACAGCGCGTTGTTAAGTATTATTGGCTTTCCTGCATTTGCTGTCGGAAAAGAAACGCTTGCAACACAAACTCGCGATTCTGTTTTGACCAAGTTGGGCGGCAACTATGGCTGTAAACGTTTTTTATGGGATGGCCACCAAACTGTACTGGAAGAAAGCTCGCGCATTTATTATGAACATGATGAGCTGGGAAATTTTGCGAATGTAGAATCTGAATGGCCACTGTTTTTTACTTATCTGTATATCACCGCTTTATTTGATGGTAGCGAAGCAACTGCAAAACATTATCGCAAAAAGTTGGAATCGCTCATGGTTCACGTGGATGGCATAGGTTTGTTGCCAGAGCTTTATTATTTGCCATTAGAAAATGTAGAAGCCGAAAAAAAGAATCCTCGATCTCAAACACGCGTACCCAATGAAAATATTCCGCTAGTGTGGGCTCAAAGTTTATATTTGACTGGATTGATGTTAGACGAAGGCTTGGTGAGCACTGATGATCTTGATCCACTCAAAATGCGCAGGCGCTCTACCCGTTTTATTAAATCCAATATTGCCTTGGTGGTGCTGGCGGAGAATGATGCTATTAAACAGCATCTTGCTAAATACGGTGTTATTGCAGAAAGCCTGCAAGATATAAAGCCTATGGGTGTGATATCGGCCTCCAGCTTAATGGAAGCCTATGCCCATATTGGTGAAAATAAAGCGTTGGGTTTGAGTGGTCGGCCGCGGCGCCGGGTGCAAAGTTTGGCCACATCGCAAACTTATGAAATCAACAACAAAATTTATTTAAGCTTATCCTGGCTGCAAAGCGAACGAGAAGATTATCGCCGCTATGATGCGCAATGGGTTATTGAAAGCTTATCGCAAGAAATCCATTTTATTTATAAAAACTGGCTCAGTTCTGAAGTTGCCGTGTTCACATTAATGATGGATCATCGCCTGTACAAAGTGCCTAATGCAGAATTATTGTTTGAAGCTTTGCGTGCGTATCAATTGCGCACCGAGTATGAATACGTTGGCTATGCTTCAGCTAACCTTGCATATCGCGCGTCGCGCGTGAATAGTTTATCTATCCCCTATTTTCATATTTCATCGCTCAACAACCAGCTGCAAGCAATTGTGGCTGCAGACGATGCATTGCAACCAGACCAATTGGAGCCAGTGGCAGCTTCATTGCTAGAGCATTTTTACACTGAAAGTGACATTATTACTTATAGAAAATTTTCGCTTTATGTAAAAAATCATAAGCTCTCGGACAATATTGGGATTAACGGCGCAGAAATTACGGTAAAAGATCTCATTCGCGATATTTTTTATCGCTCACAAAAAGTTAATTATTGGTTACTCGCCCGCTTCTGTTTTTCGCAGTTGAATTATACGTTAACTGATTTGTCAGATAGCCTGACCTTACTGGCTGCGCGCAACTTGACTATCACTGTGGGCGATAACAATCATACAGAAATTAAAGTTGATCAATCATTTTCCAATGCCACTTATTTTGAAAGTGTGCGGCAATTGTTTCCCGATTTATTAGAGCGCACGCTGGTTCAGGAATTAATTTCAGCAATAGGTTCACTGATTCGTTCCGAGCCAAATTTGTTTGATGGATTGCACTCTGTTCAATTGCGCAACTTTATGCTCCTGTGCGCGATGGATAAAGGTGATGCAGAAGACGTCAGTATGCTTGAGTGGTTGGGTTTGCAGTCTCCTGCCAAACTGTATAAGAAAATTCGTGCAATCCTGACATCACGCAAAAAAGTCTTTTCCCAAGGAATTAATCATGTAACACCCTATAAAATTCATCACAATGAAAATTTCGATGATGAAAACCCGGTACTCTCAGATGCAATGGATACCGACTGGCTTGAGTGGCGTACAGCACGAGGTTTAATTACCCATTTCGATGCTAACTTCCTGAAAGATATTTGGCATAGCTTAATGTTTGCCGAGACACTGGTATTTAGTAATACATCCGGTGGAAGCTTTAATCTGGACTGCAAAACCATTCGTCAATCTATGACTCCGGGTGAAGAAAGCTTTGCGCACTTGATCGACCAGCTGACTCACAGGCTCTATCCTGCCTATTACAAAAGCGCTGTTGTAGAAGCACTCTATGCATACACACAGTTCTGCATTAACAACCCGCAAATGCGATTCCAAAAACCATTGGTGTTCCGTGATGTACTTGAGCGCGCCGCAGTCCGCTATATGCAAGAGCGCAAAGCCCAAATGAATAGCTTGGGTATAGAAACGGATTTGACGGTTTTTATGCAGCAATCGCCGCATATAGTGAACCTGTATGTCACACTGATTTACGCAGAAATTACCCAACCTTACTGATGTCTCGCCCCCACAAACAACTGTTTGTGGGGTTTTACGAAATATATACCGCTTCCCCATAGGCTCTCCCTACCCTTAGGTTTAAAATGCGCTACATTCATTGGGTGTCATTTGGCTTAAGTTGGATATTATGAAATTATTGGGGCCTACGCTGCTGATTCTGGGCGCAATCCTGAACATTCTTGCGTTATTTATGCTGGTGCCGCTAGCGTTATCCATTACTTATAACAGTGATAATCAGCTTGCATTTTTTTCCTCGGCAACACTGACCAGTCTTGTGGGTATCGTATTTCTCCTGATTGGAAAAAAATCCCGCTTGGATTTCATGCAGCCCCGACAGGTGTTTTTAATTACCACTGCTGCATGGACTGGTGTCTCTCTTTTCAGTGCTCTCCCCTTTATTTTGATTGATCATCCACTCAGTATTGCCGATGCCGTATTTGAGGCTGTATCAGGTGTAACCTCGACGGGCTCGTCAGTTATGGCAGGGCTGGATTCGCTGCCTAAAGATATTTTGCTCTGGCGATCTATGCTCAACTGGATTGGAGGGGTTGGTATTATCGGAATGGCGATCGCCGTATTGCCGTTCTTGCGGGTGGGCGGCATGCGTCTATTTAAAACAGAATCTTCGGATTGGTCTGATAAAGCAATGCCTCGTGCACAAAGCCTGATGGCAATGATTATCTATTGTTATATTTTGCTCTCAGTAATTTGTTGTCTGGCATTTTGGTTGGCAGGCATGGATTTTTTCAATGCAATTAACCATGCAATGACAACCGTTTCGACAGGTGGATTCTCCACCTCAGACAGCTCATTTGCCCAGTTTGATAGTTTGCTGATTCACTGGATTGCTATTGTTTTTATGCTGGCCGGTGCATTTCCATTTGTGCTGTTCGTGCGGTTATTGGTGAATAAAAAATGGGTGATTTTTAGCGATACCCAAGTGCGTGGATTACTGTGGGCAGTGGCTATCACAACAGCTGTTCTGACCATACAACTCATCGTCACTGATCAGATGGCGCCCTTCCGTGCATTGACAATGGCATGCTTTAATTTGGTCTCTGTGATTACAACAACCGGTTTCGCATCGGGGGATTATCAACTCTGGGGGCCTCTGGCCTTGGTGATTTTTTTCTTTGCAACGTTTATTGGTGGTTGTTCGGGGTCTACTACCGGAGGGATCAAAGTATTCCGTCTGCAGATTTTTGCAGGCTTGGTGAAAGAACAAATAATGACGGCAATTCATCCTCGCGCAATTATCAGCCGCCGCTATAACAACCGTTTAATCAGCTCTGAAATTATTGCTTCTTCTATCTCATATATGTTTTTGATGACCGCATGCTTGGTCGTCATCGCCGTCATACTCGCGCTAACCGGGTTGGATTTGGTCACGAGCTTTACCGGTTCTGCAACAGCGCTGATGAACGTAGGCCCTGGGTTAGGCCCGATTATTGGCCCTGCCGGCAATTTCTCCAGTTTAAGTGATACCGCAAAATGGGCGCTCTCCGCAGGAATGTTATTGGGGCGACTGGAATTTTTGACCATTCTTGTATTGTTTACTCCTGCATTTTGGCGAGCATAATGAACACAGAACAATTACTGCGTAAATTCGCCTATCCGATTGGAATATTATTCCCCTGGTTATTAACACCCTTTGCTTTTTTGGTGACCGACTCCCTTCCCAAGGCGAATGTTCCATTGTTGTATATCGTGATGGTGGTTTTTATCGCCATCAATGTAACAGTAGAGCTGGCAATCATTAATGCACTGTCCAGTTTTTTTGCGTTCAGTTTCTTTTTTGCCGAACCTTATGGGTCAATTATGATTCATCAGGATGAAGACCTTCTGACAATCTCGCTGTTTTTGTTGACATCCGTCTTGGTGGGATACATGGCCACCAAGCATAAAAAAAATGTCCAGAAAATTCGCATGCGCGAGTTTATGACGGATATCGAATTGGAATTGCTAGAGCGCCTCCCGAAAGCGATCGACACCAAAGATGTAATAGAAGCCTTGCGTGATGCGCTCAAGCCTTGGCGGGAACATTGTGTACTCATCACCCACGATGATAACTGGGCTACCCATCCGATGATTCGTCGGCTGACCAATTTACGCAAAACCTATTTGGAAGAGTTGTTGGAATTACGCTTAACAGACGAAGTAATCAAAAAAATCCCCGAGCTTGAGCAAGAGCATGACGTTTACTTTTTATATAGTTCGCGCCAGGTAATAGGTCTCTTGAGAATCGCCGCCGAAAATATCCCACATTTACCGCGCGACATTTTTTTATTGTTATTACACCAGGTCAATATTTCGTTGGAGCGTACCCGGCTAGCCGCTGATTTGGAAAAAGAAAAAATTGCCAAAGAAAATGAATTGTTGCGATCTTCACTTTTGTCTTCAGTGTCGCACGATTTCCGCACCCCATTGACGACCATGATTGGCGCAACATCAACTGTGCTTGAGTTTGGCGAGCATCTGGATAAACAGCAGACAAAAGAGTTATTAAGTACCGTATTGGAAGAAGCTGAGCGGTTGAATCGCTATACCCAAAACTTGCTCGATATGACCCGCCTTGGTTTTGGGCAGATGAAGCTGGAATGTGACTGGGTCAGCATAGAAGAGATTCTTGGGGTGGTAAAAAAACGTTTGCGGCCGCTCTTGATAAGAAATTATCTGACTGAGTCTATTAGCCCGGACATGCCTTCGCTGTATGTACATGCGGCATTTTTGGAGCAGGCGATTTTTAATATTATCGATAACGCCATTAAGTTCTCCCCTCCTGATGCCAGCATTGATATCGAATGTACTACAGAGAACAATAAAATTATTATCATGATTTGTGATCAGGGAACCGGAATCCCTGAAGATGAGCGTGAAAAAGTATTTGAGCGCTTTCATACCGCAGAAAAAGGAGATCGCCGTAAATCAGGTAGCGGCCTTGGTTTGACCATCTGTCGTGGAATGGTCGTTGCCCATGGGGGTAATGTCAGCATCCTGCCCAACCCCAAGCGGATCGGCAACAAGTATAATCCTGGGTGTTGCTTGCGTATCGAACTCCCTATTCACGAGCAAAATCCGCAGCAAATACCCAAAACAGAAGAATAAATATTTAACAGCGATATAACACTGGTGTCTGCACTGGATGGTTATACTCCCTCCCATAAACGGAGTCGCTATGAGCAAAATCTTGATTATTGATGACGAACCCCAAATTCGTCGCTTCCTACAAATCGGTCTGACTGCACAAGGTTATGTTATCCGTGAGGCTGACAATGGCCGTCAGGGGCTGACTATCGCTGCAGAAGAATCACCGGATCTGATCATTTTGGATATGGGCTTGCCTGATCTTGATGGCCAGGTCGTTCTGAAGAAATTGCGCGATTTTTTTCATCAACCTATCATCGTTTTATCAGTGCGAAATCGTGAATCAGAAATTGTGCAAGCTCTTGACCAGGGCGCTAACGATTACGTGGTAAAACCATTTGGTATTCAGGAATTATTGGCGCGCATTAGAGGCTTGATAAAAGCATTTGGGCCAAGCGTAGAAAGTGTGCACAAATTTCAGGATGAGCGTGTGCTGATTGATTTGCAGGAGCGCAAACTGGTTGTGGAAGGCGAAGTCGCAAAACTGTCGCGCAAAGAGTTTGAGTTGTTAAAGCGGCTCATTAATAACGCAGGCCGATTGGTAACCCAACAACAATTATTACGCGAAATTTGGGGCGGAACCCATGTAGAGGATACCCATTATTTGCGTATTTTTATTGCGCGCTTACGCACCAAGTTAGGTGATGATCCTTCCAACCCCCGCTACATCGAAACAGAACCAGGTGTTGGTTATCGTTTTTTGCCCAGTGTTGAAAATTAATTCTCAAAAATAAAAATGCTCGCGACCAAACGTGGCCGCGAGCGGTTGTAACTACATCCTGTACACACACATCTAAAGCTAAACACATCGACCAATCAAACACATTCTTTCACTTAAACACATTCTTTCGCTATTGGTTAACGACAAATAGCACCTATATTTTCTACCAAACCAGATGTAGCCTCGCTAATGCATCCGTGTTTGTTGTTAATAAATTGCGCACCTACCAACATGTTATTAATACATGATGCATCGTTTGCCAAAACTCCCATGCCACCTGAGCGCGAGATAACCACTCCGGTAAAGGTGTTTCCCGTTGCAGCAGTCGTTGGGTCTGTATTGACTTGCGCAAGGAAAATTCCGTGCTGTACGTTATCGCGGATATGCAAATTAGTGAATGAATTATCCAGCGAGTCACGCATGAAAATTCCTACTGTGCGATTATCTGCAATGGTCACATCATAAAATTTATTGTTGTTAAATTTTATGTCAGTTGAAATACCGGCCGCTTTGTTTCCGTATAGATGAATACCTGAGAAGGTACTGTCTTCGGTTTCATATCCGGCAAGGCCATCAAACTCATTGTCATAAGATGTGTAATCACGAATGGTTAAGCGACGGCACCCAAGCTCGGTTACTAACCCTCCGGACATAGCGCCAAACACCGTCACCGATTGCACAGTGCAATCAACACAACGACGAATACTAATGCCGTTGTTGCGCAGTGGAAATTCGTTGCTGCAGGGGCCGCCCATGCATTCAGAGGTTTGGTTTGCGCGGTTGCCATCGATCATTAATTCTTTCACGCGAATATGGCGAACGGCTCGGCTGGGGATATTTTCCGTAGTGCCCATGACAATGACGGGAGCATTAATATTATTAGCAAGGCGCAATAAACTGGCGGGCCCCATGCCGCGCAAGCTAATATTGTTTCGGTCAATAACGATAGGATGTGTACATACATAGGTTCCTGCAGACAGCACTACTTCGCCGCCTTCGGCAGGTAATTTATTGATGGCATTTTGAATTGCGGTACAGGTTTTTTCCTTGACGATTTCTGTTGCCGAAGCAAAAGTAGATACACACATCATCAACACGATCAGCAATGTCCATACAGCGTGTGTGCTAGGTTTCGTTTTCATAGCAGCCTCACTTGAACACAAGAATCAATCTTGCATACTTGAAGCCTAGCTCTAAAAAAATCATCAACAATGAAAAAAGCGTCTTTAGCCAAAAAAAATCTAATTTATATAACTGACCAAATTGGCGGCCATATAGAGTGTGTATTCCAGAAACACAAAAGGAGCCAAAGGCTCCTTTTGTCACACTGCAGTTTTATAAACTGAGTCACTACTCTGCTTTAGGCATAAGCGGGTTACAGTTTTTAATGGTTACTCTGCCCTCCAGCAAATTGCCTTTGGAGTACTCACTGAAAATGCAGGTGTTATTTTCCGGGTTGTAATTTTCAATCCACAGGTTGTCATCTTTCCAGGTTGCCTGAATGTGCATTTGGCCTTTGGGAACCTCAATAGACATAACACCGCCGTAGTTTTTGACAAAGTGTTGCTCGTAATGGAAAAAGTACATCAACCATCCAATCAACAGCACTGCCAAGCCACCTATCAACCCTGCTTTCCAGCGCAGATAGCGGCCAACACCCCAAAACACAAATACGGCAACACTGATAACAGCAATCCAGTACAGATATGTAATCACAAGCCTTCCCTCACGGTCGTTGAATTAGCCCTTATTCAACAGGCTTTTGCGCCCCAGTGCAACCAAGCCGAGTGCCAATAAGCTGAGCAAGCCCAGGCTGCCACTGCCGCCATCGTCTTTGTCGTCTTTTTGGTTGATCAAGGTATTTTTGGCTGGATTCAAGCTTGATGCAGTATCAGGATCGGCATTCAGTACGACAATGTTTTCAATCAAGGCCAGATTGGCACCAGTGACAGGTTTGTTGGCTACCTGATCTGCTGCCGAATAATCGCGCAGAGGGAAACCCTCAAATATGCCTACATTGAAGCGGCTAAGCGCTGCAATCGCATCCACTACTACCATTCCTTCACCCACTACTTGACCGAAGACGCTAAAGCCGCCGTTGTTAGTGTCCAGCACATAACCATGGCTTTTGTCGGTCGCATTTTTATCATTGAGGTTGATAAACCACTGGTTGGTGGCAGAGTTGGGGTTGCCACCTAATTTTGCCATGGCAATAGTGCCGCGCAGGTTTGAATAAACGGGTTCGTTTTCAACTGCCGCATTTTGGGATACTGCCACTAATGGCAGCTCACCGTTGAACTTATATCCGCCGCCTTGAATAACAAAATCTTTCACCGAGCGATGCACGATGGTGTTTTTGTATGCTTCGGCATTCACGTACGCCAGGAAGTTGGCAACGGTTTTAGGAGTCGTTTTATCAAACAGATTAACTTCAAAATCGCCCAATACAGTTTGGAACTGGACAGTAGTGGCGCTTGCCGCTTGAGTCATGAACAGGCCTGCACTCAGGCACGCGACCGATAAAGTACTTTTGAGCCAGCTGGCTGGATTGGCAACATTGAATGAAGAACGCATGGTCGATAAACCTCTAATTATCAATTAACTGGCACAAGCGAATGCGATTGTTGCCATGAAAAAAACCTTCAAGCCCAAGGGCTGTGGAATCTTATCCTGACTCCCCTTACCTAAACACCTGAAATTTGTTGGATTTTGTAATACGCACCGGATTTATGACGCTAATCCTCGTCACCTGATTTTTTCCAATGGCCATTCGCTTGGGGTTTGACTTCATAACGAGCCCATTGGCGAAATTCTGCGCGAAGGCAAATGCCCGTGGCGTAGCCGCCGTCTCCAGCGACAACTTTATATATCACCTGGTCTTTACTGGCATCGGTGCTGTTGGCGGCGTCTACGACCTGACGGACACTCCACAAGTTCCCCAGCTTGCCATTGCTGTAGTAATGCCCGGCAACAATTTGTTCAGGGTGGGTGATATTTTTCTCCGCATGTTGTTTTGCTAACTCCAACAATTGGGTCAGGTTTTCGGCAGTAATATCGACATAAGAGTTAAGTTGCTCCATCGCCGCAGAAAAATCTTCCTGGGTTAGTTCAAACTGCCGCTCGGCGGCAACAGCGGGTTTGGCAATTTTCCGCCGCACAAGGTGTGCGGGATAACGCCGCCAGGGGAAAAATGCATTGAATAAAATGGCGACAAGCATGATCCACAGAACGTTAGTCAGGATCGGAAATACCAGATACCAATAGTCGAGCCGGTAGATTTCGGCCCCACCAATAACGGCAGCCAGAGCGGTCGCCCCACCCGGAGGGTGCATAGAGCGCGTGTAATGCATAAGGCCGACGGCAAGACCCACCGCCAGTGCGGGTGTCCAGGTTTGGTCGGGGAATAATTGCTGGCAGCTGACCCCGATAAATGCCGACAGCAAATGCCCTCCAATCACCGCCCAGGGTTGCGATAGCGCACCTTGAGGTACTGCAAAAAGCAGAACTGCCGTGGCTCCCATTGAGGTGACCATCAATAAGGTTCCTGCGGTATGCATAAAGCCGTCGGGAAAGCACCAGCGGGCACCCCAATAAACAGCCAAAATGCCCAGGAACGCGCCCACCGCCGAGATCATTTTCTCGCTATGGCTAGTGGTGTTGCGCTCTATCCCGAAGAGTAAGCGGGTCTCATGCAGCCAATGTTTGAATGACATAACTCTCTTTACGCATCCTTTAAGCACCATAAAAGTGCGAAATCCTAGTGACTTAGGCCGCACCGTGCAAATCAAAACACCGTATTTTTTCTTGACCTTACCACGATGGTAACGCTTAACCTTGGTTTATCTTGATCAATCCAAGCGTTTACCAAACCCGTACCGGAGAGTTCATCATGTATAAATTTATCGTTACAACTATGACCTGTGGTGGTTGTGCAGCGGCTATTACCCGCGCAATCCTGGGGGTTGATGCATCGGCAAGCGTAAAGGCAACACCGGCTAATCATTCAGTGGAAATAGAAAGCCGTTTGAGCCAAGGTGAAATTCTGGCGTTATTGGACGATGCTGGTTATCCCGCTCAACCGGTTTAAGAGGTGATGATGAAACATCATAGCGAAATCGATCTGGCGATTGAGGGGATGACCTGCGCATCCTGTGTTGCTCATGTTGAACGCGCGCTGGCCAAGGTTGATGGGGTTGAATCGGTTAGCGTCAATTTGACGACTGAGCGTGCGCATTTGAATCTGGCGAAAGCTGTGGCCAGTGAAGTGCTTATCCAAAAGGTTCAACAGGCGGGTTACAGCGCGCAGCTGATCGACCGCCAGCAGGCTTCCGATCGCACAGACTCCGCAGCCAAACACGAACAGGAGCGGCTTGCCCTCAAACAACAATTCCAGTTGAGCCTTGCGCTGACCTTGCCCGTGTTTTTATTGGAGATGGGCAGCCATGTCATACCTGCATTCCACCATTGGTTAATGGCCAATCTCGGCTGGTGGAATTGGTTGATACAGGCGGTTTTGACAACGCTGGTGATGTTCGGCCCCGGTAGGATGTTTTATTACAAAGGCCTGCCCGCCCTCGCCCGCTTTACACCTGATATGAATTCACTGGTTGCCTTAGGCAGCCTTGCCGCGTGGATGTATTCGTTAGTCGCTACCTTCGCCCCCGCGGCCTTACCCGCTGGCACCGTCAACGTGTATTACGAAGCAGCGGCAGTCATCGTCACACTCATCTTGCTCGGGCGCTTGATGGAAGCTAATGCACGTGGCCGTACCAGCGATGCAATCGCCCAATTGGTAAAACTCCAACCGCAAACCGCAACCCGCGTACAGAATGGCAAAACCGATATCGTTGAACTTGCCATTATCCAACCGGGCGAATACTTGCTGGTTCGCCCCGGAGAGCGGGTTCCATTGGATGGCGAGCTTGTGGAAGGCAGTTCTTTTATCGACGAATCCATGATGACCGGCGAACCTATTCCGGTGAAAAAATCCGTGGGCGACGAAGTGATCGGCGGCACGCTCAATACCACCGGCTCGTTTACCTATAAAGTCACGCGCACCGGTAAAGACACCTTACTCGCGCGCATTATTGATTTGGTTGAAAATGCCCAAAGCGGCAAATTACCCATACAAGCCTTGGTCGATAAAATTACCGGCTGGTTCGTGCCAGTAGTGATTGCGATTGCAGTAATCACCTTCATCCTCTGGTTTATCTTTGGGCCTGAACCTTCGCTGGGTTTTGCATTGGTTAATGCGGTAGCGGTGTTGATTATTGCCTGTCCCTGCGCAATGGGATTAGCGACACCCACCTCCATCATGGTGGGAACAGGCCGTGCAGCGACGATGGGATTGTTATTCCGCCGCGGCAGTGCACTGCAAGGCCTTGCCGACATCAAAACCATTGCGTTTGATAAAACCGGCACCTTAACCATAGGCAAACCACAACTGACCGATTTTGAAGTCGCGCCAGGTTTTGACAAAAACCAATTATTGTCGCTTGCACTCGCCGCCGAACAGCGCTCTGAACACCCGATTGCCCACGCGTTAATTGACGCTGCACAGCAGTTGAATATTACGGCGGGTGAAGTGGAAATGTTTGAAGCTATTTCCGGTTCCGGTTTACGTGCGCGCATTTCCGGCCATGCAATTTTGATTGGCGCGGATCGGCTATTTACACAACAAGTCGCACAACAAGCTACACAACAAAAAATCGATATCACACTGTTTTCGGCTGTAGCAGAAAAACTTGCCGATGAAGGCAAAACCCCCATTTACATGGCCGTAGATAACCAGATTGCCGCAGTGATGGCATTGGCCGACACTATCAAACCCGACGCTGTTGAATCATTAACAGCACTGCATGAATTAGGTTTTAATATTGCGATGATTACCGGCGACAACCAGCGCACCGCGAATGCAATCGCAAAAAAATTGGGGATCGATACCGTTATTGCTGAAGTGTTGCCCGAACAAAAAGTGGATGCAGTAAAACAATTGCGCACTGAACATGGCAGCATTGCGTTTGTGGGTGATGGTATTAACGATGCACCAGCCCTTGCAGAAGCTGATTTGGGTTTGGCAATTGGTACCGGAACTGATATCGCTATTGAAAGTGCGGATCTGGTATTAGTGAGTGGCGATTTGCAGGGAGTGCCCAAAAGTATTGGGCTGGCGCGCGCGACTATGCGTAACATCAAGCAAAATTTATTTTGGGCATTTGCGTATAACGCAGCACTGATTCCGTTAGCGGCAGGCGTGGCTTATCCGTTGTGGGGCGTATTGTTATCCCCCATGTTGGCTGCTGGTGCTATGGCACTATCGAGCGTATTTGTTGTCACCAATGCATTGCGGTTGCGTCGCTGGCAAGCTCCGCATATCGTTATGAAAAAAACAGGCCTGTCATGAATAAACGTGCACAAAAACCAACTCTGGAATTAGCCGATGCCCATGCACTGGGTTTGCACAGTATCGGCGAGGCGGCCAAATTAACGGGCCTGAGCACCAAAATGATCCGTCATTACGAATCATTGGGGTTGGTCAGTCCGACGGATCGCACCTATGCAAATTATCGGGTTTATCAAACACGTGATATTCATTTGCTGCGTTTTATCAAAAGCGCGCGTGAGCTGGGTTTTTCAATGAAACAAATTGCCGTGCTGACGAGTCTCTGGCAAAACTCTGGCCGCAGCAGTGCTGAAGTTAAAAAATTGGCATTGGAACATATTCAGGAGATGGACGAGCGCATCCAGTCATTACAACAAATGCGCAACGCATTAAATGATTTGGCGGGTCGTTGCCACGGCGATGATAAACCCGATTGCCCAATCCTTGATGCAATTGCTTGTAATACATGCCACGGGGATCAATAATCGCATTATGAACAAGCACAAATATGTCCAACTGGTTATCGCGCTGTGTCTGTGGCTCCCGCTGCAGGCAATCGCGGGGCAATTGGTACATTGTGCGCAACTGGAAAGCCAGTTGAACATTACTGCTTCAACAACATCTGATGAAAACAATGCAAATGCTGATAACCAAACATCAAGCCCTTGCCATCAGAAGATTGATGTACCGGATGAGACGGTAAAAACCTGCAAACATTGCCAGTTTGTCTGTCATTTGCACTTTGCCATTCTGATTGATTCGTCATTTTCCAATGGCCACAGCGTTACATCACACCTGATCCCATTCAACCCTCTTTCACCTAAACAACCTTTGTTGCCTCAAATACAAAAGCCCCCGCGATTGATTTCTCATTTCTACGCTTAACTTCAAACTTTTATTTCCAGGTTTAAATTCCGTTTTTATTGGATTTTTTATCTATTCATTGCAATCACTTGCAACAGCGATAATTGCAATAAAGAACCCACATTTTGTCAGGAAGAATTTATGAACCCTTTTTCCCATGGGGGGCGATTGGCCTGCGTCATTGTATCCAGTGTATTGCTGGCTGCTTGCGCATCAACGCCACCGGTTACGACTCTTACTCAGGTTGAGCAACAACTCGCGGTACAGTACCCGCAAGCACAAGTGGCTGACAATACACTCGGGCAAGCGAATATTGATGTGAATAGCGATGAACGCTTGTCACTGGATAAAACCGTGCAAATCATGCTGTCCCACTCACCGCAAGTGCGTATTCAACTTGCACGGTTAGGCATTGCCGATGCCAAACGGTTACAGGCAGAGTTAATTGATAACCCTTACCTGAGCATTGGCTTGTTAAAGCCAGAAGATGGTGGGCGCTGGCAACTGGATGCGGGATTAAGCCAGCCATTGCTGGATTTTTTTACCCGCCCGTTAAAACGCAAACTTGCGGAGCAAAATCGGTTGGAGGCGCAGCTAATATTGCAAACGGAATTACAACAACTGATCAGTGAAACTGCGCAGCTCTATTTTGATGCAGTAGCAGAATTACAACACTGCTATATCGACAATAAACTGGTAGAAGCCGCTACCGCTAAACAGCAATTAGCGCAAAGTCTTTATGTGGCGGGTAACTTATCCGAAAATGATTTTCTGGCCTACGATAATGATCTGCGCCGCGCCCAACAACAATTGGAAAAACGCCAAAGCATCGCCTATGAAAAACAATTGCAATTATTGAATTTCATCGGACTGGAATCCCATAAATCCATTAACCTGCCCGCTCAATTATCGCCATTACCGAACGATAGGTTTGAGCATTCTGCGCTGCTTGAAATCGCATTACACGAGCGAACAGATTTAAAAATTGCCAACCAACAATTGTCTGTGATTGAACAGCGCCGCACATTGGTGGGGCAAGAGCGAGGATGGCGCGACATTAATCTGGGTGTTGCTGTTGAACGCGAATTTGATGGTGCCAAACACTATGGACCTGAAATTGAATTGGCATTACCGCTGTTTAACCGTGGTCAGGATAAACAGGCAATGCTGGATGCACAGCAGGATGCACTTCATGCCCGCATCCGGAAAATATCTCTGGATGCCGATAGTACAATCGCCCAAGCGTTAAACCGTATGGACTCGGCGCGCGCGCAATTGAAATTGGTTAGTGCGGCGTTAACATCTGCGGAAAAACGAGTGGAACTATCCCAGCGCGAAGTGAATTTCATGCTGAGTAGCCCATTTGAATTGTTATCCATCAAACGGCAACACATCCAACTTGCGCATCAATTTACCGAACTGCTCAATAGTTACTGGCAAGCGCGCTCGCAACTGGCGTTGGCATTGGGAAAAGCCTTGCCTGTGCATTCTGCAGGAGCATCATCATGATTAATCGCCGCAATTTATTAGTGGACTTTTTATTACGGGGTAGCGCGGCAGGATTGGTGGCGGCAAGTTTTCCGCTGCGCGCGCAACAAGATCACAGTGGCCACGGTGCGCATGCAGATCACTCGCAACATCATTCACCGGCGCAACATCAAACTGCTGCAAAAAAATCGGTTAACACCACAAAAGAAATTCCCACTGTCAGCACACAAAAACCGGAGCTAACTGATCAAGGCTATCGCCCTGTCATTACACCAAACGGACGCACACTGCCCTACCGTTTGAATGATGGCGTAAAAGAATTTCATTTAATCGCAGAAGAAATTGAACACGAATTTGCGCCGGGCAGCAAAATAAAAGCCTGGGGTTACAACGGCAGTACACCGGGGCCGACGATTGAAGCGGTTGAAGGTGACCGCGTGCGTATTTATGTCACAAACCATTTGCCCGAACACACCAGTATTCACTGGCACGGTATTTTACTGCCCTGGGGAATGGATGGCATTAGCGGATTAACCCAACCGCCCATCAAACCTGGCGAAACCTTTGTGTACGAATTTACGCTGACGCAACACGGCACACACATGTATCACCCACACGCCGATGAAATGGTGCAAATGGCATTGGGGATGATGGGCATGTTTATTATTCACCCCAAAGAACCTGTGACACCGGCGGTGGATCGCGATTACGTTGTACTTCTGCACAACTGGGCAGTGCACCCTGGCACTTACCGGCCCGACCCAAGCGTGATGAGCGAATTTGATTTGTGGACCATGAACAGCAAAGTGTTTCCGGCGATTGAATCCATGGTGGCGCAAACCGGTGAGCGGGTGCGCATTCGCGTGGGTAATTTGTCCATGTGGAATCACCCGATCCACTTACACGGTGTGCAATTTGACATCACTGGGTCCGACGGTGGCCGCTGGCCGCAAAACCAATGGCGCAAAGAAGTTACCGAGATTGTCGGCGTAGGCCAAACGCGCGATCTGGAATTTATTGCGGTTCCGGGCGATTGGGCGTTCCATTGCCATATGAGTCACCACACTATGAATGCGATGGGCCACGGCATGCCGAACATGATTGGCGCCAAACAGCCCGAGGCGCAGTTAAACAAGGTGCTACCGGGTTATATGGCGATGGGTGAAAACGGCATGGCCGAGCATCAGGTCCATACCGATATGGGGCATATGCCGGGGCCGGAAAACACCTTGCCGATGATGATGGGCGAAGGCCGTTACGGAAAACTGGAAATGGGCGGCATGTTTTCCATGATCCGCGTACGCGACCAGCTGGGCTCAAAAGTCGGCCTGTATGAAGCACCGGCAGGTACCCAGGCGGCAAAAGTGGCGCAGGTTCCGGACGGAATCCCGCGCTAGCGATCCATACTCACGGGGGTTATGTTAATTAATGTCTATTAACGTCAAGCTGGCCTAGCCCCCGTTTTTGTTTATCCTTCCTACCCTTATAATCATATTTATATGAACGTCGGAATGCCCGGCGTTGCTGAATAACCATAATGATTAGCGGGGCCTTATGAATCAAAAACCACTTGCTCTCTTCCTGTCCCTGGCATTTCTGGGGGCCTGCTCAAAAGATACCTCCACCGATGCCACCACCAACGCCAATGCGCCCGCATCTGCTGCTGCCAGTAGTGCCCCATTGAGCATTGTGAAAATAACCGATGCCGAAGCAGAACAAAGTGCAAAGGTGATTGAGCAACAAGTCAGCATCACCGCCGCGCAAGGCATGAAAGCCACGCTCTGGGCGTCGGAAGCGTTATTGGGCGATACCGTGGCCATTAATGTGGATGATAAAGGCCGCATCTGGGCGGGCATTAGCCATCGCAGCAACAACTCGGAATTTGATATTCGCGGCTATCCCGATTGGGAACATCCCTCCATGACCTTCTCCACCATTGAAGATCGCCGCGCGTTTTTGCACAAAATTTTTGCGCCGGAAAACAGCGCTAAAAATGAAAAACTGCCAGACCGCAATAAAGACGGCATTCGCGATTGGAAAGATCTTGCGGTGATGCAAGAACAGGTAGTGCGTTTGGAAGACACTACCGGCAACGGCACTGCCAACATCGCGCAAACCGTGATCAGCGATTTCAATACCGAAGTGACTGATGTGATCGGTGGAATGTTTTACGACAACCAAAACGATGATCTTTTTATTACCGTCGCGCCAGATTTATGGAAAGTCAAAGACACCAATGGCGACGGTGCAATGGATGAGAAAAAATCCCTCGCATTTGGTTACGGTGTGCACATTGGTTTTAGTGGCCACGGATTATCCGGCGCAACCATCGGGCCAGATGGCCGCATTTATTACAGCATGGGCGATATAGGCACCAGTGTTACCGACAGCAGCGGAAAAAAATGGCATTACCCTAATCAGGGCGTAATTGTGCGCAGTGAATTGGATGGCAGCAATTTTGAAGTTTATGCCGCTGGTTTGCGCAACGTATACGAATTTTCGTTTGATAAATTTGGCAATTTAATCAGCGTGGATAATGATGGCGACCACGTAGGCGAATACGAACGTGTGGTCTATCCCATCGATGGTTCTGATTCCGGTTGGCGCACCAACTGGCAATTAGGAAAATATACCGATCCCAAAAATAACACCTACAAAGTCTGGATGGATGAAGACTATTTCAAGCCCGCCTTTGCAGGCCAGGCTGCACACGTATTGCCACCTATTGCGCCCTACCACGCTGGCCCCAGCGGAATGACTTATCACCCCGGTACCGGCTTGAGCGATGAATGGAAAGATCACTTTTTTGTGGTGGAATTTGTCGGCTCTGCTGCACGCGCTGGTATCAATGCGTTCACTTTAAAACCCAAAGGCGCGTCGTTTGAATTAGCGAGCGACCAAAATATTTTCCGCGGTGTATTGGCTACTGGTTTGGATTTTGGCCCCGACGGTGCGCTCTACATGAGCGACTGGATTGAAGGCTGGGGTTTAAAACAAAAAGGCCGTATTTGGAAATTGGATACGCCAGCCACTGCCGCGAGCGATGAACGCAAAGATACCCAGGCGCGGCTGGCCGAAAGCTTTGCCAATCACACGCCGGAACAATTAAGCGATTTACTCCAGCACGCGGATATGCGTGTACGCCAGAAAGCGCAATTTGAATTGGTTAAGCGCAATGCCTTTGAGCAGTTGCAAAACCTTGCCAGCAACAGCAGCCACCAGCTTGCGCGAATTCATGCGCTTTGGGGCTTGGGCCAACTCGCGCGTAAAGATTCACAGATGCACGCTATATTGCTGCCGTTTTTAAATGACAGCGATGCAGAAATCCGCGCACAAGCGGCAAAATTATTAGGCGATGCAAAAGCAACATTGGCAACCGATGCATTGATCGCACGTTTGGATGATGCAGAAATTCGTGTGCAATTTTTTGCTGCTCAAGCGCTGGGGCGTATTGGTGCTAAAAATGCGACCGCCCCATTGGTCGCGTTATTAGAGCGCAATAATGACAGCGATGTTTATTTGCGCCATGCGGGGGCTATTGCATTAGCGCGCATTGGCAATGAGCGTGAACTGGGTAATTTGGCAACACATCGTTCAGAAGCAGTGCGCATCGCCGCAGTGGTTGCATTGAAACACATGCGCAGCCCTGCACTTTCACTTTTCCTGAGCGACAGCAGTGAATTTATTGTTACTAACGCTGCACGTGCGATTGGCGATGATGATTTTGTTGTAGATGCCATGCCGATCCTCGCTAAATTATTGGATGCACCACGCTTCAAAAACGAACCACTCTTGCGCCGTGCCATTAATGCAAACTTGTACGCAACCGGTGCCAATAGCAGCCAGGAAAATGCAATTCGTCTGGCCAGTTTTGCACAGCGCGATGCTATAGACGGCAAGTTGCGCGCAGAAGCATTAAAGACCTTGGCCGTGTGGGAAAAATCATCTGATTTTGATCGCGTAACTGGCCAATATCGCGGTGCAGTTGCCCACAAACTTGTCGATGCCCAACAAGCATTGGGGGGTGCCTATAAAATATTGTTACGCGATAAATCGGCAGAGGTTCGTGAAGCGGCCATAGTCGCGCTTGGCGAATTAAACGTAACAGAGTCTAACGAGCAATTACTGCTGGCATTAAAGAATGACTCATCACCTGCTGTGCGTATCGCCGCGCTGAACACACTCAAACAATTCAACATCAGTGATATGAGCAAAATTGCGTTCGCAGCAATGAACGACAAAGACGAAGCTGTGCGTATGGTTGCGCTGGGCTTATTGCCCGATCTGAATTTACCGGTTAGGCAAGTAGTAGAAATGCATGAAATTTTGCTGCAAAACGGCACCAAAGGTGAACAACAAGCGGCACTGCTTTCACTTGCCAACGTAAAAGCACCGGAAGCAGAAGCCGTGTTCCGCGCGCAAATGCAATTGTTGATCGATGGAAAAATTGCACCGCAAGTGCAGCTGGAAGTGATCACCGCTGCAGAACAATTGGGTACACCCGAGTTGAAACAACTGCTAACGGATTACGAAAGCAAAAAAGACCCGAACAATCCGCTCGATATGTATCGCGAAGCCATTTACGGTGGCGATGCTAAAAAAGGCGTTGCCCTGTTCCGTTACAGCAACACTACCCAGTGTATCCGCTGCCATATGGTTGGTAGCCGCGGTAATAAAGTGGGGCCAGACCTCACCACCATCGCTACCCGCATTTCACCTGAGCAAATGTTGGAGGCATTGGTTGCACCAGCAGCGCGTATTGCACCTGGTTTTGGTCGGATAACAGTGGTGAAGAAAAATGGCGAGCGCATTGAAGGTTCATTCGATGCAGAAACCAAAAATGATGTCACGATTACCGCTAACAACACCGCACTCACTATCGCACGTGCTGAGATCGAAAAATTGGAGTTCGGTGGAATTTCGCCCATGCCGCCGATGGGGCTAGGCTTAACCAAAGCAGAATTGCGCGATTTGGTTGCCTATTTATCGACATTGAAAAAAGAGGAGCACGAGGGGCATTAGTGGTAGCATGCCCCTCCCTTCACGGTTGATAACGCATCATGCAGGAATTTTATAACAAAGCATTTCTGGTGTTTCTTTCGTTGTTGTTAGCCAGCGGCTTGGTGGCCTATTTCTGTATCGATAAGACATTTTTGCAGGTGTCATTGTTGCCCAACACCAATGAACACCTGCAGTGGAAAGCGGAAGTCCAAACGGATAGTGATCAAGGCGGCGATTCCAGTGTAAAAATTGCCGATGACACATTCAGTTTAAATTTTCATCTCGCGCTCACCCCTAAAGCACGCTATCCCTACGGCGCAGTCAATTTGGTATTCAAAGACCGCGACGGCAATGCGCGATACGTGGATTTATCCGCGTTCGATAAAATGACGTTCAGTAGTAAATGCTCCAATCCCAGCACCCTCAGCTTCGCACTGCTGACATTTGATGAGCAGGTATCCACACACGGCCATTATTTAAGTTATCGCAGCCCGTCTACTTTTTTTGCCTGCAACCTGCAATGGCAAAAAATTGAATTGGATTTAACCCGGCTGGAAACAGCGCAGTGGTGGTTCGAGATGTTTAAAGTAGATTTATCGAACAAAACCTACAAACTCAACCAGGTCGCCAAGCTTAATTTTGGTAGCAGCGTCCAGGTGCCGATGAATACAGATACCAATGTGCAGATCAGTGAAATCACCCTTGCGGGGCACAATTGGTTTTATCTGTATCTGTTAGCGGCGCTGTTGGTATTGGTGTGGAGTGCCTATGGTTTGTGGTTTTTCCGGCAGCACTCGCGCGCGTTAATTATCGAACTGCAAAATAAAATCCAACGCGACCGCCCGCTGGTTGCTTATCAGCAAATTTCAGTAGAACCACTAAGAGATAAAGACCGCAGCGCCATCCTGCATTTTATGGCCACCCAATACGCTAATCCCGATTTAAATCTGGAGGCCATGGCAATAGAAATTGGGGTAAGTCGCACCAAAATTAACGACATCCTCAAATCTGAATTAGGCTTTACCTTCACCGGTTATTTGAACAAGCTGCGTTTGACAGAAGCCGCGCGCCTGTTGGCACAAGAAGAGGATGCCAATATTGCCGAGATTGCCTACTCTGTTGGTTACAAAAATGTGTCTTACTTTAATAAACTGTTTAAAGAAGAATATCGCTGTACGCCCAAAATATACAAAAGCCTGCACGACAAAACCCTCACTGAAGGGAATGAATAATCCCCAAAAGTAACTTCAACTTAAGGTAAAAAAACTAACACTTTTTACCAATTGCTACAGTTTTTAGTTCAAGCGTTAACCTCTTTTGTATTTCATTGGCAAACTTCCCTTTTCTACCCAGTTACCCACTAAACCAAACAGCTAACAAGCGGCAAAGCGCGCGGCTCCCCGCATGCGTTGCATGCATACTTTTACCGAAACTTTTACCGACGGTAATGAACAGCCCAAAGATAACCATGAACAGTCTGGAGGTAACCATGAACAGTAAAGTTGCTGTAAACACACAAGTGATGAATGGCGAATCCATCCTGAGTAGCATGGTTCACCAACCTCACAACCTCCCGCATCACAACATCCACGCTCACAATTTATTAGCAACCTTGAGTGAGCTTGAAAAAATTAAACCTTTCGTTTCATTCAAGTTATACGGCGCTCAGTCTTCGAGCGCCAATACACAGCCAATCTTAACCCCTGCATCCGGTTTGGCGATTATCACTTATGTTATTGCCGGCGAAGCAACCTACTGCGACTCTACCGGAAAACAAGGTGTACTAAAAAAAGATGGCTGGGCATGGATTATTTCCGGCTCAGGTATTTTGCATTCCATTGAGCCAGCAACACCGGATTACCTGGCAGTACAAGTGTGTATTGCATTATCGCCCGCACTGGAAAACTCGCCTCCACAAAGCGCATATCAAATGCCAGCGCTTAATATGCCAAATGATCCAGTACAGGTATTAATGGGATGGCATGGCACCAAGCGCAGTGAATTCGCAGCACCGTCGTTAGTTAATTATCTCGTTGTTCACTTGAAAGCTAACCAGCAATGGACCTATGAGTTACCACTCAACCATTCGTACGCCTGGGTTGCGCCCATCTGCGGTGATGTAGAAATCAACAATTACAAAACATCGCCCCATCGCCCGGGCTTTTATGAAAGGCCGATTGATAAAATACATTTCAATGCAGTAACGGATACCGTTCTTGTTTTGGGTTCTGCCGTTGAATTTGATTACGATTTGGTATCGCAAGACAATTCTGTACACACCTCAATAGAATCTTTACAAAACGGCCTGCTAGGTATTTATCAGTTACATAAAACGCAACCGCAAAGCGGCGGCAAAACACCATCAGTAATAGCCATTTAAGGGTTAACCATGTTTGATAAAACACGCAGAACGTTATTTAAGGCCTGTTTAACCGCAGCAGCGGTATCACCCTTGGCACTGGTTAGTCGCACACACGCAACAGAATTAAAAAAAACAGAGCCAACTTGCGAGCCTGTTGTTAATACACCATTTAAACCAGAGTGGGCGCGCGGCATTGAAGGCCAGCGCAAAGCTGACCTCGGCAACGGCACCTTTTTGAATCCCATTATTTCTGGCGATCATGCAGACCCTACTGTGTTAAAAGACGGCGATGATTACTACATGACGTTTTCATCGTTCAATTCGTATCCCGGCATTGTTATTTGGCACTCGCGTGATCTGGTCAATTGGGTTCCCGTAGGCCCTGCGTTGCAAAAAAATATCGGCACTGTGTGGGCACTGGATTTATGCAAACACAATGATCGCTACTACATTTATATTCCCGCATCACCAGAAGGAAAACCCTGGGGCACTTATGTGATTTGGGCTGATGATATTAAAGGCCCCTGGAGCGACCCAATCGATTTAAAAATTGACGGTTGCATCGACCCCGGCCATGCCGTAGGTGAAGATGGAAAACGGTATTTATTTGTTAACGGCATCCGCAAAATCCGTTTGCGCGATGATGGCTTAGCCACCGACGGAACATTGGAACACGCCTATAGTCCATGGCGTTATCCTGATGATTGGATCGTAGAAAATTTTGCACCGGAAGGCCCAAAACTATTGCGTCGCGGCGAATGGTTTTATTTGGTCACGGCCGTTGGTGGCACTGCAGGCCCAGTCACCGGCCACATGGTAATTGCTGCGCGCTCACGTTCAATTCACGGCCCCTGGGAACACTGCCCGCAAAATCCGTTAGTGCGCACACAGTCAGAAGCAGAACCCTGGTGGTCACGCGGCCATGCCACATTAATTGAAGGGCCATCAAATGGCAGCGTTAACGAAAGCGAATGGTGGATGATTTATCACGCCTACGAAAACGGATTCAGAACCCTTGGCCGCCAAGCTATTTTGGAGCCTATCGAATGGACAGATGATGGCTGGTTCCGCGCAAAAGGCGGCGATTTATCCCACCCATTACCCAACCCCCTGCCCCATTCACGCGGCGAATCCGGCATGGCACTGTCAGATGATTTCTCGCGCAATAAATTTGGCATTCAATGGACTTTTCACAACCCAAGCGCAAACGAAAGTTCACGCATTAAATACAAACATAAAACATTCGAACTGACAGCAGCAGGAAATTCACCCGCCAATTCATCACCACTAACATGCGTCGTGGGTGATCGCGCCTATCAAGTAGATGTGAGTTTTGATTTACAAGGCGATGCAGAGGCCGGCTTACTTTTGTTTTAGGGGGTCTGGAGAGATTCCGCCAAATCCTGCATCAACCTCTTGGAAGCCTTTAACCACAAGGCTTTCAGCCTAAAATACCCATCTCTTTCGGCTAATTTTCGACGGGTCTATATCGGCTCTTGTTAAACACAATGAATCGGGGGGCAGTTACCGCTTACATTAATCTTTTTTCCCTATGCCGTAAATTTTTAACATAAGCACCATCAACCAGCTCCTCTGCGCTCAGTTTTAGGCAAGTATTGACGATATCAGCCATCGCCGAGTCGCTTATGCGGAAGTCCTGAGAGAAATCCAAGCCGGGCGTGTCTTTGAGTTCATCTATCATCGACAACACTGCCCTGACGAAATCTGCTTTTGAGGATCGATTTGAAGATGTTGCCGCCTCTGTTCTTGGGTCTGTTGCATAGATTTCGGCTGCGTCGGCGTCATCACCTATTTCCTTAATCACTGCTGGAAGATACGGCCAATATTTAAGGTCAAATTGACCTGCTAGTGCCTGAAGAGGCTCAGCCAAAAAGCTCCGAAAGTGATAGTTTTCACGTGAAGCTTCTTTGATGATATTTACGATATGGTAATGGGTATTTGAATTAAACGGGTGTTGATTTTCAATAGCGGATCGCTCCTCTAATAAGTCGGCAAGATCTTTCGCCAATACGCCGATCCTTTTATTCACGTCAATTAGCCGGTTGCGTGCCGCCCGCATCTCAATGGCATTTTCGGGTGACCAAAATGAGAGAGTACCTACCAATTGATCCAGGAATTGCGCTCTTTGTTGGGCTGACAACACCGAGAGCTCGTCATAGACGCTCTTCATCGCTGCACTTTGCGTAAGTAAATAGTTGATAGTAGTGACATCGGTTGGCCAGATGCTATTTTCAATATTGTAATTTCGGCTGGCAATAAGAATGGCTTCGCACTCTTCGGTCATATCTTCGCGAGTAATAGTCATTGTGGCTCCTGACGTTCATGGGTTCAGGGTTAACGTAAATCAGTCTGTTGATTTTGTCGGTATCTCAAATGCAATTTTTTCGGATGCATTGAGATACAACCCAAACGCATATCATCATTGGGTCACATGGTGAGTCAGCAATTGCAAAACGTCTGTTAGTGAACCAATGCTATTACTATCTGACGGTTGGCTTCTGACCAGGTGTTTGGCTCGAAACCCGAATTGGGTCGGTCCTTCATAATCGGCCAATGATGTATCGCCAATAAAAAGGATTTGCCTTGGTGCTAAGCCGCTACCCGTTACAATCGATTCGTAAATTTCTCTGTCAGGCTTTATTGCGCCAATTTCATAGCTGAGGTGTCGGGCGAATTTGAATTGCGGCAATAGCTTATCGATCACTACTCCGTAGGGTTTGGCCAAATTGGAGCAAATGGCCAGTTGAATTTCTTGCTTGGCCAATACATCGAGGGTTGGTAACACATCATCAAAGAGCGTCAGGCTGGCTAGCTCTTCCTGAATTTCCTGGTGTAACTGCGTGAGCATATTGGTGGGCGGGAATATCCCAAGTGTTGCCAGCAACTCACCGCAATCCTTGTCTATCGTCATCAGTTTTCGTGCGTCATCTGGTTGTGGGCTGCGCCCCTGTTCCCTGGCCCACAGTAGAATCTTTCGGAAAGGATGGTGCTTAATCCCAAACTGGACCAGTGTTCCATAGAGATCAAAAACAATTAATGCCGGTGACGTATTCATTCGATCACCCATGGGCTTTGGTTTGGAGGGAATGGCCAAGTGATTCCAGCAACTGGTTTTTCACGGAAAGTTCGGTTTTGACCGACACAAGCTCAATCTCAATAGCTTTAAAGGCTTTTTCCATCAGTCCCAGTCGTTCGCCAAGATCAGATTTTTCACTAAGCAGTTGATCCCGTGCAGTTCTCAGTTCGACGGCCTGGAGGGTTCCGGCTTGGAATTGCTCATTAATGGCCGACAATTTCGACTCTGCTGTCTGTAGCTGCTGTCCTGCATCATTGAAAGCCTTGCGAAGTTGGCGTACTTCGGCGGTTAACTCAGCATTGGCGGTATTGAGGTGGGTCAAGTCAGTTTGTTTGATCGATAAAGTCTGATTGAGCTGGCGAATTTCCGCCTGTAGTTGTTGTACCTGATGTTCGTGACGCCGCTGATCCTGGTCGCGCTGGTCTTTGACTGACTGGCGGTAATGTTCCAGGGCTTCTCGGGCGTGCCGGTGTTTTTCTTCCAGGGAACGAATGTGGTTATCTTTCTCCGCTATCAATACACCTTTATCTACCAGTTGCTGCTCCAGTCGTCCCAGCAAAATCTTTTGCGTCTCTGCTTCAGTCGTCAAAGCATTATGTGTTTGCTCATAGTTAGCTAGCTGGGCTTTAATCTGTTGGTTTTCATTTGTCGCACTCGCCAGCGCCTTTTGCTGGGATTCCAACTGGCTTTTCAAGCTATCAGTCATTGCTTGCAGGCTGGCTTCCCGCTTGGCAATCAACTCTTGAGCTTCCTGGTGTAGCTGAGCAGCGAGTTGCTCAACCAGTGAGCCCAATGCCTCGCTGATAGCAGGCTTTTTGCCGGAGCTTAGCGGGCTTTCATCCGCCAGTTGCCTCAAATACCGGTGGATGGTGGCCTTGGAGCCAGTATTGCCCAACTCAACGCGCACCGCATCGATGGAGGGGTTCTGGCCTTTGGCAATTAGGGCATCTCGTGCCTTTTTGACCTGGTGTTTGTTGATGCCGCTGTTTGCCATTGCTCGTTTGCCCTGTTTATTTCGTACTGTGGTACATACTATGTAATTACATACTAACTATAACGTAAATAAAGTTCAATAAGTGAGCATAACTAACATTAGATAATGCAGACTTATCTAATGTCAGGACGTTTTACATCGCGAAACTGGCTCGAAACGGTACAGTTTGGAGGGTTGTTGGAAGACAGGGGAAAAATGGCAATCGAAGGGCTGGGTGGTCCAGAAAGAGAATGCAAATCCTGTGGAAGCCTGCTCACAGTCATCCACAGCGCTGGACGTTGGGGTTCCTGGTGGATTATCCTTAAACTTTCGTTGCTTCATTCCGGTTATTCATGGTCATTCAACAACGTCACTCTGTGTGGTTAATCGCACTGCTTACCTTGGTCTTTTTAGGCCAATCGTTGGCGGCTGTGGCTATGCCATGTCAGTTGATGGACGTTGCTCCCATGAGCCATAACATGGAATCCATGGATCATTCGATGATGGGTATGCATCACGATATGAGCCAAATGGATGCCCAGGATAACGCCATGAATATGAAAACCACCCACGATTGTTGCAAAACCATGGGGCATTGTTCTTCCAGTAGTTGTTCAGCACCGGCGTTGAGCTACAGCGTCGCGTTTGCAATCCAATCTGACACCTCCGTGAATACCAACTCGTATCACCAACACATCCCCAGCTCGCCCGTTTCATCTCTCTATCGTCCCCCCCATTTTCCGCTGATACAGGACAGTTACGCCTGAAATTTGGCGTATCGATCTTCCAATTGTATTCGCGGGAGCGACATTAGCTCCCTCCGTAGATGTTTAACAACCTTCGCGTTGTTTTGGAGCTTTTATGGTTTTCCAGCGTTTTATAGGCGCTATCGGTAGCCTGGCGATCACGTTTTTATTGATAAGCCACACAGCACACTCCTCATCCATCCCATCGCTAGCTGCGGCTGCCGATAAACCCGTTCAGTTAGCGGTATACAAAAGCCCGACTTGCGGCTGTTGTGAAGAATGGATTTCCCACCTGCAATCCCATGGACTGAAATCCACTATCCATCATCCCGATGATCTGAATGCGATCAAAAACCGCTATCGGATCAGCCCCCAATACCAGTCCTGCCACACCGCTGTCTCCCCCGAGGGGTATGTGTTTGAGGGGCATATTCCGGCTCCGGTCATTACCCGTTTCCTTGCCGAAAAACCTCAAGGGGCCATAGGACTGGCCGTTCCCGGTATGCCTGTGGGCAGCCCCGGTATGGAAATGGGCGAACGCTTCACACCCTACGATGTGCTCTTGCTGAAAAGCGACGGCAGCAGCGAGGTATACATCCGTATCACCAGTTTGACGCAAACCTTCTAAGGAGAAATGGGCATGAAAATTCCCGATACCCGCACAGCGGGGATACAAACAACAACGGAGTTGGTTGCCGCAATGGATCGCTATCCAGTGGTACCTGATCTGTTGCCATCAGACCAGTCACGCCGCCGCTTTGTACTCGGTGCTTCCTCCTTGGTAGCCCTGAGTGCATTACCGTTATCCAGCCAGGTATTTGCCGACGCGCCTCGGCCAACCAATGGTCCCCAAACCCTGACCGGAAACCAGTTTGATCTTTCGATCGGCTTCCAGAAGGTTAACTTTACCGGCAAACAACGCATCGCCACCACGGTTAACCAAAGCTTGCCTGCGCCCATCCTTCGCTGGAAAGAAGGAGAACGCGTGACATTGCGAGTCACCAATACGCTAGATCACGACAGTTCCATCCACTGGCACGGCATCATTTTGCCCTCGGAAATGGATGGTGTGCCGGGCATGAGCTTTGACGGTATCAAACCGGGCGAGACCTTCGTGTACGAATTCGATGTGAATCAAAACGGGACTTATTGGTACCACAGCCATTCCGGATTTCAGGAACAGACCGGGTTGATGGGCGCCATCGTCATTGATCCCAAAGATCCTGATCCGGTTGCCTACGACCGGGATATGGTTGTGCTGCTGTCTGACTGGACGGACACCGCGCCGGAAAAGGTGTATAGCACCCTGAAAAAGATGAGCCACTACTACAACTTCCGTGAGCGGACAGTCGGTGATCTGGTGCGTGACCTCAAAACCAAGGGTTTATCAGCCACCTGGAATGAGCGTGCCATGTGGAACCAGATGCGCATGAGCGAGACCGACATCTCGGACGTCACCGGATATACCTACACCTACCTGATGAACGGGGTTACGCCGGATCAAGGCTGGTTGGGACTGTGTAAACCCGGTGAGAAAGTACGCCTGCGCTTTATCAACGGCGCAGCGATGGCTATTTTCGATGTACGGATTCCGGGATTGAAAATGACGGTGGTTGCCGCTGATGGCCAGAATATCCAGCCGGTGGTCGTCGATGAATTTCGCATCGGGGTAGCGGAAACCTACGATGTGATCGTAGAACCCGCTGCCGATAGCGCCTACACGATCTTCGCCCAGAGCAATGACCGTACCGGGTATGCCCGTGGCACCCTGACGACAGACATTGCCTTGCGTGCCGAGATACCGGCGATGGACCCAGCTCCGACATTAGGTCACCGCGAAATGGGGATGGATATGTCCGGCATGGATCACAGTGGCCACGATATGGGCGGTATGGACCATAGCGGTCATGATATGTCGGCGATGAAAGCCATGGATCACGGCAACCAGGGTGAAAAGACGATGGATCACAGTGGTCATGATATGTCAGGCGGGATGCCGGGTATGGACCATAGCCAACATTCTAAGCCTGCAATGGAAGGCATGGAGCATTCCGGCCATGACATGGGCGCGATGGATCACAGCGGGCACGATATGTCCGCCATGAAGATGGATCACAGCCAGCACAACGGCAAATCGCGGTTGGCCAAAGCGGGTTTTGGCAGCAATTTTGATCCGCTCGCTAAGATCAATCATGCCGATACGGAATTCGGCCCCCATGTGGATAGCCATTCCGAAGCCCCACAAAGCGGCTTGGCCGATCCCGGTATTGGCCTGCGCGACCATATGAAATTGTATGGCCGACGCGTATTGACCTATGCGGATATTCGCGGACTGCACCCCACTTATGACAAGCGCGAACCCTCACGGGAAATTGAGCTGCACCTGACCGGCAATATGCGTCGTTACATGTGGTCGATTAACGGTCTCAATTTTGCCGATGCCGAGCCACTGGAATTGGCGTTTGGTGAGCGTGTCCGAATTATCCTGGTCAACGACACCATGATGACCCATCCCATCCATTTGCATGGGTTATGGAGCGAGTTGGAAACGGGTGATCCTGAGTACATCCCTCGCAAGCACACCATCATTGTCCAGCCTGGTTCACGCATAAGTTACCTCGTGACTGCAGATGCCAAAGGGCGCTGGGCTTATCACTGCCATTTGCTCTACCACATGCCCGGCATGATGCGTGAAGTCAGGGTCATTTAGGAGAATACCAATGAAAAGCCTACCAAAAAAACTGACCTTGACTCTATGGGCAACCACATTCTTCAGTTGGCCCGTCATCGCTCATGAGGGGCATGACCCTTTACTGGCACGCGTCATGATTGACCAATTCGAATGGCGCGATATGGATGAAGCAGATCCTTACGTTTTGGAAGCCCAGGCATGGATCGGTAAAGATCTGCACAAACTCTGGATTAAAACCGATGTGGAACGTGTGAATGGTGAAACTGAGGAGGCTGAAATACAAGCGCTATACAGCCATGCCATTGCCCCTTTTTGGGACGTACAAGTCGGTGTGCGCAAAGACTTGAAGCCCACACCTGATCGCGAATGGGGTGTCATTGGTATCCAGGGACTAGCGCCGTATTTCTTTGAAATTGATGCGGCATTGTTTGTCGGGGATTCCGGGGATACGGCCGCGCGTCTGTCGGCAGAATATGAATGGATGTTTACCCAAAAAGTAGTTTTATCCCCGGAAATCTCGGTGAACTTTTATGGCCAGAACGATATGCACCGGCTGACGGGTTCAGGTCTCTCGGATGCCCAGGCAGGCTTACGGTTGCGTTACGAAATTCGTCGTGAATTTGCACCCTATATTGGTGTGAACTGGACGAGAAGCTTCGGCAATACCGCCGATTTTGTAAGAGACCATGGCGAATCAACCAGTGATACCCAATGGGTAGCTGGCGTTCGCGCCTGGTTTTAAATAGCTGTTTATCCAACGTTAACTAACGAGGACTTAATGATGAAAAAAATACTGATGAATGCTGCTCTGATCTTGTCCAGCACACTACTGATCGCTCCAGCGTTTGCGCATGATCCGGCAGAACACGCCAAAACGGCGGAAGCACCCGATTGTGAAGCCATGAAAAAAATGGATCATTCCAAGATGGATATGAACGATCCGGTCATGCAAGCGCTGATGAAAAAATGCAGCGCTGCACACAGCGAGCATGGCGATCAACACCAGGGAATGGACCATGGTAAGACAACTACCACCAGTAAAGCGGCATCCAGTACAAACCACGAAGGTCATGGCGGCCATTAACAAATTGATGGGAGTGCGACGGTCGTCGCCCTCCCATCTCTATGAGGAGAAGACTGTATGACGTTGATCAAAGTGATACTGCTAACAGCCATTATTATGCTGCTCGCAGGGCTGGGTTTTATTTATTCCGGCGTTTACCCGATGGGTGCCGATGTCCCGCATAACCGGCTGACTTATAGGGCATTGGAAACCTTGCGGGAACAATCGATTGCACGTGCTGCCGCCGATATTCAGGTACCGGATCTTTCGGATGCTGAATTGCTGTTGGCGGGTGGACCTGACTATAACGACATGTGCGCCCAATGCCATTTGAAACCGGGCGTGAAGCGCAGTGATATGAGTATCGGGCTTTATCCCAGTCCGCCTAATTTGTCCCTGGCTCTCGATGCTCATGAGCACACCCATGATGCCGGCGACGCCGCCAGCGCGCAGCGCCAATTCTGGATCATCAAACACGGGATCAAGGCCAGTGGTATGCCCGCCTGGGGTCCAACCCATGATGATCAGCGTATCTGGGCAATGGTGGCGTTTATCCAGAAATTGCCGACCCTGACGCCAGAGCAATACCAGATCCTGACGGCGCGTGCAGCGGCAGACACTACTCACCACTGAGCAGGGTGAAATCCCAGCCAACATTTTGAATCACTTTGTTACACACTGCTGATATGGCTATTGATCTGCATCAACGGGGAAGAGAAAAAAAAGAATAGTCTATTAAGTGTGCTAAATGCTTTTAGAAAAACACCGCATCGACAACGGAGAATCGTCATGAAAAATTCGTCGAAGTATTGGTCGGGACTCCACGGGCTAGCCACATTGGTTTTAATCGGTGCCGCTCTGTATTTTCTGCTGGTAGAACACGGCACCCATACGCTGCCCTATTTACCCTATCTCATTATTTTATTGTGCCCACTGATGCACTTATTTATGCACAAGGGGCATCACGGTCACGATCAGAAGGCAGATGTTGATCAAGAGACGGATAAGGAAAAAATAAGCCAATAACCGCCTACGAATTGACGATTTGAAATAAAGCGATCTCATTAATGCAGAGGAATGTGGCATGGAAATTAAAACGTTTTCGGAACTTATCGACTGGACGCGTCAACTGCATGGTCATTTGGCAAAGTGCCTCGCACATTGCGCATCACAAAATGAAGCTGAGCGGGCTAAATTGCTCTTGAACTATCTGGCTGAGCAAGAAGCCAATATGGAAAAAATGATAGGTTCGTTTGAAGCACAGGCCGAACCCAAGGTGATGAAAACCTACATCTACGATTATTTATCCCACCAGCCTGTTCAATCACATCGAACTTGCGGGGCACCTTATGCAACACTTGGTTTTGATGATATCTGTAGCGAGATTTTCGATTATCACCAGCAGGTAATTGAACTCTTTAAGGATCTCGAAGCCAGAGCGGAGATCCCTGAAGCAAAAGGTTTGCTTGGTACCCTGTTGGCCATGGAAGAACATGGGGCCATGAAAATAGTCCGCCAAGCCGGAAGAATGGTTGATATATAAAAACCGCTTTTTAAATAGATAAGGCTGAGGAATGAACTCAGTCTTATCTATTTTACGCATTCTGTTTATTGATAACCCGATTGGTTTATCTTCTTTCCCCCCATTTTCTCTGCACGTTAAAAAATCCAGAAGCACTGAAGTGCACCAGGTTGAACTAAACGAAAAAGCTTGACCTATGAGCTACACACACGTTTAGGATCATGCAAACCCAACACAGAAACATGGGTTTAACTCCAAGGTTTGATTGAGATCAAACACAAGGTTACCAATGAAGCGTAACTTGATCCCATCAAGATGACTTATGGAGCGGATATGCGAGTTGCTCAATTGGCACGTGAATTATCGATTTCTGCTGACACGATTCGGTATTACACGCTTATCGGGCTACTCAATCCGCTTCGCAATACCGAAAACAACTACAAAGAATACCGCGAGCAGGATCGCAGCCGCCTCCAATTTATTATCAGCGCGCGAAAGCTGGGTTTTACCTTGGATGACATCAAGGAAATTATTCAGGAAGCTAACAAAGGACGCACAGCTTGTCCGTTAGTTCGTCAACTTCTTGAAAAACGTTTACAGGAAACGGAACAATCTTTTAGCCAGCAGAGCGCACTGCGAAAGCACATGAAAAAAGCGATGAAAGACTGGAAAAACAAACCTAACCAGGAACCGACAGGGCATGAAATCTGCCATTTAATTGAAAGTTTTTCTTTCGATGAATGAAATTCACATTTCAGTATTTTAAAAAATAGCAGCAGTTTTTAGTAAGTCGT
Source organism: Cellvibrio sp. pealriver (assembly GCF_001183545.1). Lineage (NCBI taxonomy): Bacteria > Pseudomonadati > Pseudomonadota > Gammaproteobacteria > Cellvibrionales > Cellvibrionaceae > Cellvibrio > Cellvibrio sp. pealriver. Next base: position 1,281,588 of record NZ_KQ236688.1, read on the forward strand.
ACGTGTGGAGCGGTTGAGCTATGGAGTGGCGTAGAGGCTATCGTTATTTAATCGATGATAGTCAGGGAAATAGTAACTATCCATTTAATTCTTTGAGGAATACATCATGAAAAAATTATCCGTCTTTTCTGCGTTCGCTTTGACTGTTGCCATGTTATTTCCTATAGTTGTTACGGCAGCTGAGGACACCTCTGCACCTATCGAAAAATTGATTTCTGAGATGGCAGCTAATCCAGCGCAGCACCAGGCCTTGGCAAACTATTACAAAGAGAAAATCGTCCAGGCTAAAAGTGAGTTGGCGGCTCATGAAAAAATGCGCAAAGCTTATATAGGCGGGTTTGAGAAAAGTCAGCACTCCAATGCTGGCATGCGCAAACACTGCGATACATTAATCAAAAATACTGAGTCAAGTATTAAAGCCTATGAAGCTCTGGTCACTGAACACGAAGCTTTGGCATCCAAAAAACCTTAACTTATCTTGGTCGCGTGTGACTCTCTGTGCACGCGCGACCTAACCAATTTGTAGTGGCTCCTGAACTTATAGGGAATGGGGTTTATGAACAAGTCATCTCCCTTTTTTTGGCTACCACTGGTCATACTTTCTTCATTTGCATCGGTGCATGCAGTTGCCTCATCAACCACACTTACACTGAACGAACTTTTGGAGCAGGTCGACTCATCCAATCCTGGATTATCAGCAGCGAGAGAATACAACAAAGCGCTGCAAAATCGTATCGCACCCGCAGGGCTTCCTGATGATCCCTTCATTGCATTTGGCATGGATGAAATACCTTATGGTGAACAAAGTCCGCAAGCCTACCGCTACCAAATTAGCCAGTCCTTGCCCTTTCCAGGAAAGCTTAGCACACGCGAAAAAATTGCCTCATTAAAGGCAGAAGCTGCCGAACAGGAAACAGCGACAAGACGCCGCGAATTAAAAGTCATTTCCATACAGTTTTTCTACCGAGCCTTTTATAACAGCCACGCGATTGATCTCAATCTAAAGTTGCAACGTGTTGTACGTGCGGCCATGCAAAGCGCTAAAGCACGCTATGAGGCTGGAGGTACTGAACACCACGATTGGTTACTCGCCAAAATGGAGCTGGCGACACTTGCCATTGAGCAGGAGAAACTTAAACGTGAACAGGTATGGCTGCATACATCGTTGAATGAATTGCGTGGTTACCCCGCAGAAACCCAGTTCCAGATTAATACGATGGATTTTCCAAGGGTTCCCGAGCCGATTATCGATGTGAATTTCAACAGCCAACCTGAACTTGCAACGCTCGATGCGCAGGTGGAACAAGCGGCCGCCGAATACAAATTGGCGAAACTTTCCTACTACCCTGACTTTGTTGTGCAAGTCATGGCAATGGAACCTCGCGCTATGGGTGAGATGGAAAACGAACAATCCAACTGGGGCGTTATGGTGGGAATGAATGTTCCCCTCTATTTTGGACGAAAACAGTCGAAGCTGGCGGCAGCAGCCAGGCATGAACAACAAGCCGCAGCGATGGATAAGCTTTACTTGAATAACAAATTAAAGACTGAGCTGGTGAACGCAAGTCAATCCCTGGCTTCTGCGCAGGATTTGTTGAGGGTGTACGAAACCGATGTATTACCGAGCACACAGCTGGCACTGGAAAATGCACAATCAGCGTATCGAACCCGACGCATGGCGCTTTCGCAATACCTGGCGCTGGAAAAAATTCATGCGATTCAAAATCTGGAATTAGTCGCCGCGCGCATTGACGTTGAACTTGCTAAAACGCGTTTAAATGAATTGTTGTCTTCACCACCTCTGCTCAAGTTGGCTCCATCGCGCCCCACTGTTTTTGGTGCGGGCAATATGGGTGACGGTATGTCCGTGTCCGACACAGTGAATATGGGCGGAGGCATGTCTACCCCTAACAATTCAGCTAAAAAATCCCTTCCAACTGATCAAGGCGGAAATTCCGGCATGGGTGGTATGTAATGGCAATGTACAGAGGTTACCTGATAGTGCTGGCGATTTTGGTGTTGCAGGCACAGCTGGTTATAGGGGCCGAAACAGCCCACGATCATTCGAACGCTGACCCCTCGCAAGAAAAAAACGTCATGGATGATCGTGCTGAAGTTGCGATTCCGATTCAGCAACAAAAAAACGCAGGTATACAAACGCAATTTGTGAAACGCGAACGGCTGGTTCACAAAATACGTACGGTAGGCAGCATTGCTACTGATCAGACACGAGAAGCACACATACATACTCGTCTCAGCGGGTGGATTGAGAAAATTCATGTCGATTATGTGGGCAAGCTGGTTGCTAAAGGTGCACCCTTATTCGATTTGTACAGCCCTGATCTGGTCAGTACACAGGAAGAATACCTTGCTGCAAAACGGCAAGGTCAGGTTGCCGCTGAGGTTGCCGAGGCAGCACTTACGCGTCTGCGCTTGTGGGGTGTGGCGGAACAGGAATTGGAGGCATTGCGCAGGGCAAAAACCGCAAAAAAAGCGCTGACGTTTTATGCCCCGGTTAGCGGCGTGGTCATCCGCAAAGCGGCGATCATGGGTACTTATGTGACACCCGATACCGAACTCTATTATCTCGCCGATATCGACCAGGTGTGGCTATTGCTAACGCTCTATGAAGCCGATGTTGCATTAATCAAACCTGATGACAAAGTAACCTTAAGTTTGCCTTACGCTCCCGGAAAATCCTATACGGGCGCTATCAGTTATGTTTATCCCGACATTGATCTTCAAACCCGCACAGCTAAAGCGCGTGTTGAGATTGCCAATGAGGATCATTTTTTGCGTCCAGGCATGTTTGCCAATGCTGAAATTGAAAAAACATTAACCGAGCAAATTGTGGTGTCGGAGGATGCCGTGCTCGATACCGGCCAGCGAAAAATTGTTTTTGTAAAAATGGGTGATCAGGCGTTCGTGCCACGTGAGGTCACCGTTGGTCAACGCGTGGGTGAGCAGCTGACAATTTTGGCGGGATTAAATGAGGGTGAAGCTGTTGTTGTCAGTGCCAGCTTTTTGATCGACGCCGAAAGTCGTTTGCAAGCAGCGTTACGTAAGGGCAAACCTTCCACAGCTGGCCACAGCGGTCATGGCGACACCGCCAACAAAAACGGCGAGGAGTAGCCCTATGATTGGCGCCATCATTACCTGGTGTTGGAACCATAGCAAAGCAACCATAGCAGCGGCAGTATTGCTGGGTCTTTGGGGCGGCTATTGTTTTATGAATATTAAAATCGATGCCATTCCAGACCTGTCTGAAACCCAGGTGATCATTTATTCAGAATGGATGGGACGCAGCCCTGATTTGGTCGAGGCGCAAATCACTTATCCTCTCGTGAGCACTTTACTCTCCGCACCTAAAGTAAAAGTTGCGCGTGGGTTTTCCATGTTTGGTATGTCATTTGTCTACGTTATTTTTGAAGATGGCACAGATAATTATTGGGCACGTGCTCGTGTTCTGGAATACCTTTCCAAAATTAGCGGGCAAATGCCGGATGGTGTTACGCCCAGTATTGGCCCTGATGCCTCGGGTGTTGGATGGGTGTTGCAATACGCACTGGTTGATCCGGAGGCAAAATATAATCTGGCGCAGATCAAAACGTTTCAGGATTGGTATCTGAAATATTGGTTGAGTGCAGTACCCGGCGTGGCCGAAGTCGCCAGTGTTGGCGGGTTTGATAAGCAATACCAAGTGGAAGTAGATCCAAACAAATTGTCTGCACTCAACATTCCTTTGGAGACTGTGATCAATGCGATCCGAAATAGTAATAACGATGTGGGTGGTCGTACGCTGGAAATCTCTGAACGTGAGTATTACATCCGTGGTTTAGGCTACGTAAAAAATCCGCGGGATTTGGAAAACATAGCGCTTGGAATTAACGCTGATGCGACGCCCGTGCTCCTGCGTGACGTAGCTCGCGTCACACTTGGTCCTGACATTCGTCGTGGCATTTCCGATTTGAACGGTCAAGGCGACACAGTGGGTGGTGTGATTGTCATGCGCCAAGGGGAGGATGTGTCGCGGGTGATTGCCGCAGTAAAGGAAAAAATAACGGCAGTGAAAGGCGCTTTTCCACCGGGGTTGGAAATAGAGTTGGTGTACGATCGTTCGGATTTAATTTCCGAGGCAGTGCAAACCCTGCAGGAAAATTTGATTGAAGAAATTATTTTGGTTTGCATAGTGATTCTCTTTTTTCTATTTCACATCCGCAGTGTGTTGGTCGTTGTTATCACGCTTCCCTTATCGCTGCTGATATCGCTGATTCCCATGTACTACTTTGATATCAGCCTTAACATTATGTCACTCGGTGGGATCATTCTGGCGGTTGGCGATATAGTCGATGGGGTGGTGGTATTCATCGAAAATACCCATACCAAAATTGCCGAGTCGGATGGCAGGAAAACGCGGCAGCAACTTGCCCTTGATGCCTGTCGCGAACTTGGTCCTGCCATATTTTCAGCATTGCTGATTATCAGCATTTCGTTTCTACCGATTTTTGCGTTGCAAGCGCAAGAGGGAAAATTATTTCACCCGCTGGCATACACAAAAACATTTGCCATGCTGGCGGCGGCCTTAGTGACGATCACCCTGGTACCGATTTTAATTGCGCTGTTCGTCAAAGGAAAAATTCGCAAGGCCAGTGACACGCCAGTCAATCGCTGGTTACAGGCGATTTATACTCCCATTCTGGGATGGTGCGTTGGGCATATCAAAACGGTATTTGCAGGCACGACTTTATTGGTGGCGGTGTCGCTCGCATTATTTATGCGGCTGGGGTCGGAATTTATGCCTCCGCTTTGGGAAGGCGACTTGCTGTATATGCCGATCACTGTTCCGGGAATTTCGGTCACCGCAGCGCAAGATATTCTGACTCGCCAAAACAAAGCCATTAAAGCTATCCCGGAAGTAGCCAGTTCTTTTGGTAAGGCTGGCCGTTTTGAAACTGCAACCGACCCAGCACCTTTATCAATGTTTGAGTACACCATTCGTTTAAAACCGCAAGCGGAGTGGCGGCAGGGACTTACGCCTGAAGCATTAATCCAAGAGTTGGATGCAGCAGTGGCTGTGCCGGGGTTAAACCGCGCCTGGACGAAACCGGTGCGCGGTCGTATTGATATGTTGTCCACCGGTATTCGTACGCCGGTAGGCATAAAAATTTTTGGGCAAGACCTTGCCACTATTGAGCATATCGGTCAGCAGATTGAACAGGTTCTTTCTACCTTACCCGGCACTCGCAGCGCTTATGCCGAGCGAATCAATGAGGGTTACTATTTAGATTTTGAAGCGGATAAAACCGCCCTTGCCCGTTACGGATTACTGTTGGGCGACGTACAAATGATCATAGAAACCGCCATCGGGGGCATGGATATTGCCGAAACGGTTGAGGGGCGCGAACGTTATTCCATTAATTTGCGCTACCCGCGTGAGCTGCGCGATAGCGTAGAAAAAATTGAACGCATTCTGGTGGCAACACCAACCGGAACCCAAGTGCCCCTGGGGCAGTTGGGAAAGGTAATCACGCGTACTGGCCCACCTATGGTCCTGGATGAAAATGGCTCGCTGGCCGGTTATGTGTATATCGACCTGCTGGGGCGTGACGCGGGAGGTTACGTCAATGATGCCAAAGCGGCTATTGCCAGTGCCGTGCACATCCCCCCAGGCTACTTCATTACCTGGACCGGCCAATATGAATATCTGGCACGCATGCAAGAACGCATGGCCATCGTATTGCCAGTAACCCTTTTGTTGGTATTTGCATTTTTGTATTTCAGTATGCGTTCCACCTCCCGCGCGCTCATCGTCATGGTGGCCGTGCCGCTATCATTAAGTGGCGGCATTATTTTGATGTGGTTTTTAAACTACAACACCAGTGTGGCGGTATGGGCCGGTGCCATTGCATTGATCGGGGTCGCCGTATCTACAACTTCAATCATGATGGTATTTCTGGATCAATCATGGCAGCGGTGGCAAGCGGATGGTCGACTACTCACGGCAAATGATGGTCAACTTGCGGTCGTCGAGGGTGCTAAAAATAGTCTGCGCTCGGTATTGATGGCTGTTGCCATGAATGTATTTGGGCTGATGCCAGTCATGCTCGCCACCGGTATCGGTGCCGATGTCATGAAAACTCTGGCATCCCCCATGTTTGGCGGATTGCTGTCACTCACTGTGTTGACGTTATTGGTGGTTCCTTGTGTATATCGGCAGATTTATGGCCGCCACTTGTCTACTACTTGATTCTTATCAGAAGAGATCCCGAGGGAATTCATGGAACATAACTACGACCATCCGCATCAATCTTGTAAGCCGGATCAACACAACCATAATTCCGCTCATTCACCGGGTACTAAGCTTCAACACCAGCAGGTGGAGGATATGGCACAACAACCGGGAGCGGAATTGATCCCTGGTGCTATATACACCTGCCCAATGCACCCGGAAATACGCCAGCAGCAACCGGGTAATTGCCCTAAATGTGGCATGACATTAGAGCCACTGTTACCCGAACTTGATGAAGAGGAGAATCCCGAATTCCGGGATTTCACCCGCCGGTTTTGGTGGACGTTGCCGCTGACACTAGCGGTTACCGTGCTGGCCATGTTTGGTCATCAGCTTCATCTATTTTCTGTGTCTACCCAAACCTGGATCGAATTGATCCTGACGTTACCCATTGTCCTCTGGGCGGGAACGCCTTTTTTTGTGCGCGGCTGGCAATCAATTATCAATCTCACACCTAACATGTGGACGCTGATTGGCTTGGGGACAGGTGCGGCCTTCGTTTACAGCCTGGTAGCGACAGTGGCGCCCGGTATATTCCCTGATTCCTTCGTATCCATGGGACGGGTTTCCGTTTATTTCGAAGCGGCCGCCGTCATTATTTCGTTGACGCTTTTAGGGCAACTGTTGGAATTAAAGGCGCGCTCGCAAACCTCGGCGGCGATCAAATCCTTACTCGGTTTAGCTCCAAAAAAAGCGCGACGTATTCGCGAGGATGGCAGTGAAGAGGATGTGCCACTCACGCATGTCCATGTGGGTGATAAGTTGCGTGTTCGCCCCGGCGAAAAAGTACCGGTGGATGGGGTTGTTGTGGAAGGTAGCAGCGCAGTGGATGAGTCCATGCTGACCGGCGAGCCGCTGCCAGTGATGAAACGCGCGGGCGACAAGGTGATCGGTGCAACACTCAATACCAATGGTGCACTTACCATTCAATCTGAGCGCGTTGGATCGTCTACCGTATTAGCACAGATTGTTCAGATGGTAGCGCAAGCGCAGAGATCCAAAGCACCCATGCAACGTATGGCGGATTCCGTTGCCGGTTATTTTGTCGTTGCGGTGGTAGCGGTTGCCGTGCTGACTTTTTTTGCCTGGGGACTGTTCGGCCCTGAACCGCGTTGGGTATTCGGTTTAATTAATGCGGTAGCGGTACTGATTATTGCTTGCCCTTGCGCGTTAGGACTGGCGACACCTATGTCAATCATGGTGGCCACCGGGCGTGGTGCCACACAGGGTGTGCTGTTTCGGGACGCCGCCGCCATCGAGAACTTTCGCAAGATAGATACCCTCATTATCGATAAGACGGGAACCTTGACTGAAGGACGACCTGCATTTGATCGTGCGGTACCGGCTCAAGGATTTAATGAAGACGATGTGTTGCGCCTTGCCGCAAGCCTTGATCAGGGAAGCGAACATCCGCTGGCCGATGCCATTGTCCGCGCGGCGCGCGAGCGCAATCTCGCATTGGAAAAAGTCGAACAATTTGAATCGGGTTCTGGCATCGGAGTGTATGGAACCGTTTCGGGGCGCAAGCTGGCGCTGGGAAACACGGTGCTAATGGAGCAACAGGGTGTCGTTGTTGCACCGCTGGTGCCCGAAGCCGAAACCTTACGCAGTGAGGGTGCCAGTGTTATGTACCTGGCAGTGGATGGGCAGCTCGCGGGTCTGTTGGCGGTGTCTGACCCCGTCAAGGCCAGTACACCGGAAGCCTTGGCGACACTAAAAGCCGCTGGTTTACGCATTGTTATGGCGACGGGCGATGGCCTCACTACAGCCAAAGCCGTGGCGGCGCGCCTGGGTATCGATGAAGTCCACGGTGAAGTGAAACCAGAGGATAAATTGCGTTTGGTTGAACGCTTGCAAGCCGAGGGCAAGGTTGTTGCCATGGCGGGCGATGGAATCAATGATGCCCCCGCTCTGGCCAAAGCCGATGTGGGTATTGCCATGGGCACCGGTACTGACGTAGCGATGAACAGCGCACAAGTTACATTGGTGAAAGGTGATTTACGCGGGATTGCGGTCGCGCGTTTCTTATCGGAAGCCACCGTAACCAATATGAAGCAGAATCTGATGTTTGCATTCTTGTACAACGGACTGGGAATTCCCGTTGCTGCCGGGGTTTTGTATCCCTGGACTGGCTGGTTATTGTCACCCATGATTGCAGCACTCGCGATGAGCCTCAGTTCCGTCTCGGTGATTGGAAATGCGTTGAGGTTGAAACGGAAAAACTCTTTATCAACGATCAATAGATAGCGGTGAGTGCCATTAACCAATCCGGGCAATCGCAACGACACCGGCGGCAAATTTCATGCTTATTCGTTAATTTGCGCGCAACACGAACTCATGGATTTCTGGGCAGTTGTTGAATCATTGTGGTGACAACCTCATTCGGCAGGCATCGCCGTGGGTTCCAGCGTACACCCGGGTTAATAGGCCTCTCGAAGAGGGTTTCCGAACCGGGATTTCGCGGACTTCGCTAGGGTGTTGTCACGACGCAGCTGGGAATGAGGTGGATTAAATCGGTACGACCAGTACAAGTAATGTTGCGCACGCAACAATCCGTGTACGCATCATGAGGCCAGGGATGTCTATGCCCGATGAGAAATAATTCAGGACCGATGGTCGTGGTCATAGCTGGATATCCTGACTTTGCGCTATGCTGCTCCTATGCGCCGTTATCCCTTGCTATTCATACTGCTGCTGAGTTTTTTGATGCCCCTGCAATCGGTGGCAGAAGTGCTGCTTGCCGCCGATCCTTGCCCGGCGGAAATGGCGATGGATTCTGCCGGGGATGACCACATGCCTTGTTGTCCAGAGGACGAAGCCGTTCCCCTCTGTAAAACCCTGAAGAGCTGTCACCTGTGCAAGACGCCAGCGCAACCCATCGCCGCTGTAGTCGAATTACCATCGGTACGTCCGCTCCCCACTGAAGGCGTTATCGCTATTTCACCCCACCTCCCGATGAACCTCGCCAGCATCTGGCGACCTCCTACCCACACCTGATCCCGCGATAAAAAATAGTCCTTCACCGGAGGCGGTTGTGCCTTGCCGGTGGAGACAGGTATTCGTGATCAGGAGTTTTTCAAATGAACACAGTCTCTATCCGCGTACTGGCGGCGCTGACGTTGGGTGCGCTGGTATTAGGGGTGGCCATAGGCGCGGGTATTTACCGCAACCCAAGTCCGACTACACCGGCCAAGCCTCCAGAGCCCAAGGTACTTTACTGGTACGACCCCATGGTGCCCGACAAGCACTTTGATAAACCGGGTAAATCCCCGTTTATGGATATGGAGCTGGTACCCAAATATGCGGAACCGGAAAAAGCGGAAAAGCCGGCAGAGGATAAGCCGCGAGTTCTTTATTGGTACGACCCGATGGTACCGGACCAGCATTTTGATAAGCCGGGCAAGTCGCCCTTTATGGACATGGAACTGGTGCCAAAATATGCCGAGGCAGGCGCATCGGAAGCTGTTATGAACCTTGCTCCGTTGCAGGTCCAGAATCTCGGGATGCGTACGGTGAAAGTTCAACGACTACCCGTCAAGCAGATGCTGGATGTCCCCGGACAGCTGCAATTCAATGAACGCCACCAGGCCATTTTACAATTGCGAGCCGCCGGGTTTGTTGAAAAGGTCTGGCCCCTTGCGTTGGGTGATCGGGTTATCGCCGGTCAACCCCTGGTGGAATTACACATACCGGAATGGCTCGATGCGCAAAATGACTTGTTGTCCCAACCGGTAGCCAGCAATACCCAACGGTTGAAGACACTGCGCACGCGGCTTCAGTTGTTGGGTATGCCCGAATCCTTGATTGCCCAGGTCGAAAAAACGCGGCAACCGGAAACGCGGATTACCCTGGCGTCGCCCATCAACGGCGTGATCACCTTGCTGGGTGTTAAGACCGGTATGGCGTTGGCCAGTGGCACAACCATCGCACAAATCAACGGCACCGATACCTTGTGGCTGGAAGCGGCAATCCCGGAAGGCTTATCCGGCGCATTACGGTCTGGCGACTCCGCCCGGTTCAGGTCCGCCAATCCTGAGGATAAAGAACTGACAGGACGCATCGACCAGATATTGCCAACCCTCAATACCCCCACGCGTACACGCACCGCCCGGATAGTGCTGGATAACCCCGAGGGTATCCTTACCTCCGGCACGACCGGGCACGTCACCCTTCAATCAAACGGGAAGGAAATGGCGCTGTTTGTACCGACCGAGGCAGTTATTCGCACGGGAAAACGTACATTGGTGATGGTTGCCGAAGCGGAGGGACAGTTTCGACCGGTCACTATTACACCTGGACCGGAAATGGGCGACAAAACGCTTGTTCGCAAGGGATTGGAAGAAGGACAAACCATTGTGGCCAGCGGGCAATTCTTGCTGGATTCCGAAGCCTCGTTTCTCGGGCTGACAGCGGAACCCGCTAACGGGGAGCACGGCCATGATTAACCGGATTATTCATTGGTCCATTGCTCACCGGGTACTCGTGTTGCTGGTGTCATTGCTTCTCACCGGCTGGGGAATCTGGGCGGTAAAGAGCACGCCGATTGACGCCTTGCCGGATCTTTCTGACGTACAGGTGATTATCCGCACACCGTTTCCGGGGCAAGCACCGGAGCTGGTGGAAAACCAGGTGACTTACCCATTGGCCAGCAAGATGCTCTCGGTACCGGGTGCCAGCCATGTGAGGGGGTATTCCCTGTATGGAGACAGCTTTGTGTATGTCCTGTTTGAAGATGGCACGGATCTCTATTGGGCGCGCTCGCGAGTCCTCGAATCCTTGAGCCAGGTGCAAGCGCAATTGCCATCCGGCGCTGTACCGTCGTTAGGACCGGATGCCACCGGTGTGGGATGGATTTTCCAGTACGCGCTGATTGATAAAACCGGTGGACACGATATCGCCCAGTTGCGTGCTCTTCAGGATTGGTTCCTCCGTTTTGAATTGGCACCCTTGCCGGATGTGTCAGAGGTCGCTGCCATTGGCGGTATGGTTAACCAGTATCAGGTCCTGCTGGATCCGGTGCGGCTGGCTGCTTACAACCTCTCACACGAGTCTGTGATAACCGCTATTCAGGAGGCAAACCAGGAAACCGGTGGTGGAGTCCTGGTCGCTGGCGAAGCCGAACTCATGGTACGTGCCCGTGGTTACTTGCACACCCTGGAAGAATTCAAAGCAATTCCTCTGGCACTGGTTAATAACATCCCCGTGACACTGGGCGATGTGGCCACCATCCAGCGGGGACCGGAAATGCGCCGGGGCATCGCGGAACTGGATGGTGAAGGTGAAGTTACCGGCGGTGTGGTGGTCATGCGTTCCGGTGGGAATGCGCGCGCCACCATTGCCGCCGTTAAGGAAAAGTTGGCGCAGTTGCAAAGCAGCTTGCCGGTGGGTGTTGAGGTGGTCACTACCTATGACCGCAGCAGCCTTATTGATCGCGCCGTCACCAATCTCAGCCACAAATTGTTGGAAGAATTTCTGGTGGTCGCGTTGGTCTGCGCGGTCTTCCTCTGGCATTGGCGCTCCGCACTGGTGGCGATTGTCGCCTTGCCCTTGGGGGTACTGATCGCTTTTATCGTCATGCGCTATCAGGGGATTAATGCCAACATTATGTCGCTGGGTGGCATCGCCATTGCCATCGGTGCGATGGTGGATGCCGCCATCGTGATGATTGAGAACGCACACAAACACCTGGAGCGCTGGCAGCACGACCATCCCGGACAAGCGCTTGACGATGAACCGCGCTGGCAGGTGTTGGCTCAGGCCGCCGCCGAGGTCGGACCGGCGCTGTTTTTCTCCCTGCTGATCGTGACCTTATCGTTCATCCCGGTTTTCACGCTGGAAGCGCAGGAAGGACGTTTGTTCGGCCCGCTGGCGTTCACCAAAACCTATGCCATGGCGGCGGCGGCCGGATTATCTATCACCCTGATTCCGGTGCTGATGGGCTATTGGATCCGCGGCCGTATTCCCGAGGAACAACGCAACCCGATCAACCATTGGTTAATTCGGGTGTATCAACCCTTGCTGGCAGGTGTGCTACGTCACCCGCGCACGACCTTAGCCGTAGCAGGTATTCTGGTACTCACCACCGCATGGCCACTGTACCGGTTGGGCAGCGAATTTTTACCGCCGCTGGATGAAGGTGATGTGCTGTACATGCCCAGTGCCTTGCCGGGGCTCAGCGCCCAACAAGCCAGCCAATTATTGCAACACACGGATCGGCTCATTAAATCGGTACCGGAAGTCGCCCGCGTGTTTGGCAAGGCGGGCCGCAGCAATAGCGCGACCGATCCCGCACCTTTGGAAATGTTTGAAACCACGATCCAGTTCAAACCCCGTGACCAATGGCGCCCCGGTATGACACCGGAAAAACTGTTGGCGGAGCTGGATGCAAAAGTCAAAGTGCCGGGACTGGCCAATCTGTGGATACCGCCCATCCGCAACCGTATCGATATGCTGGCGACAGGGATTAAAAGCCCCATCGGGGTCAAGATTTCCGGCCAGTCACTCCTGGATATCGACCAAGTAGCCGCACAAGTCGAGCAGCTCGCCAAAACCATTCCCGGCATCACCTCAGCGGTGGCTGAGCGAACCGGTGGTGGTCGTTACCTCGACATTGCTTTTGACCGGTCGGCACTGGCGCGTTACGGGCTAAATATGATCCAGGCACAATCGGTGGTCAGCCGGTTGATCGGCGGCGAAAATATCGGTGAAGTCATTGAGGGCCGCGCGCGGTTTCCCATCAATGTCCGCTATCCGCGCGACTGGCGCGACAGCCTCGGGAAACTGCAGAACTTGCCAATCATCACGGGGCAAGGCCAACACATCACCTTGGGGATGATCGCCAAGGTAGCGGTGACCGACGGCCCCAGCATGATCAAAAGTGAAAATGCTCGGCCAACCGGTATTGTGTATATCGACGTCCGGAATCGTGACCTCGGATCCACCGTAGCGGATTTGCAGCAACGGGTACGCAATGACATTCGTTTGCCGGTCGGGGTCAGCGTCAGCTATGCGGGCCAATTCGAATTCATGGAACGCGCAACTGCGCGCTTGCAATGGATCGTTCCCGGCACGCTCGCGATTGTCCTGGTGCTGCTATACCTCACTTTCTCACGGCTCGATGAAGCGCTGCTGATTATGGGAACCTTGCCGTTTGCACTCACGGGCGGTATCTGGTTGTTGTACCTGCTGGAATACCACTTGTCGGTGGCCTCGGCGGTCGGATTTATTGCACTTGCCGGGGTCTCTGCCGAGTTCGGGGTCATTATGTTGTTGTACCTGAAACAGGCCTGGCACCGGCGTACGCAGGACAGTGGCACACCGACAAGCCGGGATCTGGATGACGCTATCCAGGAAGGCGCGGTGTTGCGAATCCGGCCAAAGATGATGACCGTTGCAGTGATTGTGGCGGGCTTACTGCCCATCTTACTCGGCAGTGGCACCGGCTCGGAAATCATGAGCCGCATTGCTGCGCCGATGGTCGGCGGTATGCTCACTGCACCGGTGTTATCCCTGTTTGTGCTACCTGTTGCCTTTCGGTTGCTACGTAGCAGAAACACGATTGCACTCAACGACCCTGAGCACTAACAGTTTCAAAAAATCGTTGAGTTAGTTAAATATGGGGGAGCAAAGGACGACTGGATACGTTCTGAAGAATGCTGGATAACGGCAAGCCCCGGCGTGATGTAAACACCGGGAAGTGCCGTGTAGGGACAGGCTTACGCCGCCATGCGGCGGCAGCTTTCCGCACATTTCCTGCACGCGGTAACGCACTCATCCATCTCGCCGAGGCTTTCACAACTTTTTGCGCAAGCTTCACAAATTTCCGCGCAGACTTTGCAAAGGTGATGACTAAAAGGCGATCCACTTAATTGCAAACAGGCTGAGGTTTCGCACACTTTGGCGCAGTTGAGCATTAATTTGAAATGCTCCGGCTCAACGTGTTTTCCGCCGACTTGCAGGCAGTGATTCATCGCGGTGGAGTAGCAAATTTCGCTACAGGATGAGCATGCATCGGCACACTCGGAATGGGGGTTAGTATGGGGCATGGTTGATTTCCTCTTCATGTGGGTGCAGCGACATCACTGCACCGGCCATTACGATTCGTTTGCGTATCCGTGCGGTGACACGGTTGTAGCTACACCGATGCGTGCTGGTAAAACATCGGCGTCCATGCTGTTGGGCATGCATAATCCGGCGATCCGGTTTTGATTGGAAAACCAGATCGCCGAAATGTTTCATCCCTCAAGAGATAAGGTCATGCAATTACTCATTCGCGATGGCGACATCGTAGTCCATGGCACGGATGGCAGTGATTAACTCATCCGTTGTTTTAGTGCTTTCAATATTCACCTGGCGCGATGGTAGATCAATCGCGAGGGTTGCATCGGGATCCAATGCTTTCACCGCGTGGGTAATGTGCCTGGCACAGCTGCCACAGGTCATGTTGTTCACAATAAAGGTAGTCATCAGGTTTTCTCCGGGAAGGTTTAACGAACAGAATCAGTCTCCGGCTTCCCACAGTGGCAAGGTCAAGCGGAATTTTTTTGAAAGAAAAATGTGTAAAGTGGTTGACCTTACCATGATGGGAAGGTGAACACTGGTCGCATCCTAACCGTTCGAGGGAAACACCATGAACTCATCAACGCCTACTGAATCCATCGATTTACCCATTGAGGGTATGACTTGTGCGTCTTGCGCCGGTCGTGTTGAGAAAGCATTACGCGGAGTGCCAGGCGTGAGTGAGGCCAGTGTGAATCTGGCTACCGAAAAAGCCCACGTGGTTACCAACCCAGGCACACCACTTAAGGTGTTAACGGACGCTGTTGAAAACGCCGGTTACACGGTGGGAACCACAGCTATCTCTCTGAATATTGAGGGAATGACCTGTGCCTCTTGCGTCGGTCGGGTAGAAAAAGCGCTCAAGGCGGTGCCGGGTGTCTTGAACGTGTCGGTTAACCTTGCCACCGAAAAGGCCCAACTGGCTATCATTCCCGGCGTCACACCGCGACAACTTGCGGACGCCGTGCATCAGGCCGGTTATGAAGTACGTCCCGACAATACGGCTGCAACCGCGCCTGCATCTTCGAAGCCAAACAGTTGGTGGCAAGCGCGCGAGACACGGCACTTGTTGCTCGCCGTATTGCTCTCTGTCCCGCTGGTTATTCCCATGATCGTCTCCCTGGCCGGTGTCCACGTGATGATTCCGGGTTGGGTCCAGTGGGCGTTGGCCACACCCGTGCAATTCTGGTTGGGCGCACGCTTTTATCGCGCAGGCTGGAAAGCATTGAAGGCTGGTACCGGCAATATGGATTTACTGGTCGCCCTGGGTACCAGTGCCGGCTACGGGTTGAGCGTATACCAGTTATTTGCCAGCCACGCGCAACATGGGCAAACGCATTTTTATTTTGAGGCCTCCGCCGTGGTCATCACCCTGGTGTTGCTGGGTAAATGGCTGGAAAGTCGGGCCAAGCACCAGACTGCCGCCGCCATCCGCGCGTTGCAGGCATTGCAACCGGCCACTGCCTGGGTACGTCAGGGCGGTCAGGATATCGAAACACCCATTGACCAGGTAAAACCGGGGGATCACGTGGTGGTGAAACCCGGTGAGCGAGTTCCCGTGGACGGGATTATCCAGGAGGGCCAAACCCACATGGACGAATCCATGATTACCGGCGAGAGTCTTCCGGTCAGCAAGCAAGCCGGTGATAAGGTCACCAGTGGTGCGATCAACGCCGAGGGGCTAGTGATCATTGACACCGAGGCGGTGGGTGCGGAAACCACGCTTGCGCGGATTATTCGCCTGGTGGAAAGTGCACAGGCCGCGAAAGCGCCTATCCAGCGTCTGGTCGACAAAGTCAGTGGTGTATTCGTGCCGGTGGTCATTGTAATCGCACTGGTTACCTTCGGGGGTTGGTGGTGGTACAGCGGCAATATCGAACAAGCCATCATAAACGCCGTGGCAGTGCTGGTCATTGCCTGCCCCTGCGCATTAGGTCTTGCGACACCCACAGCAATTATCGCCGGTACCGGCGTTGCTGCCCAACACGGCATTCTGATCAAGGACGCTGAAGCCCTGGAGGTTGCCCATCGGGTCAATGTGGTCGTGTTTGATAAAACCGGCACGCTGACACTGGGCAAACCGCGTCTCACAGCCTATGAAGCGCTTAACCGGGATAACGCGGCGTTGCTGCGCCTGTCGGCAGCGGTACAACGCGGCAGTGAACACCCCTTGGCCAAAGCGGCGACCCAAGCAGCAGAGGAACAACACCTGGACATCCCGGCTGCCGTCGATCACCAGGCATTGGCCGGCCGCGGTGTCGCCGCCACTGTAGAGGGACAAACACTTAACCTCGGGAATACCCGGTTGATGAATGAGCTGGGACTGGATTTATCCATGCTAAAGGCGCGCGCGGATACCCTTGAAGCCGAAGGCAACACCATCTCCTGGTTGGCGCGAGTTGGCGATGCGAAACTACTTATCGGCTTACTCGCGTTTGGTGATGAAATCAAACCCGAAGCACAGGCGGCCGTGGCGAGTCTCCAACAGCTCAACATTAACACCGTGATGATTACCGGTGACAACCAGGGCAGCGCCAGCGCGGTCGCGACGGCATTGGGCATTCGCAATTACTTCGCGAACGTTTTACCCGCCGATAAAGCGGCGGCTGTGAGCCGATTAAAACAACAGGATGCAGTGGTCGCCATGGTCGGTGACGGCATCAACGATGCGCCGGCGCTGGCAGCGGCAGATGTTGGTATTGCCATGGCCACCGGCTCCGACGTGGCCATGCACACGGCCGGGATCACACTGATGCAAAGTAACCCGCAGCGGGTGGTCGATGCGATTGATATCTCCCGTCGCACCTATGCGAAAATCCGGCAGAACCTGTTTTGGGCGTTTATCTATAACCTGGTGGGAATACCGCTCGCGGCCCTGGGTTTGTTAAGCCCGGTGATTGCCGGTGCGGCCATGGCATTTAGCAGCGTCAGTGTGGTGACCAATGCGCTGCTGTTAAAGCGATGGCAGCCACGGTCTTCAGAAAAACACTCATCGTCGGCGCAGTGAGGTAACGATTATGAATATCGGACAAGCAGCGAAGGCCAGTGGCGTGACCGCGAAAATGATCCGCCATTACGAATCGATAGGACTCATCGTCCAATCACATCGGACTGAGGCCGGGTACCGGCAGTACACCACCACGGATCTGCATAATTTGCGTTTTATCAAAAGCGCGCGTTCACTCGGTTTTTCGCTGGAGGATATCAGACAATTATTGTCACTCTGGCAAGACAAAGCGCGTGCGAGCGCCGATGTGAGAATTTTGGCCCAGCATCACCTCGACGAGCTTAATAAAAAAATCCACGAGCTGACGCAGATGCGCGATGTGATCCAGGGACTCGTCGCGCACTGTCAGGGCAATGAGCGGCCGGATTGCCCGATTATCGCCGGCATTGCCCATTCGTGTTAATGCCGATGCTCAACATTCTGGAAACGCAGAGACGTCGTTAACATGGGCATGAGATACGAAAAGATACACCTAGCTTGGCGGGTGATTTTTACTGTGGATTGCTTTTAGCCTGGCACCAAGTGTATGCGCGAATCATCAAGTCTCCGTCAGGGCTTTCAGAATTCCACAGTCTTTAACGGATCGAGAGCTATTACACTGTGTCCGCAGACTGATTAATTGTTCACGCAATGTGGTTAATTCCGCGATACGCGCATCAACCTCCAGCACATGTGCATCAACAATCTGATTGATCTCGCCACAGGCCTCTTCCGGTGTTGCCTGATATTTAATTAACTCACGTATTTCATGCAGGGTAAGACCAAGGTTTCGGCATTGTTTGATAAACCCCAATTGCCGTGATGATTCGGTGTCGTAAAGGCGGTAATTACCCTCAGTTCGCTCTGGAACGGACACCAATCCCGCCTGTTCGTAGAACCGGATTGTCTGTACAGATAGACCCGTTTGTTTTGCCAAGGCACCAATTTTCATGTAATAACTCCCGCTTGACCCTCTAGTAACTATAGAGTTTATAGTGAACACATCTACTTTGACACAAGCGAGGCAGTACCATGAGTGATTGCGATTGCGATGTTGAGCTAAAAGACGGTGACCAGAAGACCGTCCTGTATTGGTTACTGGGTATCAATGCAGTGATGTTTATGCTGGAGTTGGGCGTTGGTTGGTTTGCTCAGTCCACTGGCTTGATTGCAGATTCCCTGGATATGTTGGCAGACGCGATTGTGTATGGCATTGCCCTGTACGCTGTAGGTCGTGCCATAACCGACAAAGCCAGAGCCGCGTTGGTCAGCGGTTATTTTCAGCTAATCCTCGCCGCCTTTATTGTGATCGATATTGTTCGGCGCGTGGTGTTTGGCAGTGAACCGGCGTCCCAACTGATGATGGGAATGGGTCTGCTTGCACTGGCCGCTAATGTTACCTGCCTGCTGTTGATCCAGCGGCACCGCCACGGCGAAGTGCACATGCGAGCCAGTTGGATCTTTTCTACCAATGATGTACTGGCTAATCTTGGGGTGATTATCAGCGGCGCATTGGTGGCCTGGATGAGTTCGCGCTGGCCAGATATTATTATCGGCAGCCTGATTGTAATACTCATCTTGCGCGGAGCCTGGTTGATATTGAGTGACGCCAAGCGGGAACTCAAAGAGCACAGCGTACCGGCGGAGTCTGGCTCTGATAAACCTTGCGGGTCCTCACAAAACAGCGGACACAAGTGATGCCACGGCACGGTTTACTGGTAGGCTTTGGCTCAGTTCCGCTCATCCCTCACATCTTTAGGATCCTGATCTGGTGAAACCTCTGTTACGCCATCGTCATTTTGCACTTCTGGCCCTGGCGCTCTGGCTCATCGCCAGTTGGAGTGGTGTGCATGGGCATTTTTGTTTTGATGGCCAGGAGCCACCCCTTTCGTTTCACGTAGATGTGCTGGATGGCCATACGGTTCATGGAGATGGAGACGCCCACCAGGATCTCGATATTGAGCAGTCTCAATCTGTGCTGGTCAAAGCCTTCAAGCTCGATCTTTTCCTCCCTTTCTTACTGGCATTGGTCATTATTCTGCGCGCCTGCGGAACGACCTTTACCATTCAATCCATTACCTCCACGCGCCCACGGCACAGTGTCGGTGTACGACCACCCTTGCGTGCACCTCCCACTATCCCAGCCTGATTTCCTTTAATCGCCCTGCATAAACAGGGTTCAACGATCCAATGTATATCGTCGGGTCATGATTTTTGGCTGGAGTAAAACCATGCATTTTTTTCAGAAGGTGATCGCAGGTTCCGCGATCACAGTGTTATGCCATGCCCCGGCTGGGCTGGCAGCACCAACGACGTCGCTTACGCTTGATGAAGCTCTGCGCGCGACGATTGCGCACAATCCTCAACTATCGGCTTACCCGTTTAAAGCCGCCGCACTCGCTGGTGAACAGCAAACGGCAGGGTTACGACCGGAGTTTCGCGTTGGTGCCGAGCTTGAAAACGTAGCGGGTTCTGGCGAATTACGCGGAACCGATGCAGCTGAACTCACCATCGCCGTGTCCTCAGTAATTGAACTTGGCGGAAAACGCGATGCACGTTTGGGTGTGGTTACCGCACGCCAACAGCAATTGCAGACCGAGCAACGCGTCTTAACACTGGATGTGTTGTCTGCGGTAACTCGCCAATTCCTTGCGTTGGTAGCAGCCCAGGAACAGTTGGCCCTGCATACCGAAGCCAATCGTATTGCACAGGATACGCTCACCTCTTTACGGCGTCAGGTTCAAGCTGGTCGGCTGCCCGAAGCGGAAGTGCTGCGGGCGCAAGCCAGTCTTGCCCGTGCGAGTGTTGCGTTAAAACAGGCAGAACAAGCCGTGCGGCATGAGCGCCTGTTGTTATCGGCCCAATGGGCTGATCCCACCCCTGATTTCCAAACTGTACAAGGTGACTTGTACGCAATACCTCCTTCCGTGTCTCTTTCAGACCTTCAATCGCGGTTAGCTAACAATCCGGATCTGTTACTGCTTACCAGCGAAATTGACGTGCGTAGCGCTGAACTGCGTGAAGCGCGCTCGAATCGTCGCGGTGATGTTGAGTGGAGCGCGGGCG